>JALHRP010000014.1 GCA_022841365.1 Chitinophagaceae bacterium | reverse complement strand
ACGAACTGATCCAGCATATGATTGATCTGGATATTGAAGCGTTTGAATATGTGTTAGATCAGTTTATTGCTTCCAGAGGAATTGAAAAAGCAATCACTTTTATCATATTCCCTTTCCTTGAGCGTATTGGTATATTGTGGCTCACAGATCACATCAATCCTGCACAGGAGCACATCATCACCAATATCATCCGTCAAAAAATTCTGGTTGGAACTGAAAATATTGTAACTCCTTTTTCACTCAAAACCAAAGTGCTCCTTTTCATGCCGGAGAACGAACATCATGAATTAGGGTTATTGTTTTTGCAGTATCTTTTAAAAAGCAGAGGAGTAAAAATTATTTATCTGGGTGCTAACGTTCCGGTGAAAGATCTTGAATTTGTGGTACAGCTAAAGAAACCGGATTATGTATATACCCACCTTACTACAGTAATGAAGGAGTTTAATTTTGATAAATTCCTGAACAACCTGAAAACAAAGTTGCCTAATTCAAACATTCTTATTTCCGGTTTACTTACTCAAACTTTTGAAGGAAAAGCGGCTACAGGAAACATCCGTTTTCTTAAATCGCTGGCGGAGGTAACGGAGTTTATTTCCACTCTTAAATAAATTTTCACACGATAAAATCTGCAGAATCCCCCGTTATCGGGGGATTTTTAATTTCTAAAAGATTGAAAATTAAAATGTTTAACATTCATATAATAAAAATTAAACAAAAATTTGTTGTTACGAATTATTATTGTTTAACTTTACAGCATAAATAATTAAACAGTATTTTATGTCTGCAGTTGAATTCAACCAAATGCTTTTAAATAATACCGATTTTTTAAAGCCATTTGCTTTTACGCTTACCAGAGATAATGAAACGGCCAAAGATCTCCTGCAGGAAACCATGTTCAGGGCATTGGCCAATCGTGAAAAGTACAATGTTGGTACCAACATCAAGGCATGGCTGTACACCATCATGCGGAACATTTTTATTAATAATTACCGCAGAAGGGCGAAACAAAACACCATTTTTGATTCAACTCCAAATGAATTTTTTCTCAATTATCAGCAGGCCACTGTGAGTAATACTGCCGAGACCAGCATGAAGATGAAGGAGATCCAGACAGCCATACATCAGTTGCCGGAGATTTTTAAAAGTCCATTTATGCTCTATTTTGAAGGCTTTAAATATCAGGAAATAGCATATATTCTTCAGGAGCCTTTAGGCACAATTAAGAGTCGCATCCATTTTGCCCGTAAATTGCTCAAAGAACAAATCAGCAGGTATTAAATATTTATTCATTGAGGCAGAAAGCTATTGTTATCGGAAGTGGGTTTGCGGGCATGTCGGCTGCATCATTTTTAGCCCGTGATGGCTGGGATGTAACTGTACTTGAAAAGCATGACATGCCAGGCGGACGTGCCAGAAAAATGGAAATGGGTGGTTTTACTTTTGATATGGGCCCGAGCTGGTACTGGATGCCCGATGTATTTGAACGTTATTTTCAACAGTTCGGAAAATCTGTTTCTGATTACTACACACTCCAACGCTTAGATCCATCTTACAGAGTTTATTTTACGGAAGACGCTCATGACATTCCTGCTTCATACGATGCGTTGTGCGAATTGTTTAATCGTTTAGAACCCGGCAGCGCTGCTATGCTTAACCGTTTTATGGAAGAGGCTGCTTATAAATATCAGGTAGGAATAAACAAACTGGTATACAAACCCGGTCAATCGCTTACAGAATTTGCAGATTGGGATTTACTCAACGGATTGTTTCGGTTAGATGTATTTACTTCGGTTAAAGCACATGTACAAAAACATTTCAAAGATTCAAGATTAAGACAGCTCATGGAGTTTCCGGTTTTGTTTTTAGGCGCACTGCCCGAAAAAATTCCGGCTTTATACAGTCTGATGAATTATGCTGATGTTAAACTCGGCACATGGTATCCCAAAGGTGGTATGTATAAAATTGTGGAAGGCATGTATCAACTGGCGGTTGAACTGGGAGTTAAGTTTGAGTTTAATAAAGATGTACAAAAAATACAAACGCATGGAGGCAGGGCAAAAGCGGTTATTGCAAATGAAGAAACATATACAGCCGATGTGGTGATCAGCGGAGCTGATTATTACTTTACCGAAACTAAATTGCTTGCAGCACATGAACGCTCTTATTCAACTGCTTATTGGGATCAGCGGGTGATGGCTCCTTCCTGTTTGTTGTATTATGTGGGAATTAATAAGAAATTAAACAACTGTATACATCACTCCTTATTTTTTGATACCGATTTTGATTTACACGGAAAAGAAATTTACAATAACCCTCAATGGCCTGCAAACCCGCTCTTTTACGTAAGTGCAACTTCTGTTACAGATCCTGAAGCAGCACCTGCAGGTCACGAAAATCTGTTCTTTTTAATTCCGGTAGCCGCAGGTTTAACCAACGATACGGAAGAACTGAGGGAACGGTATTTTCAGCAAATTGTAAAACGGTTTGAAGAACGTACAGGAGAAACCATCCTTGAAAATATTGTTGTAAAAAAATCTTATTCAGTGAGCGATTTCGTAACTGACTACAATGCTTTTAAAGGAAATGCTTACGGGTTGGCGAACACTTTGATGCAGACAGCTGTTTTAAAGCCGGGATGTAAGAGCAGCAAGCTGGGTAATTTGTTCTACACCGGTCAGCTCACCGTACCGGGACCGGGCGTTCCTCCAAGCCTTATCAGCGGAGAGGTGGTTGCAAACCTGATAAAAAAAGAGTTTTCAAAATCACTACAAACCAGTGCAAGCGTATGATGGAGTTGTTTCATGAAATCAGTCAGTTGTGCAGCCGTAATACAACGGAGCGGTACAGCACATCTTTTTCATCAGCTATTAAGTTGTTGAATCAGGATCTGCGTCAGCCGATCTATAATATTTACGGACTTGTTCGCTTTGCTGATGAAATTGTTGATACATTTCATGATTATGATAAAGCAACTCTCATTGCTGAATTCAGAAAAGAAACCTTTGCAGCCATTGAACGTGGCATCAGCCTCAACCCCATTCTCAACAGTTTTCAGTTAACCGTTAATCAATACAGGATTGATCATGAACTGATTCATGCTTTTTTCAACAGCATGGAAATGGATCTTGATCAGAAACAGTACAACCACAAAGGTTATAACGATTACATCTACGGAAGCGCCGAAGTAGTGGGCTTAATGTGTTTGTATGTATTTCTTGAAGGCAATCAACAGGTGTATGAAATACTGAAACCTTCGGCAAGATCATTAGGAGCTGCTTTTCAAAAAGTAAATTTTTTAAGAGATGTGAAAGCAGACTATAATCATTTAGACCGTACTTATTTCCCAGGTCTTGATTTTTCCAATTTCACTGAGCTTCAAAAACAGGAGATAGAAGACGACATACAAAAAGATTTTGACGAAGCTTATGCCGGCATTATGCAACTTCCTGAAAAAGCGAGATTCGGTGTGTATGTTGCTTACAAATACTACCTCTCCTTGTTCCGTAAAATAAAAAAGCTGCAGCCTGCAAAAATCATGGAAGAGCGTATCCGCATTCCAGACTATCATAAGGTAATGATTCTTATCCGTGCAGGTGTTCGCAATCAGTTGAACATTATGTAATACCATCTTGATTTGCTGTTTAGCTCAAAGTGCTTAGTGCAAATCTTAGATGGTATTATGCCGATATAAATAAAATTAAACCATCGAATTCTGCAATTCGGTATAACCTGCAAATGATTATTTTTGACTGATGCACAAAGTTATCCTTGTAAATGAACAGGACGAAGTAACCGGTTCCATGGAAAAAATGGAAGCACATGAAAAAGCGTTACTGCACAGAGCGTTCAGTATATTTCTCTTTAACAAAAACGGACAGATGCTCCTGCAAAAAAGAGCAGCAACAAAATATCACAGCCCTTCATTATGGACCAATGCCTGCTGCAGTCACCCTGCTCCCGGCGAAACAACTGAGCAAGCAGCCTTGAGAAGATTAAAAGAAGAACTGGGAATTACTGCTCAACTTACAAAAGCATTTCACTTTACCTACAAGGCTGCGTTTGACAACGGACTTACGGAGCATGAATTTGATCATGTATTTATTGGCGAATACGATGGTGAACTTTTTTTAAATGAAGAAGAAGTAAGTGAAGTTGATTATAAACCAATGGCCGTAATTAAAGACGAAATTCAACATCAGTCTGCTCTTTATACCGAGTGGTTTAAAATTGCATTCCCTTTGCTGGAGCAATGGCTCAACAATAAATTAAAAACCGATGAAGCAGCGTAAAGCAGCTGTTATTGGCAGCGGAGTAGCCGGCCTTGCCGGTGCTGTACGCCTTGCTGTGCAGGGGTTTGAGGTACATGTGTATGAACGCAATGCATATCCCGGCGGTAAGTTAACTGTCTTTGAAAAAGATGGTTTTCGGTTTGATGCAGGTCCTTCCTTGTTTACGCAACCGCATTATCTGCATGAACTTTTTTCTTATGCAGGTGAAAGCCTCGATGAATATTTTCAATACTCACAGGTAGATCTTTCCTGCAAATATTTTTATGAAAACGGCAAAGAAGTAAATGCATGGACAGATGAAGACAGACTTGCAGAAGAATTACATGAACATTTAGGCGAGTCGCCTGCTGCAGTTAGAAGCTATCTGCAAAGAAGCAAAAAACTCTATCAAAATATCGGAACCATCTTTCTGAATCATTCACTGCATAAACGATCTACCTGGTTACAGAAGTCTGTATTGAAAGCGTTGCAAACTGTTCGGTGGCCGTATATAGCAGGTTCGCTGCACCGGTACAACCGTTCAAAATTTCAAACGCCGGAAGCTGTTCAGTTGTTTGATCGTTTTGCAACCTACAACGGAAGTAATCCTTATCAAACACCCGGTATGATGAGTATGATCCCTCATCTTGAATTAAACGAGGGAACTTATTATCCAACCGGTGGAATGATCAGCATCACCAATGCATTGATGGCACTGGCCAAAAAAAAAGGAGTGCACTTTCATTTTAATACAGCAGTTGACCGGATTATTCAGCATGCGGGTAAGGTAGAAGGAGTGGTTGTTCAAAACGAAAATGTTGCAGCGGATGTAGTGCTGAGCAATGCAGATGTTTATTTTACATACCGAAACCTTTTACAGGATGCTGATAAAGCCAAACAGTTGTTGAAACAGGAACGCAGCTGCAGTGCAATTATTTTTTATTGGGGAATGAACCGGGAGTTCAGTAACCTGCACCTGCATAATATTTTTTTCAGCAAAAATTATGCAGCAGAGTTCAACAGTATTTTTAAGTTGAAAACAACTTATGCTGATCCTACGGTGTATCTCAACATCACTTCAAAAATGGAAGAAGGCCACTCACCTGCAGGAAAAGAAAACTGGTTCTTATTAATGAATGCTGCTTCAGATAGTGGTCAGGACTGGAACAGCCTTCGTTTGAAACTACGGCAACAGGTGATTGATAAACTGAGCAGAATGTTGCAGACAGATATTGCATCGGCCATTGAAACAGAAGAGTATCTTGATCCGGTGCGGATTGAAACAAGAACACAATCTTACAGAGGATCGTTATACGGGACCAGCAGTAACAGTAAAATGGCAGCGTTTCTCCGGCATCCAAATTTTAAAAACAGTATAAAGGGTTTGTATTTCTGCGGAGGTAGTGTACATCCCGGTGGTGGCATACCCTTATGTTTTAAAAGTGCACAAATTGCAACTGAATTGATTGCACAACAATTCTCAAACAACAGTAAGCATTGATCAGCTTCAGTTCCATATCAGCACAAAAAAAAGCAACCGCAGTTGCTGTTTTATTTCATCTCATCGGGTTGCTGGGTATTTTATTTTATGATCGTACACTGATTGCATCACTTACACCTTTTAATCTGTTGCTGTCTGCTGCATTGTTAATTTATACACAGAAAGAAAAAACTAACGCCTTCTTTTTATTTGCAGCAGTCTGTTATGTGGTTGGTTTTGCTGTGGAATATATTGGTGTAAATTTTCAGTGGCTGTTCGGATCATACAACTATCTGCCTGCAATGGGTATACAGTTGAAAGGAGTACCACTGGTAATTGGTGTTAACTGGTTTATAGTAATGTATTGCTGCGGAGTAAGTATACAGATGCTGTTGAACTTTCTCTGGAACAAATTAAAAAATGAAGACCAGCCAAAACGAAATAATGTAGGATTTATAGCTGTGATACTTGATGCGGCGCTGCTGGCTACTTTTTTTGACTGGCTGATGGAACCTGTAGCGGTAAAGCTTGGCTACTGGCAATGGCTGGGCGATGGATCCATTCCCCTGTTCAATTATATCAGCTGGTTTGGTGTTAGTTTGCTGTTGATGCTGCTGTTCCGGCTGTTATCATTTCACAAACAAAACCAATTCGCCGTAAATTTGTTATTGATTCAGTTCATGTTTTTTCTCATTTTACGTACTTTTTTATGAGTCTGTTACTTTATATACTACTTGCATTCGCTGTTTTTTTTACCATGGAAGGCATCACCTGGCTTACCCATAAATATGTAATGCATGGTTCGCTCTGGTATCTGCACGAAGATCATCATCAGCCACGGGGTTCTTTTTTTGAAAAGAACGATGCGTTCTTTCTCATCTTTGCGATCCCCAGCTGGCTTTGTATCATGCTTGGTTTAATGAATGAGGTATATTGGGTGGTAAGTGTTGGTGCCGGTATTGCCATGTATGGGTTGGCTTACTTCATAGTACATGATATTATTATTCACCAGCGGTTTAAAATTTTCAGCAGGTGGAATAATACTTATGTAAGAGCCATTCGCTGGGCGCATAAAATGCATCACAAGCATTTAGACAAAGAGGATGGTGAAAGTTTCGGGATGTTGTTTGTACATAAAAAATACTGGGATAAAGTGCGGAAAGAAAAACAACTCAATCCGAATATTAAGTAAGGCCTTTATCATAAACCAAACATTTGAACGCACACTTCACTTACTTTCTGATATTGGCTGCTTCTCTTGCAGGCCCATTGCTGTTAAGTTTTGATAAAAAGGTAGCCTATTATAAAAAATGGAAGTATTTATTTCCTGCCATTCTGTTTCCTGCTTTGTTTTTTTTGGTGTGGGATGAGTTAAAGACAAAAGCTGCTGTCTGGAGTTTTAATGATGCATATATTACAGGGGTTAAAATTTCTTCCCTGCCAATTGAAGAAGTACTTTTCTTTTTTATTGTTCCTTATTGCTGTGTGTTTGTGTACGAATGCATCATCTCTTATTTCCCGGTAGTGAAGAATAAAAACTGGGGACGATCATTATTGATTTTTTCAGCTGTTTGTTTTTTTGTAGCTGCATTGCTTACTTACGGCAAAGCATATACGTTTTATACATCGTTGTTTAATGCTCTTTTTATTACAGCACTGGTTGTGTTTAAAAAATGGTTCAAAGGGTTTGATGCCTCTTCATTTTTTGTTTCATATCTGGTGGTGGTGATTCCATTTCTTATTGTTAATGGATTTCTCACCGGCATACCTGTAGTGTTGTATAATGATGCGGAGAACCTGGGTGTGCGGATATTTTCTTTTCTTCCCTGGCCAATGAATCATATTCCGTTCGAAGATATTTTTTACGGCATGCTGCTCACACTGATGAACATTGCCTTGTTTGAAAAATTCCGCAACAGATCAACTGCAGCTTAATAACCTTTTACTCTGCTTCCGGGACAGCCTACTTTTTTACTCTTTTTGAATGATGCAATACCCGATGTACGTTCATACCAGTCTACAAAAGGTCTCCATGTAAAAGTGAGTTGCAGAAAATAATATGCATCCTTGTTTTTTTCATTTCCTCTTAACGAACCTGCAGCAGGGTAAGTACCTGGTCCACGATAAGCCATTGCAACGGCTTGCGGACCTCTTGCTGCCAGTAATATATTTTGATCTGCATAAGTGGTACTCACATCATCAATATAATCTGTAAAAGTTTTCCGGTAACCAAACTCTAATCCTACACGCAGATCTTCGTTTAATGCATATTCTGCACCAATACCAAATGGTATGGCAAACTGTGTAAGTTTATAATTTTTTTTACCGGGAATGACTCCTTGCCCTTCCGTGCTCAACGGTTTCAGAAAAACACGGTTGCCTGCATTATCTATAGCTGATGGTTTAAAATGAAACAAGGCGCCGCCTGCAAAAACATAAGGTGTCCACCATTTATCATTCAAGCTGAAAATATTATACTGAGCCCCCAGTTCCCACTCAAACAAGCTGGTTTGAAAACTGAAGTTGCGGCTTTTTAAAGATGCATTTTTATTTTTGGCATCATCTGCACGTAGTGATCCAAGGCTGAGGTGTGAGCGTAATAAAAAATGTTCGGATAAATCATAACGGGCGCCTAAGCTTCCAACAAATTTTGCCTGTTTCAGTGAAAATGCATTTTGTTTGAGATCGCCCTGATAGTTTGCAAATCCCGCCCGGAACGAAAGGTGAAAATTCTGTGCATTCAACAGGATCGGAAAGAAAGCCAGGAGCAGTACTGTTTTTTTCATATGTGAATAATTGGATGAAGCAGTGTAACAAAGAACGGCAAAAATGTGCTGAAAGTATAAAACCGACCTGAAAGGGGTCGGTTTTATTTGTAGTGGCCTCGCCAGGAATCGAACCTGGATCTGGAGCTTCGGAAACTCTTATACTATCCATTGTACTACGAGGCCAAAAAAAATTGAAAATTGAGTAATTTGAAAATTTGAGAATGACTGCTATAGGATTATCCAAATTAGCTAATCTTCAAATTATTTAATCAACCCTCCAGCATTACCTGCAAATATTTTTACGGCAATGGCCAGCAATATTACGCCAAAAAATTTTCGTACAGCAAGTAAACCTGCAGGCCCTAACAGTTTTTCAATCCACTTCAGCGATTTCAATACAAAGAACACGAGTATCAGGTTTAAAAGAATAGCAATCAGAATCACCAGATCGGAATAATTAGCACCTAATGACATAATGGTCGTAAGTGTACCGCTTCCCGCAATAATCGGGAAAGCAATCGGCACCACTGTGCCGCTCTTTGCATTCTTATCACTTTTAAAAAACTCATGACCCAATACCATTTCCAATCCTAATACAAAAATGACGATGGAACCTGCTACAGCAAATGAACGACGATCAACACCCAGCATCTTTAAAAACGATTCGCCTACAAATAAAAACAGAATCATTAAAGCACCTGAAATAAGTGTGGCCTTAAACTCACGGATAGCCCCCATCTTATCTTTCATGGCAATTAATAAAGGAATTGAACCAATGATGTCTATCACTGCAAACAAAGTAAAAGATACAGTGAGGAGCTGACTGAGACTGAAATCAAGATTCATAAAACAGGTTTGCGCAAAGATAACTTTTCTTTTGAGCCAGCAGTTTACAGTATGAGTTGTTACTGATAGCTGGGCTTGTGTTGCTCGGAGGTGCTTTGTATGTTATGTACTACTTCATGCATAAACTGATCTTCCTGTAAAAATATTTTTACTACGCAACCATATTGCAGTTTAAATACATTGAACGAATCAATCAAAGCTGTATTGGTCAAATGTGAAAGAATACTCCGCATCACTCCACCATGCGAAACAATAGCAGCCGTTTCTTTTTTCTCTGCAATGGCTTGAAACATTTTTGTTGTACGTGCATACAGATCAAGATAGCTTTCGCCGCCGGGAATACGAACATTTACAAAATCATTCATCCACGGCATCACCAGTTCCTGCGGAATAGCATCCCACTTTTGTAATTCCCATTCACCACAATTAATTTCTTTCAAATCGTCATGATAAGAAATGTTGTGTGATGGAAATAAATGCTGAGCCAGTTTGCTGCAACGTTGCAGCGGACTGGCATACACCGTTTGAATATTTGCAGGTAAATTTTGTTTGATCAATGCAGCTTCATCAAAAAAACTTTCGGTTACATCCAGGTCTGCCTGTCCGTAGCAAGTTCCTTTTTCTACTGCAGGTGTGGTATGGCGGATGAGATAGATTTCTGTGTTCATGTTTTTTGTTTAGGCGCAGAGAAAGAAGAACGCAGAGATCAGCGCAGAGATGAATAATCTGCGATCAACTCCATTTCTTATTTTTCTAAGCCGGATATTTTTTTGACGCAGAGAAAGAAGACCGCTGAGATCAGCGCAGAGAAGATTGCTCTGCGTTAACCTCTTTTTCTCATTTCTCAGCGCCACAAATTTTTTTAAAAAAGAATATACTCCATTTTCCAAAAAGCAACCAGACTCAGATAACATAAAACCTCGGCTACTTGTTGTGTAGCACCCAAACAATCGCCTGTATAACCGCCGATCCATTTATGAAAATATCTTCTCAACAAAAAAGTACCTGCTACCGGAAGAATCAACACAAACAGCATTTCTACACGTTGAAAAAACAGCAATGGCGCCAAGCCAAACAACACAGCCGGGATAATTTCATAGGCAGTTATTGATTTGGCCAATGGTTTTGCTTTTGCATCATCATTCTCCCGAACATAACGGCTTGTTGCAATCAAAAGAACCGCACACAATCGGGAAAAACTATGTGCAGCAAGTAAAACCATCCACATCTGATTAAACGGAATAGCACTTAATGCAGTAAACTTCAACAGCAACATCAGAAAAATACCGATGGCGCCGTATGCACCAACCCTGCTGTCTTTCATGATGTCGAGAATTTTTTCTTTGGTCCAGCCACCACCAAACGCATCACACACATCAGCAAAACCATCTTCATGAAAAGCGCCTGTTGTAAGTATTCCTGCAATCATTGATAACAAAATAGCAATGGGTGCGCCGAGAAAAAATTCAGTGCCGGTGTATACCAACGCACAAATGCCGCCAACAATCCAACCCATTAACGGAAAGTAGCGTGTGGCTTTGTTTAGATATTCCGGATCATGTGTAACCCATTTCGGACAGGGAATTCTGGTGTAAAACATGATGGCTGTTAAAAATATCTCGATTTGTACCACCAAACCCCCTGAAGGGGGCTTAGCAGCAGTATGATTCGTTGTATCAGTATTCATGTTCTTGCAAGTTAAATGTTTGAACTGCTTTGGTAAAAGAAATGCGGGCAAAACGGTAAGGCGGGAAGTGACTTCGTGTTAATAGATTTCTTCCGGTCTTCTTTTCTTCCCGGCAAAAATTATTCTTTACCACTCACACCCGCAGTTTCAAAACTAGCCATTTCATTCAGGAATGCAACTGCACTTTGCAATAAGGGAATAGCCAATGCTGCGCCTGTGCCTTCACCCAAACGCATACCTAATTGTAAAACTGGTTTTGCTATCAGATGATCTAACATTTTTCGATGACCGTTTTCATCTGAACAATGAGCGAATATTAACCCCCATCCCCTAAAGGGGGGTAAGGCAGCATCATGTAATGCTATTTTTTCTGCAACAAATAAAGCGGCTGTACTGATAAATCCATCAACAACAATAACCATGTTCATTTCTGCTGCTTTTAAGTACGCACCCGCCATCATGGCTATTTCAAAACCACCAATGCGGCTAAGTAATTCATGTGGACTGAGATCAGTATTATTCAGTTGATGTAAACGACTTACATCTTCCAGCACAGATAATTTTTTTTGAAGCTGCTCGTCGTTAGCGCCCGTACCTCTGCCTACACATTCATTCAACGGAAGCTGCAATACATGATGCATAATGAGTGCTGCTGAAGAAGTATTACCAATACCCATTTCGCCAAAGCCGATCGTATTGCATCCACTGTTAAAAATTTGCTGCACAATAGCACCACCTTTTTCAATTGCCGCATGTACTTCATCTATCGTCATAGCATGCGATACACTGTAGTCTTCAGTACCATGATTGATCTTTGCATGTACTATCGGCAACGAAGCATCAAAATCAACGTTCACACCGGCATCAACTACTGTTAAGCCTATGTTGTTTTGTTTGGTAAATACATTAATGGCCGCTCCACCCTGTACAAAATTTAAAACCATTTGTGCAGTTACCGCCTGCGGATAGGGGTTTACTTTTCCTGTTGCTGCAATACCATGATCACCTGCAAACACAACGATATGTGGTTTATTGATTGAAGGCGTTAAACTGTTTTGAATAATACCAATCTTCAATGCCAGATCCTCCAGCATACCCAACGCACCTAATGGTTTTGTTTTATTGTTGATTTTGTGTTGCAGTTGTTCTTGCAGTGTCATGAAATCAGTTGATTATAGTTGTGAATCTTTTTTCGACAGTAAGTTGATATCCGTTTGTTGTATTTGAAGCAGACAGTTGCGGCAAAGACAATCGTTGTAACGCAGTTGAATATATGTTTCGGCATCTGTACTCAGTGTAATGCCATAGCACTGGCAATTGATTACATCGCCGGGCTTACATTCAAAGCCGGTTTTACAACGGTCGCATATTTTTTCTTCGTGTTTACTCATAATGAAAACCCGCTGTTATCAACAGCGGGTTGTTTTTATTTTACAGTTCAATTGTTGCGCCTGCATAAATAGCAAAGGGAATACTGTTAAACCCGTTTAAGTCGGTGAATTTTTTGTTTGTGATGTTTCGTGCATCAATAAAAAACCGCAGCTGATTTTTCCATTTGTATTCGGCATAGGCGCCTGCAAGAAAGTAAGCATTCAGCAGTACATCCGGTTTGAGATAACCACCCACATCATTTCGGTTACTGAGGTATTTTCCATTTAATGCAACATATATTCCGTTATTAAACCGGTAACCAATGTTCACATTCAGATGATGCTTTGGCCGGCGAAGCAGATAACTGTAAGCCGTATCTTTTGTAGTGGTGCGGCTTTGAATAAAATCATTTCCATTGAGATAGGTGTAATTACCGGTAATGTTGAGGTTGGTTACAGGCGTTACACTTACTTCATACTCTGCACCACGCACAATCTGATTAGGAATATTGTAATACACGAAATTGATGTAATCAAACTCAAGTCCTGTTTTTATTTCACGATAGAAATAAACCAAACGCTGCTGTATTTTTTTTCCTGTATGCTGCAAACCTGCTTCGTAGTTGATGCTTTTTTCTGCCTGCAGATCAGCATTGCCTGCAGATGAATACAATTGATACAAACTCGGCGCTTTAAAACCCGTTGCAACACTTCCAAATACACGAAGCTGTTTTATAAGCGCATAAGAAGGATTGAATGTGTATGTATAATTGCTTCCGTAACGGCTGTGTACATTTAAACGTCCTCCGATTTCAACATTCAGTTTTTCGTTCAGTCCATTGTATAACAACGATGCATACATGGATTGCTGACTGATGCTGGTATCACGAAAGCGGCTGCGGAACGGGCCAAATGAACTGATGGATAAAAACTGATTATTAAAAGAATTGTAACGGTAATCAGCTCCCTGCAATAACGTAAAGCCTTTTCCTAACTCAATACTTGCAAACAATTCTACAAACTGATTTTTACCGGCATAATCATCTTGTGCATATTTCGAAAAACCGGGAGCATGCGTACTGTCGTTTAAAAAGTTCCGATAGCTCTCGCTGTACATATAGTTACCGGTAAAAGCAACCGCTTTGTTTTTAAAACGAAATCCGGTACCTGTATTGAATGTGCGGCTGCGTTGTGTAAAGTCACGGTCATCACGAAAGCCACCTTCATCCAGACTTGTTTTGTATTGATAGTATTGTACAAAACTGCGCAGTTGCAGTTGTTCAGTTGCCTGGTATGCCACCGTTGCACTGTTTGTTAAACCAAGAAAGCCATCTTTATCAAACCCTTTGTTACCGGCCGTATCTTTTGCAGTTGAAAATCCTTTGCTGCTGAAGGTTGAAGAACGCACAGCGTAATTCCATTTATCTGCCTTACCATATAATTGTATACTCCCTCGAAAAGTATTGAAACTTCCTGCAACAACTGATCCTTTGAAATTAAACGGTTTGGTTACATTGGTTTTTGTGGTAATGATGTTGATGACACCTGCAACCGCATCACTGCCATATAAAGTAGATTGTGCACCACGGGCAATTTCAATACGCTCAATATCATTCACCAGCAAGAGGTTTAAATCAAATTCATTGTTGATCTGTGATGGATCACTCACCGGAATACCATCAAGCAAAATCAATGTACGTCCGCTGTTGGCTCCACGCATATACGTTGTTTGCACCGTGCCTGTATTATTTAATGCTCCGTTAATGGTGATACCTGCCTGAGTGTTTAACACCTGTGCAACGGTTTGGCCGGCACTTTTCTCCAACACATCCCGACCAATTACAGTGATTACTTTGCCGGTTTGTGCCTGTTTTTGTGGTAAACGATTGGCGGTTACAATCACTTCTTCCAGTGATTTTGTACTGCTGTCTGTCTGTGCATTTAGTTGACTGCTGAAAAATAATCCGGCAGCCACTACAAATAAATTCTTTTTCATTTTTTTTGAAAAATGGTTTTGTTGTGACTGCTTCCAGAAAAAGAAATAGAAAATATAAAAGCCTGTGAGCCGTTACATCTCCTGCCTTTCACCCGAAAGCAAATGATTAATGAAATAATACCGGCAGGTCTTCTGGCTTAACGACCAACTCAATGTGCCTTCCCGAATATGATTCAGTGGCAAAGTAGATTGAGATGTTGCCTTACTCCCCTTTAGGGGTTGGGGCTTCGCTTTACAGCTACGGGGATAGCGCCGGATTTACACCGGACTTCCCTTTTAATCCCGACTATGAACATCAGGAACCGTTACATCGCAAATGTAGGGGAGCAGTTGTGCAGTTACAAATTTGTTTATGTTGAATTGTTCACATATTGCACTGCAATGAAAAGCTGCTCTTGGCTTCAATTTAACAATTGGCATATACGCATGCTCTTGGCAGCCCGTTAATACAATAACCGCTTGAATCTCCACTTTGTTCTATTCTTTACGCTGCTTATCAGAACCATTGATTGCAATCTTAAATTCAATTTGTATGATCCGTATAATCAGTTGTATGCTTATTATCACCTGTACGTATGTGCAGGTAAATGCACAAAATAAAAATTCTAAGTACGAAGTGGGTGCAGCCGTTGGAGCATTTGTTTACCAGGGCGATCTTGCTCCCAGCCGTTTTGGTTCCTGGAAAACCATCCGGCCGGGTTTGATCTTACACGGATCAAGAAAACTCAATTCAACTTTAGCTGTTCGTTTGAATTTTACATGGGCTTCTTTAAGCGGGAACGATGCGAAGTACAGCACACCCGATTATCACCGGCAACGCAATTTTAATTTTCGTACACCACTAATAGAATTAAGTCCGCAAATTGTATGGAGCCCCATGGGTTGGAGTGAAGTTGGTCCCAGAATAACGCCGTATGCCTTTGCAGGCGCAGGTTTGGGCTTTACACGCATAAGGAGAGACTGGAGTAATTTCAATCCCGGTCATTTTGGGTTGAATGAAAATTTACCGCAACGTATTGCACAGGATATAGCACGCCGCACACCTGTTTTATTACCTGTGTTGCCTGTTGGTGCAGGGATCCGTTATGCTGTATCGCCGCAAATTGTATTGAATGCCGAATTAAATTACCGCACTACGTTTACAGATTATCTCGATGGGTTTAGCCGTGCCGCCAATCCTGCACGTAAAGATCATTTCTTCAGTATTTCAGTTGGAGCAATCTACCGCTTTGGTAAAAAGAACAGTTGGGATTGCCCGCCGGTTAGGTAATAAATTTTGTTGCTGATTTATTTTGGGAAGCTATCCGTACTATGCTGAGTTGATAACGCAGGCATTGATAACGATAAAGCTATTTAATTAATTAAACCTGTCTATAGTTGCAAACTACAAACAGCACTATTCACTTCGTATTGCTTTCCATAGAACACACACTTTGATCTAAGAGATATCTCGTTCCTCGATATGACGATTTAAACAGATGAAGTAAACTCAGAAATTTCGAAATTTTGGAGTCTCGTCATTTCGACGAAGGAGAAATCTCTAATATTTCATACTGTTTTAAAATTAGAATCAACTACTTCTTCTTACACACCTGAAACAACGAAACCCCCGCATAATAATTCCTCCCCGGCGCTACATTGTAATAACGAAAGAACGCTGCATTGATATCATTTCCTAAACTGTAAGTTTCATTAAAGAGATTGTCGCCCCCAACAAAAAATTCAGTCTGCAGTTTACCAAAGAACAGAAGTCTGTAACCAAGACGCATAGCCAGTAAATGAAAATCACCACCATAAAAAGTATTGGCATCGTTCAACGGTGTTTTGTCGTTGTATGTATAAGTGATGTTGAGATATACTCCCGGCTGTAGTAACAAATCAATCCCTGCCGCCACAATGGTTTTGGGTACGCTTGGTAATTGCTTGCCACTAAAATCATTGGTAAGTTGTTTAAACTCTTTATAAGTAAAATCGTTGCGGGTATAACTGATCCAGATGGCCGATTGCGACAGAAACTTTTTGGGATCGTCGGTGAGTTTATATTTTGAATAGGATTCAAAACCCAGTTGTTTGGTTGATCCTGCATTGGTAAAAAAATCAGCACCGCCCTGGTCTCTGCGTTGTACAATGGTATTGTTCAGGTTAAAATAAAATCCATTGAGATCAACAAACAGCTTTTCTTTCCAGTTGTAACGGATACCTGCTTCATAGTTCCAACCTTCTTCTGCATTGAGATCAGTAGTAATTACACCGGTTGATGGCAACACTTCGGCAGAAGTAGGTGGGGAAAAACCTTTGGCAACAGAAGCATACATTGAAAAATCGTTCCCTATTTTTTTTAATATAGAAATTCTTGGTGCAAGTTCATTATCGTAGTTTCTTTTCTGCGGACTAATCGGAAATTTATTCAACCGAATAATTTCAATGGTATTATAGTTACTGCTTACACCTGCAGTAATGATCCAGTTGTGCGGCAGTTTCCAATCGGCCTGCACAAACGCACTCAATGTAAATGGATTTACTTCATTTTCTGTTTGCAAACTGTCGCTTACACCAAAACGATTTCTGTACACTCGGATATTATACCAGCCACGTTGCAACTCTGCACCGGCAATCAATTTCAATTCGCCTAAACCAATAGCAGGACTGTAAGAAAAAACTGATCGTCCGCCTGTATGTGGTTCGCTCCGGCGTTCAAAATTGCGGATGGTTGGATTGGCGAATCTTGAAAACGCACCATACAAAGTAGTTGTGTTTTTTAAAATCTTTGTTATTTCAAACAGATGACTGATGCCCGCAAAAAATGTTTTTTGATTCACCGATGCATTGGCTTGTGCACTGCCGGGATTAGGTCCGGCAGCCGGTCTTGCCTGTTTTGGATTGGCAGCAAACTCAGCAGCAGTTAATCCGCCGGGTGTTTGATAAGAGAGATCGGCATACATCAAAAATGTTTGCAAGGATTGTTTCTGGTTCAGGTTCATTTTTGTTTCCCAGCTAAACACATCCCGTTTTAATTTGGTCCATGCACGAAAGCCATCACTTTTTAATTTACTGAAGCTGATGGTTTGTTGTGTGTTGCCATCACCAATTCTTGCAGTGATGTTTGTATTGTGCAAACCAAAACTGCCGAACGAATAATCAACACCCACGCCATTTGGTTTATCGTTGCCGGATGTTTTTAACAACACGGTACCGCCTGTGCCTGCACCGTATAAACTGGAAGCAGGTCCTTTTAAAATTTCAACCGATTGTATATTGTAAAAACCCAATTGATTTAAATACGTTGATCCGCCGGGTTCTGTAAACGGAATATCATTTACATACACTTTTACATTACGTACACCAAACGGAGAACGTAAAGAGCTGCCTCGAATATTTAAACGATAACTGCCGGGGCTGCGTTCTTCCATACGCACACCCGGCGCTGCGTTCAAAGCCGGCACCAACGATGTATTGCCGAAACGTGCCAACTGTTTTTGTGTAATGGTACTCACTGCCGCAGGTACATCCATGAGTTTGCGGTTCTGTTCAAATGCCCTGATGATGACTTCGTTTAATTCTTTTGATGTGGAGTCGGGCTGGTCTTGTGCAGCTGTGCTGAAAGTGAATAAGGTAACTGACAGGAGCGTTAGTAATGGGCTCTTCATTGCAATAAAGTTATAATACTATCTTGATTTGCTTTTAGTTTTTTTAGAAGTTGATGAGAAAGAAAAAACTATCTTCATCGCATTGTTAAACGAATGAATAAAATTCATTTGTTGGAATGAACAGATAAACATTGATTTTTTAAATGAACGCATGAAAACCTCAGTCAATAAACTCAATTTGTTTTCTTTTACCATGATCGTTGTGGGTCTGGTGATCGGCATGGGTATTTTTAGAACTGCTGCCACCAGTGCTAAAGATGCCATTGATCCTTCCGTTTACTTCAGTGCATGGCTCATTGGCGGTTTGGTTGCTCTATGTGGTGCGTTAACGTATGCGGAGATCGGCAGCCGCTTTCCTGTAACCGGTGGTTATTATAAAGTGTTTGCACAGGCCTATCATCCCAGCATTGCATTTGCTATTAACTGTTTAATTCTTGTAAGCAATGCTGCCAGTTTAAGTGGAGTGGCATTAATTGGCAGCGGTTATTTATTAAAATTATTTCCCGGTGAGTGGACGGATATACATAAAGCGTTGCTGAGTTGTGTGGCGATTGCTGTATTTTATTTCATTAATCTGCGTGGATTAAAGATGAGCTCCATGGCGCAGAATATTTTAATGATGATTAAAATAGGAATGATCGTGGTCTTGATTGCTGCGTTGATCTTTCCAGATAAATATGCAGTGCAGCAAACAACAACTGCTGTAACAACTTTCAGCAATATGGATTGGATCAAAAGTCTTGGTATCAGTTTAATTGCTGTATCCTTTACGTACGGCGGTTATCAGCAAACCATCAATTTTGGAAACGAAGTACAAAACCCCACAAAAAATATCCCCCGTGGAATTTTTATGGGTATTGCCATCATCATTGGGTTGTATTTACTGGTGAACATGAGTTATTATAAACTGGTGGGTTTTGAACAGATGAAAGGCGAACGGGAAATTGCATACGTGGTGATTGATAAGATCTTTGGAACAACCGGTGCCACTGTGTTTTCGGCGTTTTTGTTTTTAGGTGTACTGGCGTATGTAAATGGTTTGTTGATGAGTAATCCACGGGTGATGTATGCCATGGGCGACGATGGAAGCTTGCCGAAAGTTTTTGCAAAACAAAACGAAAAAACCAATGTGCTTACGTTTTCATTAACTGTGTTTGCGGCTGTATGTATCATCATCTTGTTTTTTGCACAGGAGTTTGAAAAAATATTAGCCTTCACCATTTTTCTTGATTGCTTTGGTATGGTGCTGAGCAGTGCAACCATCTTCTGGTTTCGTAAAAAAACAAAACATCTGGATGGAACGGGTATTTATAAAATGAAACTGTTTCCGTTGATGCCACTCATTTTTATTGCTGCCTATTTATTTGTGGGCACCAGCATTGCCATTGCTGATCCTTCAGCAGCATTAACCGGTGTGGCTGTACTTGCTGCATTTGTAGTGATCTATTTTATTTTACACACGAAGAGTTATGCGAAGTAAGGGTGTCGGTTTATTGGGTACAATAAATTAATACATCTGTTTCGGCGCAGAGAAAAGAGATGCAGGGTTCGGCGCAGAGTGATGCATTCTCCTCTACGAAAACTCTTTTCCTTCTTTCTCTGCGATAAAAGAATAACACTCAAATTAATTACTGATGAATCAGTTTCGGCGCAGAGAAAAGAGATGCAGAGTTCGGCGCAGAGTGATGCATTCTCCTCTGCGAAAACTCTATTTTCTTCTTTCTCTGCGGTAAAAAAAATAGAACATATCTTACATCAATTTTTTAATTCTGCAATGGACCTTTCATATATCATTAACGAACTGGGCGAAGACCGTGAGCATTATTTCAATGCTATTGCTCCGCCCATCATACAAACAAGCAATTTCCGTTTTAATAAAGTAGATGAGTTGCGTGCTGCTTTTGCCGATGAAATGAGCACCTATCTTTACAGCCGTGGCTTAAACCCAACCGTTGATATTCTCAGGAAAAAATTAGCGGCATTAGATGAGGCAGAAGATTGCCTTGTTTTTAATAACGGTGCTGCTGCCATCTTTGCCGCCGTATTGGCCAATGTAAAAACCGGCGATCATATTGTGAGTGTAAGCAAACCGTATTCATGGGTGCAGCGGATGTTCGATGTTATTCTTCCACGTTTTGGAATTACAACTACTTATGTGGATGGAAGAAAAACTGAAAACTATATTGCAGCAACAAAACCAAACACCACATTCTACTATCTCGAAAGCCCCAACAGCTGGGATTTTGCAATGCAGGATATTAAAGCAGTTGCATCCTATGCTAAAACAAAAAACATCATCACTTTAATTGATAACAGCTATTGCACACCACTCTATCAGCAACCATTAAAGATGGGTATTGATATGACGATGCAAACAGCAACAAAATATATTGGCGGACATAGCGATACACTGGGCGGTGTTTTATGCAGCACGCATGCAATGATTAAAAAAATATTCGACAGTGAGTATCTCAACATCGGCAGCGGCATTCAACCCTTCAATGCATGGCTGCTTATTCGTGGTTTGCGAACGTTGCCTGTAAGACTCGAACGCATCAATCAAACAACCAAACAAGTGGTGGAGTTTGTAAAGCAACACCCTGCAGTAAGCCGGATCATTTATCCGTTTGATGAAGGGTTTGAACAATATGCATTAGCAAAAAAACAAATGAAAGAAGCGCCGGGCTTATTTTCTTTTTATCTCAAAGCAAATTCAAGACAGCAGATTGTAACGTTTTGCGAAAGTTTGCAACATATACAGATGGCCGTTAGCTGGGGAGGGCACGAAAGTTTATTGCTTCCTAAGTGTGCCGGCATCAAAAACGAAGAGTTTGATGCTTCAAATCCTGAACATCAGCTTGTGCGGTTGTATGTTGGTTTAGAAGAAGCGGCCTATCTGATCAATGATTTGAAACAGGCTTTTGAAAAGGCAGAGTTGGGACGTTCGTAAAAAACTAAGATAAAATTCGTACAATCACTGCCCCGCTGATCAAAAATCAATATTTTCGTCGCCCGAAAGTCATTACTTTGTCATTATTTCAATTTATGAAAAAACTTTTACCGCAGATTTCCTGTTCTATTTTAGTGGTTTTGATTGTTTCCGGATTGCAGGCACAGGACAAATGGGATTTACGTCGTTGTGTAGAGTATGCTATTGCCAACAATATTAATGTTAAGCAGGCAGATATTCAGGCAAGGTCTGCGGCTCTTGCTTTAGATCAAAGTAAACTGCAACGTTGGCCAAATGCCAATTTTCAAAACAGCAATGGTTTTCAGTTTGGCCGTTCCATTGATCCTGCCACCAACGGATTTACCAATCAGCAGATTTCTTTTTCACAGTTTGGATTCTCAAGCAGTGTTACACTCTTCAATTTCCATTCGCAAAAAAATACCATCCTTGGAAATGAGCTGGAACTGCAGGCACAAACAGCAACGGTTGAACGCTGGAAAAACGATATCTCATTAAATGTAGCAGCGGCATACCTGCAGGCATTGCTTTCAAGAGAGCAGGTAAATATTACAGTAGTTCAGATTAATCAAACCAGAGATCAACTGGTGAATACAAGAAAGTTGGTTGATGCAGGAAGTTTACCTGAATTGAGTGCTGCAGAATTAGATGCTCAGCTCGCAAGAGACAGCAGTTCTTATATTACAGCATTTGCAGGCTACCAAACTAATTTGCTGGCGTTAAAAACATGGATGAATATTGATCCGGCTGTTTCGTTTGAGCTGGATACACCTCCTGTTGATATGATTCCTGTTGAAACATTTGCAGACCTGCAGCCCGATGTGGTGTATCAACTGGCCATTGCCAATATGCCTTTACAACGGGTAAATAAGTTGCGGTTACAATCGCTGGAAAAATTTCAGAAAGCAGCCAGAGGAAGCATGTATCCAAGTATTGGTGCATTCGGTAATCTTAACTCTGCGTATTCAAGTGCATTAAAAAATTTGCCCAAGGGAACAAATGTTCCGGTAACTATACCTATTGGATTTACACCTGCAGGTTCACCATCTAATCCCGATGTGTTTACGCAAACATTTATACCATCAGGTTCACAAAAAGCAAATTTTATCCGTCAGTTAGATTTTAACTTCCGTCAGTCTGTTGGTGTAAGTATTACCGTTCCTATTTTTAATGGCGGACAGGCAAAAACGGCCTGGTTGAGAAGTAAACTGAATTATCAAAATCAGCAGTTGCAAGTAGAGCGTGATAATCAAACACTGAAACAGGATATTTACAGAGCGTATAATGATGCTACAGCTGCTTTTCAGCGTTATCAGGCATCCGTTAAAAGCGTGAAAACAGCGGAGTATTCGTATGAACTTTCAAGAAAGCGGTACGAAGCAGGGTTGTTAAGAACCATTGATCTCATCACCAATCAAAATAATTTATTCAGAGTACGACTTGAAAAAATTTCGAACCAGTTTGATTATGTGTTCCGCATGAAAGTGCTGGAATTTTATAAAGGACTTGGCTTACGATTATAAACAACTATTTATTAAATGAACAATAAGCGCATATGAACAAGAAATTATGGTGGGTTATCGGTATACTGGTTGCAGCAATCGTAACCTTAGTTGCATTAAAAAAAACAGGAGCACTTGGTAAAGAAGAGGGCATTAAAGTAGCTACTGAAAAAATTACCAAACGAACAATTATTGAAACAGTAAGTGCCAGTGGCAAAGTATATCCTGAAGACGAACGGAAGGTGAGCAGTGATGTAAGTGGTGAAGTGGTGGAGATGAATGTAGAAGAGGGGGACAGCGTACGCAAAGGCCAGGTGCTTGCAAGAGTATTTGCAGATGTGTTAACTTCTGCAAGAGACCGTGCATCATCTGTTGTAAACCAGCAGCAGGCGCAGGTGGGCAATACCGAAGCATCATTGGAAGCGTTTGAAGCACGATTAAATCAGGCAAAGCTCAATTACGACCGTCAGAAAAAACTGTTTGATGATAAAGTGATTTCACGTGCAGAATTTGAGCAGGCCGAAAGTCAGTACTTCACTGCAAAGGCCGATCTTAATGCAGCAAAACAAACTATACGCAGTGGTAAAGCAAGTGTACAGAGTGCACAGGCGAGTTTAACCGAAGCCAATAAAAATCTTTCACGTACATCTGTGCTTTCACCTATGGACGGTATTGTTTCTTTACTTGCAGTGAAAAAAGGCGAACGTGTTGCAGGAAACAGCTTTAGCCTTGGTACAGAAATCATGCGTGTGGCAGATATGAGTAAGATTGAAGTAAGAGTGGATGTGGGTGAAAACGATATTCCCAAAGTAAAAATCGGCGACAGTGCCATCATTGAAGTTGATGCGTATAACGACCGTAAATTTAAAGGTGTTGTTACAAAAATTTCAAGCAGCAGCACTTCAGCAACTGCCATCAGCAATGCAACAAGTGATGTAACCAATTATAAAGTGTACATCCGTATTGATCCTGCTTCATACAGCGATCTCATTGATCCTTCAAAAGGAAAAAATCTTCCGTTCCGCCCGGGTATGAGCGCCAGTGCCGATATTATGACAACCATTCATGAAAATATTCTGGCTGTTCCAATTCTTGCAGTAACAACAAGAGATAAAAACGAAAAGGAATCTAAAGCAAAAGCCAAAGAAGCCGATGATAAGAAAAAAGCACAGGGCCAGGAAGTATCTGTAGAAAATGCAGTGATGACGGATGATATGGAAGAAGTGGTATTTATTGTTGCGGCAGATGGCACTGTAAAAAAAGCAGCCATCCGTACCAGTATACAGGACAATGAATACATTGAAGTGCTGAGCGGATTAAAAGAAGGCGATATGGTGGTAAGTGCACCTTACAATACCATCAGTAAAACATTAAAAGACGGACTGAAAGTAAAAGTAGTACCAAAGGATAAAGTGTACGAAGAAAAATAAAATGCGAAAAATCAGAAAAGAATCCTGCCAACCGGCGGGATTCTTTTTATTTTAGATGTTCTTAAACAGCATACTTGGAAGACTTAACAAATAAATTCGCCATTATCGGCAGCGGAAGTTTTGCAACGGCATTGGCAAAAATCTTAAACGGCAACAAAGTGCCTCTGCATTGGTGTGTGCGTAACCAGCACATTATTGACCATGTTAAAAAATACAGGCACAATCCCAGTTATCTTCGCTCGGCTTCTTTTAAAACGGAATTGCTGGAGCTCAGTACAGATATTGCAGCAACCATTCAGGCAACAGAATATATTATCCTTGCCATTCCGTCTGCTTACACAGAAGCGGTGTTGAAGGAACTGCCTTCAACTATTTTTGAGGGGAAGAAAGTGATTTCGGCCATCAAAGGTATTTTGCCCAACACCAATCAATTGCTGAACGATTATCTGAAAGCAGAGTTTGAGTTTGATACCAATGATTATTACACCATCATGGGTCCCTGTCATGCAGAAGAGGTGGCATCTGAAAAATTATCTTACCTCACTTTTACCGGACTGCACGATAAAACAACACAGTGGATTGCAGATCAGTTTAAAAATCATTACATCAATACCGTTATTAATGATGATGTATATGGAGTGCAGTTTGCGGCCATCTTAAAAAATATTTATGCATTGGGCAGTGGTATTGCACATGGGCTGGAGTACGGCGATAATTTTTTAAGTGTGCTCATTGCCAATGCAGCCGATGAAATGGCGGGCTTTCTGCGCAAAGTAGGTATCCGAAATATTGAAGTGGGTGTACACAAAGAACCCATCCCCGGTGTGCAGCTGTTAAAAAAATCGTTTCGTAAATCGGCCAATTACGCCGCCAGTGTTTACATGGGCGATTTGCTGGTAACCTGTTATTCCATGTACAGCCGCAACCGTACATTCGGAAACATGATTGGTAAAGGCTTTACTGTTAAAGCAGCACAGCTTGAAATGAACATGGTTGCTGAGGGATACAACGCCAGTAAAAGTTTTTTCTCTATTAATAAAGAAGTAGGAGCCGATATGCCAATTGCGACAACGGTTTACAAAATTCTGTGGGAAGATGTGCCGCCTGCGGTGGCATTTGAACAACTGGAGAATGAGTTGATTTGATGTAATCCTGTTAAATCTTCTCTCCTCAATACTGCGGAAGAAAAGGATGTGTACCTTTGTAAAAATAATTTCAATGCCGGTTTCATTTACAGGTTTTGGTGGTTGGGCACTTTTGCTGATGCTGCTGGCTGGTATTGTGCATCATTTGCTTTCGCAACACAAAGCCAGGAAGCATCTGGCAGAGTAAATTTTATTTTCTCAGGTTTCTTTTCATTCTCAAATCAGATTATTCACGGGTAGATTTACAGCATACAATTTTTGATTGATGCAGCATGTTTTGTATTTGCTTTTGGAAGATGATTATACAAACAACTCCGACGCAATCCTGTCTGCAAATAATTTTCCTTCTCTTGTTAAAATGAGATGATTGTTTATTTCAGTAAGCCACTTGATTTGTTGAAATGCATTGGATGCGGCTTTCAATCGGCTTGCTCCTGTTTCTCCAAATTGTTTCTGCACCAGATGCAGGTCACAACCTTCTAATAAACGCAGACTCGTCATTACATATTCATTCAACTGCTGTTTTTTGGTGAGCTCTTCTTTTTCAAACGGAATACTATTTTGTGAAAGAGATTGAATATACTGTTGGTTGTTTGCTACATTCCATTGTCTGCTGCTGCCGTTGTAAGAATGTGCCGATGGTCCCAGTCCCAGATAATGTGCGCCATGCCAGTAACTGCTGTTATGTTTACCCCGGTGACCGGGCTGTGCAAAATTTGAAATTTCATAATGTTCAAAGCCCGCCTGTTGCATATAGTCCATTAAAAAAAGAAACTGTCTGCTTTGTTGCTCAGCATCAATATCTTTTTTTTGGTGCAGACGGATTTGTTTATCTAACGGAGTTTTTTCTTCAACTGTTAATGCGTAGCAGGAGAGATGTGTTATCTGCTGTTCAATCACCCAGTCAAGATTTTGTTTCCATTTTTCATCGCTTAAACCGGGAGTTCCGTAAATCAAGTCAACAGTAAATGTTTCAAAACCTGCATTTCTTGCTTTCTGAATCACTTGTTTGGCCTCTGTTGCTGTATGTGCACGGTTCATCCACTGCAGGTCATCGTCAAATAACGATTGAATACCGATGCTTAACCGGTTAATGCCGCCTGTTTTCCATCCGTACAGTTTTTCATCTGTTACATCATCGGGATTAGCTTCTAATGTGATTTCTGCATTGGGATTTACCTGATACAATGAATGGATGGTATCAAGAATTGTTTTTACTTCTTCAGTAGAAAGCAGGCTGGGGGTTCCGCCACCAAAGTAAATGGTTTCTATGGGCTGATTGTGCAGATAACTGCTTGATGGTTGCGCTTGTATTTCAATCTCCTTCAATAAAGCAACAAGAAAATCGTTTTTATAGTGCAGACTTGTACTGAAATGAAAATTGCAGTAAGTACAGGCCTGCCTGCAAAACGGAATATGAATGTAAATGCCTGCCATTCGATATTAAATAATGTGTGTTTTATTTTTCGGCAGGTAAACCTGTCTGTAAAGCGGAATGTGTATACAAATGCCTGCCAAAGCTTAATTTTATTAATTGAATCTGCAAAACTAACTGTTCGTGTATCAAAAAATGAAAGCAAACTGTAAAACTGTTCTTCTGTTCTGTATTTGCAGTGGTTTGCTGTTCATCAGTCATGCACAGGAAAAAAAATATCAGTTGAAGTATCGGTTTGCCGATACGGTTGATGTGGCAACTTCACTCGGACTTGAAACCGGCTTCGAAGACAAAATTGTATGCACGCAATATATTTTTCAGTTAACCGGCTTTCTTCAGAAGAAAGGATTTATAACAGCTTCAGTCGATTCAATTAAAATGGATTCATCCATGGCGGAGGTGCTTCTGTTTTTGGGCAGAAGATATTTATGGACGAAGCTTGACATTTCTTCCATCTCTCCCGAATTATTATCTGCCTCCGGTTACAGGGCAAAAAATTTTCAACAACAGCCGCTTGATTTTGCAGCAGTACAACTGCTGCAGCAACGTTTGTTAGATAAACTTGAAAACACAGGCTATCCGTTTGCCAATGTTTTTCTCGACAGTTTTGATTTGCGAAACGATTCTGTTCATGCACAGCTTAAAATTGATAAAGGGCCATTGTATAAAATTGACAGCATCAGAGTATATGGCGATGCTAAAATCAGCAACCGTTTTCTGCAGCGGTTTTTAGAATTGCCGCAAGGTGCCCTTTATCAAAAACAAGCCTTATTAAAAATAAGTCCCAAACTCTTGCTGCTGCCCTATATATCCGAAGAACAAAAGTGGAACATGAGTTTTTTAGGAACAGGCTCCATTGTAAATCTGTATTTAAAGGATAAAAAAAGCAGTCAGATTAACGGGCTGGTTGGCTTTTTACCAACCACCGATCCTGCAGGTAATAATAAGTTACTGGTAACGGGTGATTTTAATCTGAACCTGCGTAACGGCTTTGGTTTGGGAGAAACACTGGGAATTATTTTTCAGCAAATTCAGGTGCAGTCGCCCAGATTGCAACTGGCATACCAGCAGCCTTTTTTACTGGGCTCGGCTTTTGGAGTTGATTTTGCGTTTGATGGATTTAAGAAAGACAGCAGCTTCCTGAATATTAATCTGCAACTCGGTGTACAATATTCCTTTGGAGGAAATAAAAGTGGAAAGGTTTTTTACCAGCAGTTTGTTTCTAATTTAATTTCGATTGATACCAATGCCATCCTTTCCAGTAAACGCTTACCCGATCAGGTAGATCAACGCACATCCAATATCGGCATCGAATACGAATGGTACAATACCGATTACCGGTTTAATCCAAGAAAAGGGGTTGATCTCAAGTTTACAGCTTCAGCAGGTATCAGAAGAATAAAGCCCAACAGCAATATTACCGGTATCAAAGACCCGATGAACCCCGCTTTCAATTTTCAATCACTCTATGATTCACTCGGTACAAAAGCGTACACTTTCCGGTTAAAAGTAAATGCTGCAAAATTTTTTAAAACAGGAAAGCAAACCAGTTTTAAAACGGCTGTTAATGCAGGATTTGTGCAGAGCCCTCGTATTTTCAGAAATGAATTGTACCAGATTGGCGGGTTTCGGTTGCTGCGTGGATTTGATGAAGAAAGTATTTTCGCTTCGGCCTATGCAGTGTTTACAGCCGAGTACCGCATTCTCATTGGATTAAACAGCTATCTGTATGCGTTTACCGATGCCGCTGCTGTACGTAACAACAGTCAGTTTGCAAATACAAGCAATACTTTTCTTGGTAGTGGTCTTGGTCTTGCTTTTGAAACCAAAGCGGGTATTTTTAATATTGCTTTTGCGGCCGGTAAACGAAATGATCTGTCTTTTAATCTGCGCCAAAGTAAAATTCATTTCGGCTATGTGAATTTTTTCTGAGTGATGGACTTGCTTGCATATTTTTGCATCACCACATGCGTTTAAACTTATTTATTCTTCTGTTACTGGCTTGTTTCAATGGGTTTACACAGGATTCGGCTGTTATTCAAAAACAGACTGACAGTTTAAATGCATTACAAACAACCGCATTAAATCCGGACTCAGCAAAAGCAGTATCAACCAGGAACGCACTTTCATTTGACTCGAGCCGCAGGTATGTATTACAAAAACGGGTACAGCTCAATTTATTTTCTGCACCTGAATTTTTTATTGAAAAAGAAAAAGAACTCAATCGAAAGGAGTGGTTGTTTTATTATGTTCTGGGTTTGGTGTTATTGTTTGGTTTGTTGAGGCTTTCTTACCAGCGGTATTTTAATGATTTGTTCAGAGTGTTTTTCAGAACTTCATTAAGAGTCAATCAAATCCGTGAGCAACTGGTGCAATCCGGACTTCAATCACTCCTGTTTAATATCTTTTTTGCAGTGTCTGCCGGTACATATGTGTATTTGCTGTGTGCCTTTTTTCAGGTTTCTATTCAGGTGCCCGAACTTTTTATTCCTTTTTTGGCGAGTGTAATTATTGGAATTTTATATCTGGGTAAGTACCTTTTTCTTCGTGTAAGCGGCTGGTTGTTTGGTATGCGAAATGCAACCGAAACCTATTCATTTATTGTTTTTTTAATTAATAAGTTAATAGGGGTCCTGTTACTTCCATTTATCGTAATCATTGCATTTGCAGGAAAAGAGTTGGCAGCAATTGCTGTTACGATATCGCTTTCTATTATAACAGGGCTTTTTATGTATCGTTTTTTACGGGCATATAATCCTGTGCATTCTGATTTAAAGGTGGGGAGGTTTCATTTTTTTATCTTTTTTCTGGCCTTTGAAATTGCTCCTTTGCTGATATTGTATAAGGTCTTCCTTCAGTTTTTATAAAGATTTGTACTTACCTTTGCAGAAATTTTCCAAAAACACGTATGGAAAAAAACGGCCCAAAGGCAACCAAAGACAAGGCTATCAAAAATATTCTTATTACCCAACCGAGGCCAGAATCTGAAAAATCGCCCTATTACGATCTTGCCCGGAAGTACAATCTTGAATTGTCGTTCCAGCCTTTTATCCGTATTGAAGGGATCTCCTCCAAAGAATTCCGGAAACAAAAGATTGATATTCCTTCATACACTGCAGTTATTTTCACCAGCCGCAACGCCATTGATCATTTTTTCAGAGTATGTGAAGAAATGCGGATTGCCGTTTCGCAGGAAACAAAATATTTCTGTATAACCGAAGCCGTTGCGCTATACCTTCAGAAATTTATTTTATATCGTAAGCGAAAGGTGTTTTACGGTGCAGACGGAACCAATAAAAGTTTGTTTGATGTAGTAAACAAACACAAAAGCAACGAAAAATTTCTTTATCCCTGCAGTGAAAATCTGGACAATGAAATTATGGGTTGGCTGAGACACAATCATTGTGAATTTGCAACACCTATTTTGTATAAAACCATCAGCAATGATGTAAAGGATCTGATCACTTCAGGTGATTTTGATGTGATTTGTTTTTTTACCCCCAGCGGTGTACGCAGTTTGTTTGAAAACCTCCCCAAGTATAAACAAAACGGAACGTTCATTGGCGCTTTTGGTGTTAACACGTTTAAAGCTGTTGAAGAAGCCGGACTCAAATTAGAAATCAAAGCACCCGATCCACAGGCTCCAAGCATGGTATCTGCTTTAGACAAATTTCTTGCACAGCAAAACAAGTAAACCTGTTTACGTCTACCGTTTTATTCATGAAACGATGTAGGTTTGTTGCAGCTGTTTTACAGCGTTTATTCTATGCAGCATACAAATCATCTTGCTAAAGAAACCAGTCCTTATTTATTACAGCATGCACACAACCCTGTTGATTGGTATGCATGGAACAGTGAGGTTTTGGAAAAAGCCAAAGCAGAAGACAAACCTGTTCTGTTAAGTATTGGCTATTCATCCTGCCATTGGTGTCATGTAATGGAACGTGAAAGTTTTGAAGATGAAGCAACGGCCGCCATCATGAACAAACACTTTATTAATATTAAAGTAGACCGTGAAGAGCGCCCTGATCTGGATCATTTGTATATGGACGCTTTGCAGGCCATGACGGGCAGCGGAGGATGGCCGCTCAATATTTTTCTTACACCTGATTTAAAACCTTTTTACGGCGGCACTTATTTTCCACCGGTGAAAGCTTATAACCGTGCATCATGGAAAGAAGTGTTGTATGGTGTTGCCAATGCTTTTAGGGAAAGACGTTCAGAAATTGAAGAACAGGCAAATGAATTAACAGCTCATCTTCAAAATGCAAATGCTTTCGGCACCAAGAAAATTACTTCTGTTAATATTCCCAACGAAGAGTTGTTTTTAAAACATCATGCAGATGAAATAGCAGCAAACATCATGAAGTCTGCTGATAAAGAATGGGGAGGTTTTGGTCAGGCTCCGAAATTTCCGCAAACTTTTACCATCCGTTGTTTACTGCAGTATCATCATTACACCAAAAATGAGGAAGCACTTGTGCAGGCTTGTTTAAGTCTGGATAAAATGATAGAAGGAGGTATTTATGATCATGCAGGCGGAGGATTTGCACGTTACAGTACAGACAGGGAATGGCTTGCACCTCACTTTGAAAAAATGCTGTACGATAATGCCCTGCTGGTAACAACATTGAGTGAAGCGTATCAAATCACCAAAAAAGAAATTTACCGTAAAACGATTATTGAAACATTGCAATTTATCAATCGGGAAATGACCTCTCCAGAAAATGGATTCTATTCAGCATTGGATGCAGACAGTGAAGGAGTGGAAGGAAAATATTACACCTGGTCTAAACAGGAAATAGATGAGCTGCTGAAAGAAGATGCTGATCTGTTCTGCAGCTATTACGATGTATCTGAAGAAGGCAACTGGGAGGGCGTCAACATCCTCAGAACATTACGAAGCAAAGAAGAGTTATGCAGCAGAAACCAACTGGATCTTGCTGCATTTGAAAAGCGCATGCAACATTGCTTAAGCATGTTACTTGAAAAAAGAACAACACGAATTGCTCCGTTGCTCGATGATAAAATTATTTTAAGCTGGAATGCGTTGATGAATACAGCTTACTGTAAAGCCTTTGCAGCTTTGGGTATTGAAGCATACAGGTCGGCCGCAGTTAACAATATGAATTTTCTTTTGGAAAAATTCAGTCACATGAACGGGTCCATGGCACATGTATATAAAGAAGGCGTTGCAAGGTATCCGGCCTTTCTGGATGATTATGCTTACGTAATACAGGCGTTGATTGCTTTACAGGAAATAACATCTGATACAGCGTGGCTAGAAAAAGCAAAACAGCTTACCAAATATGTTCTGCTTCATTTCAGTGAGGAAGAAACAGGCTATTTTTTCTTTAACCCTGTGGGTCAGCAAGATGTCATTGTTCGTAAAAAAGAAGTGTATGATGGGGCAGTGCCTTCCGGTAATGCAGTTATGGCATTTAATTTAAACTACCTCGGTATTGTATTTGATGAAAAAAGCTGGAAAGAGCAAAGCATTCAAATGATTGCAGGCATGCAGGAGGCCATTGTTCGCTATCCCGGTTCTTTTGGGGTTTGGGCATCTCAGGTATTAAATTTCATCAAAGGATATTATGAGCTGGCAATTGTTGGAAAAGGATACGGAAAAGCAAGGGATCTTTTGCTTGCACTGTATGTGCCCAATCTGGTTATTCAGGCTGCTGCAGAAAGCAACCGTAATTTCCCGTTATTGATAGAGAAAAGTACTAAAAATGATGAAACCTGCTTTTTTCTCTGTAAGGAATATGAATGTATGGCTCCAACCGCCAACCCCTTGATAATACAGCAACTTCTAAGTGAAATGGCTTATAATACAATAAAAGAGATCACAAATCGTTAAGAAAAAGTACGCTCAAATCATTTTGAACTTTAAAAAAATAATATTAGCATTGCGATAAATTGTGAAGAATCTCCCTCAGGGAATTCTTACATTTGTCCAATACCTAATAAGAAAATTAAATTCTTAACAATGAAGAACCAACTGTTAAGTTGCCTTACAATCGCCGCCCTAACCGTACTTGCTGCAAGTTGCGGGAAATCTAAATCGTCTACCAAGTCTGCAAACAATGGTCAGTTGGTTGGTGCCAGTTATGGCGCACCTGCCGGTCTTACCAAACCTATTGGTATGGTACACATTCCGCAGGGAACGTTTCACATGGGCCCGAGTGATGAGGATATCAACTATGCTTACACCGCCCGTAACCGTCAGGTTTCAATCAGTGGCTTCTGGATGGATGCAACTGAAATTACCAACAGCGAATACAAGCAGTTTGTATTTTGGGTAAGAGATTCAATTGCAGCTACTGTATTGGGTTATATTGATCCAAAGACAAACGGTATTGACTGGAAAAAAGCCAATGGCATCTGGAAAGAAAAGAACGTGTATGAAAAACTCGGTTCTATGATGATGGCTCCGGACGACCGTATCTTCGGTAAAATGGAAATAGATCCTGATAAATTAGTTTACCAGGAAGAGTATGTGGACTATAAAGCCGCTGCTTACCGTAAACCCAATGAACCCCGTTCAAAATTCATTATCAAAAATCCAATCAAGGTTTATCCTGATACATTGGTTTGGGTACGTGATTTCTCTTACAGCTATAACGAACCAATGAGTCAGCGCTACTTTGCACATCCTGCATTTGCAAATTATCCTGTAGTTGGTGTTACCTGGAAACAGGCTGCTGCATTCTGTAACTGGCGTTCAAGATATCTCAATAACTTTTTAGAAAGTAAGAATAAAGCCACCGAATCAAACTTCCGTTTACCCACAGAAGCAGAGTGGGAATATGCTGCACGTGGCGGTCGTTCACAATCTATGTTCCCATGGGGTAACTATTATCTCCGTAACAAAAAAGGATGTTTAATGGCCAACTTTAAACCCGGCCGTGGTAACTATCCTGAAGACGGAGGTTTTTATACCGTACGTGCTGATGCATACTGGCCAAATGATTTTGGTTTGTATAACATGGCAGGGAATGTTGCTGAGTGGACCAGCTCTCTTTACTATGAAGGCGGCTACAACTTTGCACATGACATGAATCCGGATATCCGTTACAACGCAAAGGATAGCGATCCTCCCCGTATGAAACGTAAAGTAGTACGTGGCGGAAGCTGGCAGAGTGTAGGTTATTTCCTGCAAACCAGTACCCGTAATTACGAGTATCAGGACACTGCAAAGTCTTATGTAGGCTTCCGTTGTGTTATTGACTTACCGGCTGTAATGCGCAAACGTTAAGTAATCCCGTAACCATTCATTTTTTTTGTAAACCCAATTAATAATAGACCAAAAGCAAAGCTTTTGAACCTAATCACCACCATTTTCGAATCATCTTTTTAAAACCAACTCTTATGGCAGTTTCAAAATCAACCGAAAAAATCACGAACATCATCGTTTCTGCAGGTGCTGCAGTTGTAATCTTTGGCGCATGGGCAAAAATTCTTCACTTACCCATTGCAGATATGATGTTAACGATAGGCCTTTTAACTGAAGCAGGTATTTTCTTAGTGTACGCTTATCTGGCAACGCAAGGCTATGGTTTAAGTGATCACGGTCCTGTTGCTGCTAAAGGAACACCTGCACTTGCTTCATTAGATAAAATGATGCAGGATGCTGAAATTACTCCATCAAGCCTCCGCAGCCTGGGCGAAAACTTTTCTAAATTAAACTCAACTGTTGGCGGTATTAAAGATGTAAGCGATGTGGTTGCATCAACCGGCGAACTGAGTGCAAAATCAAAAGAAGCCGCAACTGTTTTAGGCAGTATGAAAGATGCATATCAGCAGGCAGCTGCAACGGTATCTTCTTTTAACCTCGCTGCAGAAGGTACAAAAGCGTATCATGAGCAGGTACAGGTAATGACAAAAAATCTCGGGTCTTTAAATACCATCTACGAATTGGAATTACAGGATACCAATAATCATCTTAAAACAATGAACAAGTTCTATGGTAATCTGGCACAGGCCGGCGAAGCCATGCAGGGAAGTGTTGAAGATGCAAAGAGAGCACATGATCAAATTTCATCACTCGCTAAAAACCTGGGTACCCTGAATAATATTTACGGTAACATGATCAATGCGATGCAAGGACGTTAATTAACAACAGACGAACCAAACTATTACCTGACTTAAAACCAAAATCCGAAACATCATGGCACTACCTAAAGAGCCCCGGCAGAAGATGATTAACCTGATGTATCTGGTGTTAACAGCCTTGTTAGCACTGAACGTATCAGCAGAAATCATCAATGCTTTTAAAGTTGTAGATAACAGTCTCACCTCAACCAATACAGTTGTTGACAGATCAACCGGAACGATCATGGAATCGTTTAAATTAAAACTGCAGGCACCCGAATCAAAAGCAAAAGCTGAAGTATGGATGCCAAAGGCTGAAACAGCTACCCGTTTAACAAAAGAAATGTACGATTATATTGAAGCCATTAAAACCAAAATTAAAACTGAAGCAGGTTTTAATCCGGCAGATCCTAACTCTACATTTAAAGAAGATAATATTGATATCTCTACACGTATCATGGATAAGCAGGGCGAAGGTGAAAAGCTGCGTATCAAGTTGGCCGAATTTAAAAAAGCCATGCTTGCTATTGATCCTGAAGTAGCCAAGATGTTTGAAAACAATCTGCCCATCAATACTGAAATTCCAAAGTCAAATACCCGTCAAATGGGTAAAGTAACCTGGGCTTCGGCTTATTTTCATATGACTCCAACCGTTGCTGCATTAACCATGCTCAGCAAATTTCAAAACGATGTAAAGACAACCGAGAACCGGATGGTGAATGAATTTCACAACCGTGTTGGTCAGGTAGTTGTTCGTTTTGATGCGTTTGAACCAATTGTGGGTGCAAGCACAACGTATTTATTCCCCGGTCAGGAACTGGAAGTAACAGCTGGTTTGGGTGCGTTCAGCAAAACAAAACTCCCTACAGTTTCTATTGCAGGCAGTCCCGTTTCGTTAAATGAAAAAGGATTGGCTGTACGTAAAATTAAAGTGGGCAGCACCAGCGGATCAGTAAACGTTGTAGTAAACTATACCGATCAGGATGGTAATCCTCAATCAAAAACAACAACCATTAATTATACTGTTGGTACAGCTACCGGAGCCTTTGTAAGTGCTGAAAAAGTGAAAGTGCTTTACATTGGACTGGAAAACGAACTGGCAGTAAGTGGCGGAAGTGTTGGTGATGAAAAAGTAACTGTAAGTATCAATAATGGATCTTTAAGCAAAATTGCTCCCGGCCGTTATATCTCCAAACCAAGTTCTCCCGGTAAAGCAACTGTAACAGTAAATGCAGATGGTAGAACCAGCAGCTTTGAATTCCGGGTAAAAAATGTACCTGATCCTGTTGCTATGGTTGGTGCAAGCAAAGGCGGTGTAATGCAGTCGAATGTGTTTAAAGCACAGCAGGGTGTACGTGCAGAATTAGAAAACTTCGTGTTTGAAGGAGTTACATTTACCGTAACAGGTTATGTGATTTACTTAACCGGAGCAGGTTTCCCTGATCCTCAGTTCAGACAGGTTTCCGGCAACAGTTTTGCACCCGTTCAGGATTTAATTAACAAAGCAAAACCCGGAACAACCATTACGCTCGATGAAATCCGTGCAAGCGGACCAGGTGGAAGCAGAAGAATTCCGGGAATATTTTTTAACCTGAGATAATTCTGAATCTAAACTATATTATTTTAAGAAAAATTGCGTTTATACTAAAAACCGGCAAGATGAAAATGAAAAACCTTGGAATTGGCCTTTTGCTTAGTTGCCTGATGGTTACGGTGAATGTTTCTGCGCAGACAAAGAAAAAGTCTACCAGAACAAAATCACAACGTACACCAACATCAAGCTACGGCAACCAGCCATCCAGCTATGGCAATCAGCCATCAAGTTATGGTAACCAGCCTTCGAGCTATGGTAATAATAACCAGCCACAACAATCCAATAAGCCACAGGATAGTATTCCCATTGTTGTTGTTCCTTCTACAGGAAACGTTGCAATGGATTCTGTAAAGCCATCTTTAAGGAATGATGCGTCTATTGAACGTAATCTCATTAAAGATCGTCAGCCGTTGGCTTATGAACATATTCGTGAAGATGATGCGGTATACCGCCAGCGTGTATGGCGTGAAATTGATACCCGTGAAAAAATGAATCTTCCTTTCCGTTATGCGGCAGATGAAGATAACGGGAATCAGCGTTTTATCTCCATCCTTTTAAAAGCAATCCGTGACAGAGAAATCACTGCGTTTGATGTAGTGGACGATCGTTTCACAACCCCTCTTACTCCGGCTAAAGTGCTCGAGTCATTTGCAGGCGGTGTTGATACGGTTCCTTCATACGACATGCAGGGAAATATCAGCCGGTACGAAGTAAGAACCCGTGAGTTTGATCCGGATAGTATTTATCAGTTTCGTATCAAAGAAGAGTGGGTGTTTGATAAAGAATCATCCAGAATGTTTGTGCGGATATTGGGCATTGCTCCTGTAAAGCCACTTTATACTACCACTGGAATATTTGTTGGCATGGTTCCTTTGTTTTGGGTGTACTATCCCGATTGCCGTCCGTTGTTAGCAAAGTATGAGGCCTTTAATGGTAAAAACTTTGGTGCACGTATGACATGGGAAGAACTATTCGAAAACCGGATGTTCAGCAGCTATATCACCAAATCAACCATGGATAATCCGTATGACAGAAGGTTAAAGGATTACATCAAGGATCCGATCCTCCGTTTACTGGAAGGTGAAAATATTAAAGACAAGATCTTTAACTACGAGCAGGACCTCTGGTCATATTAATTACAGAAAACATTAAAATAAAAAACCACCCTTTTTGGGTGGTTTTTTTATGTGCGATTTTTTTCGTTGTATTTATTGATAATCAGGCTGTAAAGCCAAAAAATCTTCGAAAAAAAATTGAAAAATAGTATGAAAATACCCGCTTTGAAGTATTGCTATTCTACTAAGTGTTTGTATCTTCGTCTCGGTTTTTCATAGGATATTGGATTTTAAAGACGGGGCTGGATTTCTATCCTGGCCCCATTTTTTTTGCCCTTATTTCTCTTTTTCCAGTACCGAACGCAGCAGCCTTTCTTTTTTCGCCCCGATTAAAGCTGTAATCTCTTCTGTTGAGGCTGCACGAATATTTGCAAGAGATTTGTATTCTTTCAACAACAACTCTATTGTTGCCTCGCCTATACCTTCAATACCGTTTAATTGTGTGGTAAACGCTCCCTTACTTCTTTTCTGCCTGTGAAAACTGATGCCAAAGCGGTGAACTTCATCACGAATTGTTCTTATCAGGTTCAGTGATTCACTGTTGTAAGATAGTTTTAATGACTGCTGATCACTGGTGAAGAAAAGCTCTTCTACATTTTTTGCAAGCCCTACAACCGTCATTTCTTTTTCAAGTTTCAACTCTTTAATACTTTCCATTGCAGAAGATAACTGTCCTTTGCCTCCATCAATAATCACTAATTGAGGAAGCGGTTCCTTTTCATCAGTTAATCGTTTGTATCTGCGGAAAACAATTTCTTTCATTGATGCAAAATCGTTGATGCCGCTTACTGTTTTTATATTAAACCGGCGGTAATCTTTTTTACTCGGCTCACCGTTTTTAAAACACACCATTGCAGCAACCGGGTAGCTTCCCTGAAAGTTCGAATTATCAAAGCATTCAATATGCAACGGCACTTGCGGCAGTTGTAAATCTTTTTGCAATTGTAAAAGCAGGTCCTGCTGCTTTTGTTTTTTCTTATCAACCAGGTGTAACGACAACTTGCGTTGATGTTCATCAAAAAAATAGCGCACATTTTTTTGTGACAGTTCAAGCAGTTTTTTCTTTTCACCTGCTTTTGGTAAGGTTATTTTTAACTGCTCATCTAACAGTTCAATATCAACCGGTACAATAATTTCAGGCGATATGCTTTCAAACTTATTCCGGATATAACTTACAGCAAACTCAAGGATCTCTTTTTCTGTTTCTCCTAAATGCGACTGGAGCTGTACGTTTTCGGTTTGGATAATGCTTCCATTCTGTACCATCATGTAGTTGAGAAAAGCATGTTCGCCATGTATAATAATTGAAAACACATCTGCATCCCCCAACCTTGGGTTTACTACGGTAGAAGTTGCTTTATAATTTTCAAGATGCTCAATTTTCTTTCTGTTGATTTCTGCTTTTTCAAAACTTAACTCAGCTGCAAACTGCTTCATCTCTTCTTTTAAATGCCTGATAACGGGAGAGAGATTGCCTTTCAGTAAATTTTTTACCTGTTCCAGATTTGCCTGATAGTCTTCAAGTGTTTGCAAGCCTTCACAGGGACCTTTGCAGTTGCCCAAATGATATTCAAGACAAACTTTAAATTTTCCTTTTTTAATATTGCTTTCACTCAGATTGAGTTTGCAGTTTCTGATGGGGATATGCTGTCGAATAAAATCAATCAGGTCTCTTACTTTGGCAACAGATGTAAACGGTCCCATGTATTGCGATCCGTCCTGTATTCTTCTGCGGGTTAAAAACACTCTGGGGAAGGGCTCGTTTTTAATGACGATAAAAGGGTAACTCTTGTCATCTTTCAGATCAATATTAAATACCGGCTGAAATTGTTTAATCAGCGAATTCTCCAGAAAAAAAGCATCCTGCTCTGAGTTTACAACGGTAAACTCAATGTGTTCAATCCGCCTTACGAGTTCCTGTGTTTTATACGACTGCAGTGTTTTAGTGAAGTAAGAAGAAACTCTCTTTCGCAGGTGTTTGGCCTTGCCTACATAAAGTAATTTTTTATCCGCATCAAAATATTTATAAATGCCGGGTTGTGCAGGTATGCCTGGTAAAACTTTTTTTAATTCTGTTTCCGTCATAATCAATTATCCTCCCGGTCGTCCCAAATGACCCGTTCTGTAATTGTCCGTTCGGGCATATCTTTTTTTGTTACCGAGGTAATCAGAACAAAGCTTTTGTTATGTTTCCAGAGCATCTGTTGTGTTACTGAAGAATCGCCCTGTTCACTTGTGCGGATCATGTACAGTTGACTGATTTGTTCTTTCTCGGGATTTACATATACATCAACCCTTGAAACCGGGGATTGTTTATTTGTTGCTTCATACGTGATGGTGATGGTATGAATAGTGGCATCTGCAAAAGAGGTTTCCTGAAAATTTTGTTCAAAATTTTTCTTTTCAAGTTCTTCTACGAGAAATTGCCCGGCAATATGTTTTACCTGTTCTTTTGAAATGAACTGTGAGTCGGTGAACAGGCTGTCTTTCTCCACCACTTTTAAAAAAGCAAAAGGTACACTGTCAATATAACGCAGCTGTCCTTTTAAGTAAGAACTGATATCTATATAATCTTTTGGTTCCTTTTTGCTGTTTTTGCAACCTGTAAAAGCAGCCAATGATAAAATGGCTGTTACGCACAACATGTAGTATCTCATGCTGTAAAAATATTGAAAACTGCAGACTGTTGCGAAAAAGGCGGGAGATGAATTTTATTATCTCAGCGGTTTAACAATACCTATACGGAAACCATAATCTATCAGGTGTTCACGTATGGGGTATACATCCCTTGCATTTGAAAACAACTGATAACGGATTTGTGGTCCGGCCTGTAACTGAAACTTCTTTGCATCCCAACGGATAAACGTTTCAATTGCTGTGTTCAGATTAAGATTGGAAAGTAAATCAGGAGCTTTTATGTATTTTTTAAAATCATTTGTAGGCAGGTAGCCCGATGCTTTGATGAGATAGGTTGGCTGAACGTTGGCCGCCATACTCCACTGCACTTTCTTTTTACCTGCTAATTTCATTTCTATACCAAGCGGTATTGAAACCTGATATGTTTCATTCGACACATCTTTTGAAAAGGTGCCATAATCATTGTTGAGGGTTGTTACACGCTGGATGCTGGTGTAGTTGAGACGAACCGTTGTTAATTGTGGGGTTGCTTTAAACGCATTTACTGTATAACGTGTATAGTTAAACTGTACTCCTGTTCTGAATGCAATTCGTTTGGTTAATGGGAAAATAATGGCCGAACCTGCTTCAAATCCAATGGCTGTTTTATGTGTTACCTGACTCTCCGGATCCTGCTGCTGAATATTGCCAAACGTAAATTTATTGTCGGCAAACAACACACGGTAACTTGCTGATGGAGTAATATAGTGTTGTACTTTCCTTACATCTTTTGGTTTAGTAATAACAGGAATATTCACTTCATAGTTTAATTCAGCATCTGTTTTAAGTGCTGGTGATTCCGGTACAGCAGCTGCATCGGGTGCTTTAGCCAATACAGGTAAACGTTGTTCGGGACTTATTGTGCCCGGCTGCGGTTTCAATGAGAACAGCAATGTATTGTTTGTCGCCATTTCGATCTGTTGATCAACTATCTCTTGTTCAGTAACAGCAGCAGGGGAAGTCTTCTCATTTACGGCATTGGTTTCAGGAGCCGGTATTGTTATTGGAACAGTAGTTGACTGTTGTTCAACTTCTTTTTTCACAACAGCCAATGTATTTGCAGGAGCTGATGTTTGAATCAATTTCTTTTGCAAACCTCTTGCGGCAGAAGGTTTGTTTGCTGCAATTGTTCCTGTAGTGCTGGTTGAGTTCTGTTCTGTATTTTCAGGAATCAGTACTAGTGTATGTTTGGTAGTTATTACCTGATTGTTGGATAAGTAAAGAGAAAAGAAAGAGAGGAGTACAATGGTTAAGCCAACAGATTTTATATTCAGGAGCTGATTCTTTTTTTGCACCCGCTGCTGAATTTTATCCCATGTGTTACCGGAAGGGTACATACGGTACTCATCAGCTTTTTGCTTCAGCATTTTTTCAAAAGAATCATCATTGTACATGTAGCGCTCCATAATCAGTTTTGTTTGGTTGTACGGATCTTGTTAAAACCGAGGATGGGCTGCTGCAACCCATTCATCCTGTCTCTGAGGCCGGAGTATGATTTTCTTCTGAACTAAAATCTGCTCCAGCATTGCTTTGGCTCTAGTGTACTGCGAACGGCTTGTGCTTTCTTCAATATCCAGCATCGTTGAAATTTCACGATGCGAATAACCCTCAATGGCAAACAGATTCAAAACTGTTCTGTAACCAACCGGTAATGTTCTGATGCATTCAATCACCTGTTTTGCCTGAATGATTGACGGCACACTGTCTTCTCTTACCTGCAGGGTTTGAGCCTGTGCAATATCTACACTGTCATTAAACTTCTTGTGTTTCTTCAGATGATTAATGCAGGTATGCACAATGATTCGCCTGATCCAGCCTTCAAAAGAGCCTTTACTTTGAAACTGATGAATTTGTGTGAACACCCTGATGAAACCTTCCTGCAGCATGTCTTCTGCATCTTCTCTGTTACGGCCAAACCTGTAACAGACAGATAGCATTTTGGGGCTGTACCTGCTGTACAGTTCCTGTTGTGCCACCGGCTGATTTTTAAGACATCCCAGTAAGATTGCTTCCTCAGTCATTCACAGATGGGTTTGCAACCCTCAATTTAGACAATTTAAATGAAAATGCCGCTGCTTTCCGGTTAAAAATAATACAGGAAAACAGCGGCATAAATTGTTGTAAGAAACCGCTTAAAATGCTACTCTTGCTGCAACAATAACGTTTCTGCCGGGTGCAGAAAAACCGGAAGCAAAGTACCGGTAATTCCTGTCCAACATATTTTCAACAGAGAACTGAAGTGTGAGCTTCTTTTTAATACTGATGGATGAACGGAAGTTGAATGTAGCCCACCCGGGCATTCCATCTGCAGTGGCGTATTGTGCGTTATCTTCTCCATCCGGATTAAATTCATCTAAACGCTTCCAGCCATTGTACAGGGCAAACAGTTCTGCAGATATATTCTTCTTTTGAAACAACAGACTTGTTTTACCAAATGCCGGCGGAATATGATCCAGCGGTTTTACGTTCACTTTTTTACTCACCAAACGATAGGTTCCGTTGCTTTGCTTTTCATATACCAGCGTATTTTTATTTGGATCAGTTTCAAATTTTCCTTCTGTATATGTAAACGTGCTGCTGAACGTAAAGTGTTTTGCAAAGCTTAAATAAACTGCTGCAGAGAAGCCATATAAAAATGCTTTGTTGGCATTGCTGTTTGCAAGTACCTGGCTTCTTACTCCATTGTAATTAACCGAGTCCTGACCGTTTAACCTGAAAGGAGCTTTCACCAACGCATCTCTGAACCAGGTGTAAAATCCGCTGATTTCAAAACGAATATCTTTTCCAAAATTCTGACTTAACCCCAAATCAATATTGAATGTTTTTTCTGGTTTGATGTTTGGATTTGGTACCACTAATTGCTGAGCAGTGGTGCTTGATTCAAAAATTTTAGACAGGTCGTCAACATTTGGAGCTCTGAAACCTGTTGCAAAATTCATGGAAAATTTTGAGCCTGATTTCGGGATGTAAATAATTCCTGCATTACCTGTAACGGTAAAATTATTTTGTTTGATTTCTGTATATGGCAGCTGTAATAACAAAGCGGTATCAACTAAAGTTGAACGCAATGAAATCTGTTGAAACCGGATGCCATCATTCAACACAAATTTTCTGTTTTTAAATTTATACGTATGCTGCGCAAAAAATCCCAGATTATACATCCTGTTATCTCCATCAGGATAACGTGTATCTAACTTTGAAGCAGCGCCTGTTTTAATGTTCACTCTTGATGCAGTTGATGTAAGATCATTCAGTTGCCCGTCAACACCAACAGTTAATTCATGCGATTTCCAAACTTTACGTGTATCAAAAACAAAACCGCCCACTTTTACTTTTTCTATTCTCCTGTCTAACCGGTCGTACTGTTTAAACTCTCTGGTGTAGCGGCTTTCAGTGAGATCCTGGTAATTCAGATTAAGAGAAACCGCATCAAAAAAACCTGCTTTTAGAATAGTGAGATCGTAAGAACTGAAAAATCTTGTTTGCGGGCCGTAATACCATTCTGCAAAACGAAATGTGTTCCCGATAGCTCCTCCAAAATCACGTTTGTCCTGTAAGCGGTCGTAACGGGGTACATTGGTTGTATTTGAGTATTGAATATTCAGCACATGACTGATGCGTTCATTTTGTTTGTACAAAAATTTCTGCAACATATCCCATTGCTTGTAACCAGAAAATTTCTGTACCCTGTTATCTGCATTTTTTAACACAGTATCTGTTCCGTTGATGTATGCAACAAACGAATCTCTGCTGCCAAAGCCTTTATATTTTTCCGGATAGTTGCTTCCCATTTTTACATCGCCAAAATTGCTGAATGTATATGACTGCAGCCAGGCAAATTTTTTCCAACCGAGATTAAGATCAGCATGAATTGATTGTTCATTGTTCACAGAACTGTATCGTGCAAAACCATTGCCACTCACCAACATTGATTTTCCGGTTGATAGTTTTGGTGCTTTGGTTCTGAAATGAACAACACCTCCCAATGCATCACTGCCATAAATAGTAGATGCAGGGCCATAGAGTACTTCCATACTTTCCAGCATGTTCTGATCAACTGTAATTGCATTTTGCAAATGACCCGAACGGTAGATGAGATTATTCATCCGCACACCATCTACCACCAATAATACACGGCTGGCTTCAAAACCACGAATAACGGGGCTGCTGCCTCCCTGCTGACTTTTTTGTACAAATACATTTCCGGTATTGATGAGCAGATCACCTGTGTTTTGTGCATTGACACGGTTAATGAATTTCGAACTGATGACATCAATGCGTTGTGCAATATTTAATTTCTTTTCAGGAAACTTACTTGCACTGATCACTACTTCTTCCAGCTCCTTTGCAGAGCTGTCCTGCTTTTCGTTTTGCGCCTGTGTAAATAAAACGGCACTCACTGTAATAATGATTAAAAAGATCCTTCTCATTTTTTTGTTAAGCTGATGGTAGAAAAAATCCATCATGCAATTCAAAAGCACAACAGTTTAACTGCAGATCAGAATTGCACGACACATGTAAATAAAAAATGCTTAACTGAACTTAGGAGGAGGTGTTGTATATCCCAGATAAGGAGATGTATAAATTGAAGGAACAAATGTTGCAGGTTGATTCATCAGCACGTAAACAGGAGCAGGCGTTTTAATTTGTGAAGTGTTGTAAAATAAAATGGAAAACAATTTTACAAAATGTTGCATCGCATCAGCTTGCTGCTGATTTTTTGTAAAATCTTCAAGCTGTTTTTTGATCTCTTTTTCTTTCTCATCAAATAACCCGGTTAAAAGCAGCTCATTTCCCGTTACTTTCAGTTGTTTTACATCAAACATTTCGCCGTTGATGATGCATTCCTTTTTATACTTCACCCAGTTTACACCAGCTGCTTTTATTTTAATTTGTACCAATTCTTCTTTTTCCATCTTCTCCAGCATTTCCCATTGAACATAGGTTTGTTTCAATTGCCATACAGCAGGCATCAGCAGGGGAATGCTGAAGGCCGACAGTAAAAAAACAGTTGTAATATGTTTGAAACAATTCATCAGTTATCAGTCAAAACAGAACCGGTCATTTGTTCAGGAACCGGCAGGTTCATTAAATGTAAAATGGTAGGAGCAATATCGCCCAACTTTCCGGGTTTTAATGTTCCATTCCATGAACGGCTGATCACAAACAGCAGAACCGGATTTAATGTATGAGCAGTATTGGGTGTGCCATCTGCATTGATCATAAAATCTGCATTGCCATGATCGGCTGTTAAAAAGACTGTATATCCATGATTTAAAGCTGCATGTACCACACGGCTTACGCAATGATCAACGGTTTCAACTGCTTTAATGGCTGCACTGAAAACACCGGTGTGGCCAACCATGTCTGCATTCGCATAGTTCAGACAAATAAAATCGGCTGTTTCATTTTCTATTTCAGGTACAATAGCATCGGTCACTTCTTTTGCACTCATTTCCGGCTGCAGATCGTAGGTTGCTACTTTGGGAGATGGAATCATGATTCGCTTTTCTCCTTCAAACGGCAATTCTCTTCCTCCGCTAAAGAAAAAACTTACATGCGGATATTTTTCTGTTTCCGCAATACGGATTTGTGTTTTACCATGTTGTGCCAACACTTCACCCAGCGTTTGATTGAGATTATCTGTTTCAAAAATTACATGAACATTCTTGTATGTTTTATCATACTCCGTCATAGTGGTATAATGCAGGTCAAGTTTTTGCATGCCGTGCTCGGGCATATCCATTTGCGTTAACACCTGTGTTATTTCACGACAACGATCTGTACGGAAGTTGAAACAGATCACCGCATCACCACTTTTTATTGTTGTGTTATCAAGAGTTGCATTAATGATTGGCTGTAAGAATTCGTCGGTTACATTATTTGCATAAGAGCCGGCTACAGCTTTCAACACATCCGTAGCTTTTTCACCTTTGCCGTGCACCAGTGCATCGTAAGCAAGTTTTACACGTTCCCATCTTTTATCACGGTCCATTGCATAATAACGGCCGGTAACAGACGCAATGGCACCAACGCTGTTGTTTAAATGATTTTGCAGATCGGTTAAGTAACCAAGTCCGCTTTTAGGATCTGTATCTCTGCCATCGGTAAAAGCATGAATCAATACATTGGTTAACCCTTTGGCTTTACATAAGGAAGTAATGGCTTTGAGATGGCTGGTATGTGAATGCACGCCACCATCACTCACCAAACCAATAATGTGCAGTGTTTTGTTATTGTTGATAGCATAATCAATGCTTCCGTTCATCACGGGATTAGCAGCAAACTCTCCATCACGAACAGCTACATGAATGCGTTGCAACTCCTGGTACACAATTCTTCCTGCACCAAGATTCAGGTGCCCTACCTCACTATTCCCCATTTGCCCGTCGGGTAAACCAACCACCTCACCACAGGTTGTTAAAGTAGTGTGCGGGTATTTCCCGTAAAGTCCTGTAACAAAAGGAACATTTGCCTGTTGAATTGCATCGGCTGTTTTTACCTCGCCAAGTCCCCATCCATCCATGATCACCAATATAACTTTTCTCTTTTCCATAGGCTCAAAACTACTTTATTTGGGTCAAAATCATTCCCTTAGTGGAATAATCTGCAACTATTGAGTAGTTTTATCTGTCTGTGTAATCGTGTATTTGGCATGTTTTTCGTATTTATTAAGTAACTAAAAACAAGAGTATGAACGTAAGACACCTCTATTCATTTTTCCTGCTGGTTTCACTCTCTGTGGTAATATCCTCTTTTACTCAAAAAGAAGATATTATAGCAGCTCTTAAAACCGGAAGCGTTGAAAAAATGGCAAAGTATTTTGATAATATGGTAGATGTAAGTGTGCCTGGTAAGAGCAATACGTTCAGCAAAGGACAGGCAGAAATGGTATTGAAAGATTTCTTTGCTCTCAACCGTGTACGAAATTTTGAGATACAGCACTCGGGCAGTAATCCTTCATCTAATTTTATTATCGGCACATTAACAACCGGCGGTGGTAATTACAGAACAACCGTTTACATGCGTACAAAAGGAGACAAGCAATTAATGCAGGGTATAGAATTTGAGTTGAAATAAAGTGAACAATAACAATACATCCTGAACCCCGGTAATATACACCGGGGTTTTTTGTTATGAATGAGTGAAAACAGTTTCCTTTAGTTTTGCAGCATGACAGCGAATTATGATGAACTGCTGCAACACCTCATTTCAAATGCATTGCAGGAAGATATCGGCGAAGGAGATCATTCAACCCTCAGTTGTATTGCTGCAGATGCAAAAGGTAAAGCAGTACTTAAAATAAAAGAAGAAGGTGTACTTGCAGGTATGAAGGTGGCTGAAGCCATCTTTCGTTATCAGCAACCTGATGTTGTGTTTACTGCATATAAAAAAGACCGGGAGCTGATGCAGTTTGGCGAAACTGCTTTTGAAGTAGAAGCAACTGTACATACCATTTTACAATGTGAACGACTTGTGCTCAACTGTATGCAACGCATGAGCGGTATTGCTACACTTACCAAAAAATACACAGACAAACTCAAAGGCTATAAAACAAAAATTCTCGATACACGAAAAACAACACCCAACTTTCGCTTGCTCGAAAAAGAAGCGGTAGTTATTGGTGGCGGACAGAATCATCGCTTTGCGTTGTATGATATGATTATGCTCAAAGACAATCATATTGATTACTGCGGCGGTATTGAAGCAGCTATTGAAAAAGCAGCTCACTATGTGCAAACAGTAAAACCGGGATTAAAGATTGAAGTGGAAACAAGATCCATTGATGATGTAAAACGTGTACTGGCAGTTGGTAAAGTAAACCGGATTATGTTAGATAATTTTACTGTTGAGCAAATTGCAGAAGCAACAGCAATTATTGGCGACAGGTTTGAAACAGAAGCAAGCGGCGGTATTAATCTGGATAATATTGAGGCATATGCAAAAGCAGGAGTAGATTACATCAGCGTTGGCGCTTTAATTCACCAGGCACGAAGTCTTGATCTGAGTTTAAAGGCCAAACTTATTTGAGTTGTTCAAACATTCATCATCATGTCAAAGAAAAATAAACCAGACAGCAGAGGATTTGTTTTCAGTACAGATCCATCCTTTCGATTTGAAGAAGAAGAAAGTCAGCCACAGGAAACATTGCCACCGGCACAACAAAACCTGCGGGTGAAATTAGAAACCAAACACCGTGCTGGTAAAACGGTAACACTGATAGATGGTTTTACAGGAACAGATGAAGATGCAGAAAAACTGGGCAAACAACTAAAGAATGTATGCGGCACCGGAGGTTCTGTAAAAGGAAATGAAATTATTGTACAAGGCGATCAGCGTGATAAAGTGTTGCAATACTTATTAAAAAACGGTTATATCAAAACCAAAAAATCAGGGTAGCCGCAACCGCCGGTGGTAGTTTTTTTTAATTACTTTTACGTTCTGCTGTTATCTGTAAGATTAAACCAACAAACTCTTTATGTCCATTATTCTTCTTGGAGCATATACTGCCAGACTTGAATTATTTAAGTTCCTCTTTTTTCTAGCATTCGGGCTTCTGATCTGGAGTTGTTTTTTATACTACGACAGTTCGGGGTCAAACAGCCGTAAAAGAAAAAAGAGAAGAGCTGTTATCTTAATGGTTTTTTCATCTGTTGCTGTTGCAACCATGTCAGTAATCTGGCTGCTGAGTAAAACAAATATCGGCTGGTGGTTTGATAAATAAGTACGCAGGTTAATACTGATCATCAGACATAAAAATTTCCTGCAGTTATTCAGCTTTCGATTCATCTTGTGATCCATCATGAAGCATGTAGCTTAATGCACCACTCGGGCATTTCTGAATCTGTTCCATTATTTTTTCAGTTGTTGCTCCGTTGGCTGTAATCCACGGACGGGCAGCAGGATTAAACACTTCACGCAAACCTTTCCAGCATAGAGTAGAATGAATACATACATCCGGTTTCCAGATAATGGTAATTTCATCTGTGCTGTATTTGTGTGTTGTTACAGGCATAACAGTTTGTGTTTTAAGCAACGTTAAACAATAAGGATGCAATTCTGTAAATTTCGATTATTTTTATAACAAATTAGAGCATGGTATCCAAAATATCAGAAGGAGTCACCATCAGCGTGGAAACATTTTACCAGCCCGAGTACAGCAATCCGGTGGCTGGCGAATATATGTTTGCCTACCGTATAACTATTGAAAACAACAATACATTTCCTGTAAAGCTTTTACACAGGTACTGGCATATTTTCGACAGTCATGGTTCGTATAAACAAATTGATGGCGAAGGAGTAGTAGGTATTCAACCGGTGATTCAGCCCGGAGATCAGTATCAATATGTGAGCGGTTGTAATTTAAAAACCGATATGGGAAAAATGGAAGGAAGCTATAACATGGAGAACCTTCATAATAAAAAAACGTTTAAAGCCAATATCCCTTCTTTTGAAATGATTGCGCCTTTTAAAAACAACTAAAGTTCTTTCTGTTAACAGCAAATTGGCTTAACGGGTTGTGTTTCGGACATACCCTCTCTCTCATTTGCTGTATCTTTGTCAATTGCCATTGCCGTTTTAAAAACGTATAAACGGCGGTTAAAATTTACCCATGTCTAAAGTAACATTCAATAACAGCAACAGCGTTTTCTTTCAGGATCTTAAACAGGCTGTTGAACATTATTTTGCCGGAAAGCGGTTAAAAAAAACAGGTAACATAAAGCTGTATGTAAAAACAGTTGTACTGGTGCCTGCAGCCGTGCTGATGTATGTTTTGCTGTTAACAGTGAGTATGCCTGCATGGGTTGCCTTATTAATTTGTGCGGTGATGGGTGTTGTGTTGGCCAGCATTGGTTTTAATGTAATGCACGATGCCTGCCACGGCAGTTACAGCAGTAAAAAATGGGTAAATGAATTATTCGGTTATTCTATTAACGCATTAGGCGGCAATGCCTTTATCTGGAAATTTAAACACAATATTATTCATCATACATATACCAATGTGGATGGTGTAGATGATGATATAGCAAGAAGTCCGTTGCTTCGCCAGTGCAGAACACAAATATGGAAACCTGCTCATCGCTTTCAACATATTTATGTGGTGTTTCTGTATGCCATCTCTTCTTTGGCATGGGTGGCTTATCTCGATTTTGATAAATATTTTAAGCAAAAAGTAAACACAACAACGATGCAGAAGATGGATGTAAAAGAACATGTGTTATTCTGGTCGAGTAAGTTGTTGTACGCATTCTTTTACATCGCTTTACCTATCTGGATATTAGGTGTTGGCAAATGGGCCATTGGTTATTTAACAATGGAAATTGTATTAGGGTTTGTGCTGGCTATTGTTTTTCAATTAGCACATGTGGTGGAAGAAACAGAATTTGAACATGCAGGAGTTGAGCCCGTGTTGATTGAAAGTGAGTGGGCTGCACATCAGGTAAAAACAACATCGAACTTTGCACCAAAAAATAAATTGCTTTCATGGCTGGTAGGTGGTTTAAACTATCAGGTAGAGCATCATCTGTTTCCACGCATCAGCCATGTACATTATCCTGAGCTGAGTAAAATTGTAGAAGAGAAATGCAAAGAGCATAAGCTTCCTTACAATTCCATTGCTACCATGCGTGCAGCTGTTGCATCGCATTTCAGAATGATGCGGCAAATGGGGCAGCCGCCCTTATCAATGGGGCTTGTAAGCTGATTCATCAAAAATTTTCTTATTCGACAATAACATCAAACGATCCGGCATAACTGCCGGATTTTTTTTCATGTATGCTTTTACAATTTCCCAACCGAGGTAAGCGCCAATGTTTCCTGGACTGTCTTCGGGCATGCCTTGCGTAGATGGCCCGTCGGTGGTAAAATTCTGCGTTAAAGCAGGATCTACTTCAAACAACAAATTCTGCTGAATAAAATAATTATAAATGCTGCGTTCGTTTTCTTTACACCAGTCGAGTTGCTTGGCTGTATAGCCAATCAGTAATGTATCGTTTGTTGCAGGTAAGAATTGTTGTAAAAGGTACAGCCGCTTTCCTTTCTCCACAAAGCGTTCAATGAGCGGATAGCGGTTGCTGCTGTCGGGATACAAATCATCAATCACCAGTTTAAAAACATCGGCAGCAATAAATTCTTTTGAGAATCTGCGGCTGCGGTATTGTGGTGCAATGCTGCTGATATAGCCGGGATCATTATAAATTGCAAAATCTTTTCCTAAATAAAATTGCAAGCCAATAGCTAAAAAATTTTCGCCCAGATAATTGGGGCTTGGCTCATTGTTACTCATAGGTGCCAATGCATCCATGGGCCCAACAGTGGTAATAATGGAAGGAAGCTGATAAGAAGGGAAATAATATTTCACATACTGGAAACCTTTTGTTAATGCTTCTTTTGTACTGCTGAAGTTTTTATACAGCTTTTGTGAAGCTTGGTATACAGGTTGGTTGAGATGTAAGAAACGTTTGCTGCCTTCTTGTATTAATTCATTGCTGTCTGTAAGCGGCCCCAACCCCAACACATGATTCACAAACAGCGGCAGAAATTGCGGATACTTCTGTTGTACCTGTGCCAATCCGGCTTTTGTGTTGTTGCTGTCAATGGCAAAAAAATCCTGCTCAAAGCGCTCCACTTTTAAATTCACCTGAATGGCTGAAACATCCGGTGCATTGGTTTCATTGTTACAGGCAATAAACGATGCAATAAGGATAAAGCAGACTAAGTTTTTCATGCAGTGCATTAACGGAATATTCATTTGATTGTTGTGAGGTTCTGTGGCTGAAATTCGTGAAATTTGTACAATGAAGATATTCATAGCGCAGCAAAATTATCATATTGGCAATTTTGAAAGCAATACCCGAAAAATTATTGAAGCAATAGAAGCTGCAAAAGCAGAGGGTGGTGAGTTGATTTTATTTAGTGAGTTAAGTGTGTGCGGCTATCCTCCCAGAGATTTTTTAGAGTTCAACGATTTTTTGAATAAATGCAATGAAGCCGTTGAGAAAATCAAACAGCATGCTGATGGCATTGCAGTGATTATTGGTGCCCCGGATAAGAATAAACGGGTTGAAGGAAAGGATCTGCACAATGCTGCTTATTTTCTGTACGAAAAGGAAGTAAAAGCAATCGTTCATAAAACCTGTTTACCCAATTACGATGTGTTTGATGAGTATCGTTATTTTGAACCGGCATACGATTGGAACATTGTGGAATTTAAAGGAAAGAAATTAGCCATCACGATATGTGAAGATATCTGGAACCTGGGCGATAATCCGTTGTATCGCACCTGCCCCATGGATGAACTGATGAAATATAAGCCCGATGTGATGCTCAATATTTCTGCATCACCATTTGATTACACACATGTAGAAGACCGCAAAGCAATTGTAAAACTGAATGTGCAGAAATACAAATTGCCGATGCTGTATTGTAATTGTGTTGGCAGTCAAACTGAAATTGTATTTGACGGCGGTTCATTGGTATTTGATAAGCATGCAAACATGATCAAACATTTATCCTTGTTTGATGAGGAACTGGTGGGGTTTGAATTAAATGATGACGGCAGCTTTGCAGAACCGGTTGTTGCAACTGCTGATACATTGCCAAACGAAGAATTCAGTCCTGCACATTTAGCTGAAACCTTGTGCATTGCTGAAATACACGATGCCATTGTACTTGGCATTCGTGATTATTTCAAAAAGATGGGTTTCAGTAAAGCTATTCTCGGCAGCAGCGGTGGTATTGACAGTGCTGTAACATTAGCACTTGCCTGTACTGCACTTGGTAAAGAAAATGTGAGAGCTATCTTGTTGCCATCACAATATTCAACTGATCATAGTGTAAACGATGCCGAACAGTTGAGTAAAAATCTGGGCAACCCTTATGATATTGTGCCCATCAAAAACATTTACGATGCATTCTTAACCGAGTTGAAACCGATCTTTAACGACCTGCCTTTTTCATTAGCAGAAGAAAATATTCAAAGCCGCAGCCGTGGAAATGTATTGATGGCAATTGCAAACAAATTTGGATACATCTTACTCAACACATCTAACAAGAGCGAACTGGCAACAGGTTACGGAACCTTGTACGGCGATATGGCCGGTGGAATCGGCGTGCTGGGCGATTGTTACAAACTGCAGGTGTATGAACTGGCGAAGTATATCAACCGAAACAAAGAAATTATTCCAACAAATATCATTATGAAAGCGCCGAGTGCAGAGTTAAGACCCGGACAAAAAGATTCTGATTCATTGCCTGACTATGCCATTCTTGACAAAGTATTGTATCAATACATCGAACGTCGTCAAGGGCCCAACGAAATTAAAGCCATGGGCTATGATGCCGCATTGGTGGATCGCATTTTGAAACTGGTGAATGTAAATGAATACAAACGCAATCAGTTCTGTCCAATAATCCGTGTATCACCTAAAGCATTTGGAGTTGGCAGACGAATGCCGATTGTTGGAAAGTATTTGAGTTGATTCTGGGGTGGGTCACCCCAAAGGGTGGCTCACCGGTAATTGCCCCTCTGTTTCATACTTCTTACCTCGTACTTCAACCTTATCTTTGCCGCAAATTTTGTGTTATGTTACAATTGGCATTTATCCGCCAGAACAGGGATTTGGTGAAAGAACGGCTCACAGTAAAAAACTTTCGTGATCTCAATGTTGTTGATGAGATCATTGAACTGGATGAGCAGCGTCGCAAAAAGCAATTAGAGAACGATGATCTTGCAGCAAAAGTAAATGCAGCGTCCAAAGAAATTGGAATGCTCATGGGCAAAGGTGAAAAAGAAGCAGCGGAAGAAAAAAAATCACAAGTAACACAGTATAAAGAATCAGCAAAGCAAATTGCAGAAGCGCTTGCTGAATTAGAGAAACAGGTAAATGAGCTGTTGGTTCGTTTGCCTAATCTACCATCTGCATTGGTACCTGTTGGTAAAACGCCTGAAGATAATGTGAACGTTAAAGAAAGCGGTATGGATCCTGTCTTGCCTGCCAATGCTGTTCCGCACTGGGATCTCATTAAACAATATGATATCGTCAATTTTGAATTGGGTGTAAAGCTTACCGGCAGTGGTTTTCCTGTGTACAAAGGAAAAGGCGCCAGACTGCAACGTGCACTCATCAGTTATTTTTTAGATTATAATACAGCTGCTGGTTATACCGAATACATACCACCTTATATGGTGAATGAAGCATCTGCTTACGGTACCGGACAACTGCCCGATAAAGAAGGACAGATGTATTATATGCCGGCAGATAATTTTTATATGATTCCAACAGCGGAAGTGCCGGTTACAAATGTTTATCGTGATGAGATTGTAAAAGAAAATGAGCTGCCCATTAAGATGACAGCTTATACACCTTGTTTCCGCAGAGAAGCCGGAAGTTTTGGTGCCGATGTGCGTGGACTCAATCGTGTACATCAGTTCGATAAAGTAGAGATCATTCAATTAGTGCATCCTGATAAAAGTTATGAAGTGCTGGATGAAATGGTAGCACATGTTGAAACGCTTTTGCAAAACTTAGGATTGAAATACCGCATTCTCCGTTTATGTGGTGGTGATATGGGTTTTACTTCTGCACTAACTTATGACTTTGAAGTATGGAGTGCTGCGCAAAAGAAATGGCTGGAGTGCAGCAGTGTCAGCAATTTTGAAAACTATCAAACCAACCGTATGAAGATCCGGTTTAAAGATGCAGAAGGTAAAATGCAATTAGTACATTCACTCAACGGAAGTTCATTGGCCTTACCACGAATCCTTGCAGCCTTGCTGGAAAATAATCAAACAGAAAACGGGATCAATATTCCAACGGTACTGCAACCTTATTTTGGTGCAGATAAACTCAACTGAATTTAAAAAGTAAGCCCCCGAAAAGTCGGGGGCTTTATTATAGCAATTGGCTTGGTTTCAATTAACGGAAACTTGCTCTTGGTCCACCAACAGCATATGTTGCCTGCATACGTGTTTTTTGTCCAATGCTGAACATATACATACAGGCGTCATCCGTATAATCCATATAGTTCATGGTCATTTCAACCTGTGCAGGAGAGCAGGTGCTCATATGTCCTGCAGCAGGACAACCATAGTTGGCTGTATTGTGCGGAGGTGTATCAGCAACCTGATCGTTACCGCAAGTTGCATCGCCCCAGATATGACGCAGATTGAGCCAATGACCCACTTCATGAGTTGCTGTTCTTCCTTTGTTAAATGGAGCTGCTGCAGTTCCTGTTCTTCCGGTTGCATTATCATCTAACACAACACCATCAGTAGCAGAGCTGCCACCGGGGAATTGTGCATAGCCTAAAATACCACCGCCCATATTACAAACCCAGATATTGAGTTTTGTTGTAGGGCTTGTTGGTGCAATGCCCTTTGCACTTTTCTTCATGGCATCGTTGGTGCTCCAGCTAACAGTACTGGTGCTTCTGCGATTTACTGTTTCAAGTACAAAACGGATACCGGTGTTACCGGCCTTTACACTGTTGTAAGTAGAGGTAAGGTTGTAATCTGCATTGGTTGCGGCAAAATCTTCATTCAACACATCAATCTGTGATTGTAATTGTGCCAGTGAAACATTTTGTGCAGCGGTTCTGTAGAGTACATTAAACACAACCGGAATTTCCATGGTGCCATCAGGCAGTAAACGGTAAGCTTCCGGGTTTTTTTGAAACTCTCTGGTGAAGTTTTCAATGGCTTCCATCCGGTCTCTTAAACGGGGGTCTGCTTTTAATTGTTCTTCTAACACTTCATACGAAGCACAATGTCTTTGTGTAACGGCTGCCTCTGCAGCATCGGGGGCGGGTACGTTTACTTCTTTGTCGTTCATGTTTTTTTTACATGCTGCAAAAACAACAACAGCAAGCGAAGCAATCAATGAAATTCTTTTCATTCTTTCTTAGTTGGTTTAGAGTTAAAAAATGATCCATGAATTTATCGGTTTTTACTAACAGATGTAAGGCAGGTGTTGATTTTATTTTTGAAACAAAGCTGCAAAGGTGGTTTTACGTAGAAATGATACGATTGTTAAAAAGCCCCGGAGCTTTTAACAGCAAGTAAAAATTTTCTTAAGAATAAACGGTCAGGATGTACGAAGAAAGTTCTATCCTAAACTTGCAATTCAATAAACCAATTAACCATGCACAAAATCTTTACACTCGCTCTACTGTTAATAATTACATCCGCTACTAATGCACAATTTAAAAAAGGAAATAAAGTGCTGGGCTTTGGGTTGTCTTTTAATAACCAAACCAACAGCGGAAGTATTTATTCGCCTGCAAACGCATCTACTTTTCAAGGTTTAAGTACTTCACTGTCACTCTCTATGGCTAAAGCAACATCTGAAACACGATTGAATGGATTTTTTATCAGTAGCTCTTACGGTAAAAATAAAAATGATTATTTGAATTCAAATGTAAACGACAGTTACAATGAAAGCTATTCTCATCATGCAGGTTATTTTATCCGTAAGTATAAATCTATCGTCAATAAATTTTATGTATTTGGAGAAGGGGCAGCTAATGTAGGGTATGCACGCCAAAATATATATTATAACCCCTCCAGCAGTAACAGGCAAACCAATGTTTATACAGGTATTTCAGTTTATCCGGGTATTGCTTACAAGTGGAATGATCGTTTTTTATTTGAAATACGCTTCGCAGATTTTGCCAATATCTATTTTCAATATGGAGAGTCTGTTAATAATCCGGGAGACAAAAGCATCAATCGTTCTGCTTCTTTCGGCACCAGCTTAGGTCTTGGTTATTTCAACAATATTGGCATTGGAGCAAGATGGATTATTAAGTAAACAGATTATAAGGGCACCTGTTCATCAGGGGGCATCTCAAAAGATGCCTCTTTTTTTATGCGTTTATTCATAATGTAAAACCATAAAGGCGGCATATGTGCAAGAATCATCATGCCGGGATAACCGGTTGGCATTTGCATGGAATGATTGTGATGACGGAGTACCTGGTATTTCCTACTGGCGAGATAATGATGGTCGCTGTGCCTGCTTAATTCAAACAACATCAAACGCCCAACAAGATGATTGCTGTTCCAGCTATGATGCGGCAGTGTACGTTCGTATTGACCTGTAGCTGTTTGATTGCGGCTTAAGCCATAATGTTCAATATAGTTCACACATTCAAGCAACAGCATGCCGATAAACGCAGCCAGCAAAAATGCGATCAGGATTTTTATACCAAACACAATAAACACAATAGTAACAAAAGCAAGTTGCAGTAATTGTAATTGCAGCATTTCATTATAAAGACTAAACACAGGTTTACCTTTCTTTTTAACTTCTTTGCCTGCAATTTTCCATGCATGGAGATAAGTAAATAACAATGTGCGGGGGTAAAACAGAAAAACCATTTCATTCAACCTTGCACTTGAAGGATCTTCATGTGTAGCTACATTTTTATGATGACCTTTATTGTGTTCAATAAAAAAATGTGTGTAGAGTGATGTGAGCAATAACGCTTTGGCCATGAGTTGTTCTTCTTTACGAATACGATGACCAAGTTCATGTGCCACATTAATTCCAAATACACCACATAAAATACCCATGCTGATAATGCGGCCCGACAGATCAACAGCAGTAAGTGAAGCATCTTTAAGCGAAAATAAAAATGTGATCAGTAAAAAATACTGCAAGGGTACTATCAAGTAAAGAATGTAATCATACACCCTGTCTGCTTTCGCCAGTTCTTCTTCTGCCTGGCTGAGGTTACCGCTATCCGGTTTAATGAATAACTCTAAAAAAGGAATCAGAACAAATGCATAGAGTACCGGTAAATAGGTAATCCATCCTGTTTGGGTAAACGAAATCCAGCTGAGTATAAAAACAATCAGCGGACTGAGATATTTATATGGGCCAATCTTCATGCTTTAAAAATAAGAAAGAAGCAGCCGATAAACGATTTTTTCATTTCTTTCGTTTTAGGATTAAACCATATGTGTTTGCAATAGTCTCAACAACTTAAAACGTATACATGCCGGCATCAGTACAACTGAAAAATCAACATTTATTATGGCGGGCAGGCTTTGGCCCCGCTGTTGAACAATGGAACGATCTTGCTAAAGTATCTCCATCCAAATTGTATGAGGCACTTGAAAAAGCATCCCGTAAAGAACCCATGCCTTTAAAGATTGTAAGCAATTTCATGGAAGGCTTGATGAATGGCGTTGATGGTGTTAGACGCACAGAAATAAGCAAAGAACAGAGACAGGAGATGCAGAAAAAATCAAGAGAAGAAATCCGCAACCTGAATCTTGAGTGGTTAGATGAAATGGTGAACAGTGAACAGCAGCTCCGTGAAAAACTGGCTTTCTTCTGGCATGGACATTTTGCCTGTCGCAACCTCAATGCATTGTATCAGCAGGATATTATCAATATCATCCGCAAAAATGCATTGGGCAATTTTGGAACCATGTTAAAAGAAGTAAGCCGCAGTGCTGCGATGCTTGCTTTTTTAAATAATCAGCAAAACCGCAAACAAAAGCCCAACGAGAATTTTGCCCGTGAAGTAATGGAACTCTTTACGATGGGCCGTGGCAATTATACAGAGAAAGATATTAAAGAAGCAGCCCGTGCATTTACCGGCTGGCAGTTTCAGTTAAATGGCGAATTTGTTTTTCGAAAGAACCTGCATGATAACGGAGTAAAAACAGTACTGGGACAAACAGGAAGTTTTGATGGGGATGATGTACTCGATATTTTGCTTGAACAAAAACAAACAGCCACTTATATAACTACCAAGCTCTATCGTTTTTTTGTAAATGAAGAAGTAGATCAGCAAAAATTAAAATGGCTGGCAGATCGTTTCTATCAATCGGGTTATGAAATTGCAGGGTTGCTGAAAGATATGTTTACCAGTGATTGGTTTTATGATGAAAAAAATATTGGTACCAGAGTAAAATCGCCTGTTGAACTGTTGGTTGGTATCCGCCGTTCCATGCCCATGCAGATTGAGAATGAAGATGCACAGCTGTACCTGCAAAAAATCTTGGGTCAGATTTTGTTTTATCCGCCAAATGTGGCAGGTTGGCCGGGTGGTCTTAACTGGATAGACAGTTCATCGCTCATGTTTCGAATGCGCATACCTCAACTCATTGCATATAAAGAAGCATTTATGATTCGTGCAAAATCAGATGATGATCAGGAGATGGGTCGTATGCAGCAGGCAGCGGGTAAAATGGGTGGCAGAATAGTAAAGACAACCATCCGTTGGGAGCCGGCCATGAAACAACTTGAAAAAGTTGGCAGAGAAAATTTGCTGTCGTCTATAGCAACAATCTTGTGGCAAACCAATGCATCGGCCATCAATAAACCCATGCTTGAAAAGTTTGCAGATGCAGGAAGCAGGGAACGGTATGTTCAAACATCCATCATCCAGTTAATGTGTACACCGGAATATCAAATGTGCTAAACAAATTTCTGATGTCGGATTTAAATCTGCAATCGTTATTCTAAAATCTAAAATTGATCGAATGTATATACAACGTAAAGATTTCATCCAGCTCGGTTCATTGGCAACAGCATCGTTACTGATGCCGCAGTTTTTAAAAGCATTTGAATCGGGCAAACTGGTTCCACCGGGAAATAAAGTAACTGTGATCATTCAGTTCAGCGGTGGAAATGATGGATTGAATACAGTGATCCCCTACCGGAACGATTTGTATTACAGCAATCGTCCACGTTTGGGTATTCAGCGAAATGCTGCCTTATCATTAACAGATGAGGCAGGATTACATCCTTCCCTTACCGCATTTAAAGAATTGTATGATGAAGGAAGTCTGGGCATTTTCAACAGTGTGGGTTATCCCAATCCGGATAAAAGTCATTTCAGAAGTATGGACATCTGGCATACAGCCAGCGACAGCAGAGATTACTGGAACACAGGTTGGCTGGGCAGATATTTAGATGCGCAATGCAAAGGTTGTGATAAACCCACACAGGCATTGGAGATTGATGATGTATTGAGTCTTGCATTAAAAGGTGAACAGATAAAAGGATTGGCATTGGAAGATCCACGCAGATTATACAATACAAGTCAGGAAAGGTATTTTAAAGAACTGCTTGCACAACATAAACAAGATGCACACGAACAGCCGGTTGATTATTTATATAAGACCATGGCCGAAACCATTTCAAGTGCCGATTATATTTTTAAACAAAGTAAACAACGTCCATCATCTGAAACGTATCCTGATACTGAACTGGGTAAAGGATTAAAAACAATTGCATCACTCATCTTTAGTGAAATCAATACCAAAGTGTATTACATTTCTCTGGGTAGTTTTGATACACATATTAACCAGGAAGCACAGCAAAAACGTTTGTTTACTGAATTGAACAATGCAGTAAAAGCATTTGTAAAAGATTTGAAAGCCAATAACCGTTTTGATGATGTGTTGTTGTTTACCTTCTCCGAATTTGGAAGAAGGGTAGCGCAAAACGCCAGCAACGGAACCGATCATGGTAAAGCAAACAACATGTTCTTTATCGGGGGTGGGTTAAAACAACAGGGAATTTATAACCCCTTGCCCGACCTAAGTAATTTGGATGATGGGGATGTAAAATTTCAGCTTGATTTTAAGCAGGTGTATGCCACTGTATTGAATAAATGGCTGGGTGCTGATGCAGGAGCTGTACTGAAACAGCAGATTCAGCCACTGGATTTTATTTAAGAACAGCAGGGTTGTGATGTTTAGCGAGGGCTTCAGTTCGTAAAATTACCGTACAAAGATTAGGTGAAAACTCCTATTGTTCAGGCCGTTTGCTGCCTCTATATTTGTATGGTCCAATATCAAGAGAAACTAAACATCGTCCAATTCTTATGGAAGTATCTTACTTCTTTCGCAAAAGAAGGCTCCATGCCTTCAGTATTGAATCACTTTTTGAAAATGTGCATGCACAGATTTCTACTCAAAGTGATGTAAAAGCCAGGAAAATCGAAGTTCCTTCCATCCGCAATGTGTTTGCCAATATTTTTGCTTCAGGTGCCAATCAGGGAACCATCAATCATATCACCGGTGATATCCATTATGTATCGCTGGGTATGAAAAAACGCAATACCATTCTCACCATTCATGATTGTGTGTTTTTAACCAAATACAACAAATGGAATTTAAAATACTGGATGTTTAAATTTTTCTGGTATCAGTTACCCATGTGGCGTGCCAATACAGTAACAGTGATCAGCGAAAAAACAAAAAGAGAATTAGTGAAACTCACCGGAGTAAATGCAGATAAAGTACAGGTTGTTCCTAATTTTTTTGATCCACGTTTTGAATTTGCTCCAAAGAAGTTTAATGCTGAAAAACCACGCATTCTGCAGATTGGAACAAAAGACAATAAAAATATCCAGAATCTTGCTGTTGCATTAAAAGGATTGAATTGTGAACTGCATATCATTGGCAGTCTGGATGTAGATACACAGCTGGTATTACAGGAAAATAAAATTGATTTTAAAACACATACCAATTTGTCGTTTGATGAATTGAAACAACAGTACGAACTGTGTGATATGGTGGTCTTCGCATCAACTTACGAAGGTTTTGGATTACCTATTTTAGAAGCATGTGCTGTGGGCCGTCCGTTAGTGACCAGCCGCATTTCTCCCATGGATGAAATTGCAGATGATGCTGCATGTAAAGTAAATCCGTACAATGTGCTGGATATACGCCGTGGTATTTTAAATGTAATTGAAAATGAAACCTACCGTGATCAGCTGATCAATAATGGCTGGAAGATGCGTTACAAATACAGCATCAATAACATCACTGAAAAATACACTGATCTGTATGAGCAGGTAGCAGCACAACCCGCAACAGAATTTTTTCTGCTTCGTCAGGCAAAAGCAGCCGCTTCATTTATCGGATTAGTTTAACCATGTACTTACCAACCCGTTTTTATAGTTGTTGTTTAAAAAATAAAGCCTCTTTTCAGAGGCTTTGTTGTTTTAATGAGGTTGATGTTTATCGGTTCTGTTATGAATCTTTCAGCTTTTCTGTTTTCTTAATACCAATACGGTACAGCGTATAACCCATGAATACAAAGAACGCTGTGCCCAACAGATAATATCCGTTAGTACTTAAGGCTTCAGATAAGCCATGCTCTGCATTTACATTACCCAACGCTTTTGTAACATTATCATTCACCGAAAGAATAGCTACAACCACACCTGCCAATGCTCCACCTGCTACCAAACCGGTTGCAAATAAATTTCCTTTGCCGAGGTCTTCTTCTTCTGCAGTAAGCACTTCGCCCGATTTCTTTTTCTTTAAATCAACCAAACCACGAATTGCACCACCTGCAAAAATGGGGAGAGTAGTAGACAATGGTAAGTATAAACCAACTGCAAAGCTCAGCGATTTAATACCACACAGCTCCATCGTAATAGCAATGAACACACCCACTAATACAAACTGCCAATCGAGATTAAATGATAAAATTCCTTTGATTAATGTAGCCATTAATGTACCCTGTGGTGCAGGATATTTATCTGTACCAATGGCATGTGTAATGCCTTGTGAAAGCATATCAGCAGTTGGTGTATCTAAAATTTTTATGGTAGCACCAATAGCGATAGAAGAAACAACAGCGCCAACAAACAAAGCAATCTGTTGATATTTTGGTGTAGCACCAACAATGTATCCTGTCTTCAGATCTTGAGATGTTGCACCTGCATTGGCTGCTGCAATACAAATCATACCACCAACAACAAGCGCCATGGGTTCAAATACTTTACCCGTCCAACCCACTGCAATAAAAATTAAACAGGTGCCCATGAGTGTTGCAATGGTCATACCGCTGATGGGGTTATTGGAAGAGCCAATCAAACCAACAATTCTTGATGACACGGTTACAAAGAAAGCACCAAAGATCACAACGAGTAAACCCAATAACAATTTACTGCCAATGCTGTCTCCGGGAACTTGCGGAAGTACAGCCATTAATATAATCAGGGCCAGACTTCCAAAACCAACAATCTTGATATTCAAATCTCTCTCAGTTCTTTTTACTGCAACCGGTTCGCCATCTGTTTTCTTCATTGAACCAAGACTGCTTTTAAAAGAAGATACAATGGTTGGAATGGTTTTGATGAGTGTAATAAATCCACCAGCAGCTACAGCACCGGCACCAATCTGCCTGATGTATGCACGGTAAATTGCGGTTGAATAATCTGCAAATGAATGAGCAACCGGATCCCATCCGCCAGGTCCGCCTGTTTTATCCAATCCGCCTAAATAACCCAGTTTCACTAATTGAGCAGCAATGGTATCAGGAGGAACCAATGATGCAAGCAAAGGTGTAAAAGCAAACCATGCAATTACACCGCCGGCAACCAACACACCGCTGATCTTTGGTCCAATGATATAACCAACACCCAGGTACTCAGGTGTAATTTCTCCACTCACTTTTGCAGATGGAAAAAATTTATTCACCTGTTTGGTCATCCAGAAAGGTGTTTCAGCAATTACATGAAAGATCTTTTGTAAGATGGCATAGCCAAATGCAAATCCTAAACCCATGAATGCAGTCTTGGCAAAATCTCCGCCACGTTCACCTGCTTTTAATACACTGGCACATGCTGTCCCTTCAGGATAGGGCAAGGTGCCATGTTCTTTTACAATCAACGACCTTCTTAAAGGAATCATCATGAGTGTACCGAGAATGCCGCCAAAAATGGCCAGTGTAAGAATGGTGAAATAGTTGAAGAACTGCGAACTGTCTTTTTCACTCAAAAACAAAAAGCCGGGCAATGTAAATACAACACCGGCTGCAATGCTTTCGCCGGCACTGCCTGTTGTTTGAATGATGTTGTTTTCGAGAATGGTTGTTTTAAGCAATCGCCTGCCCAATGTAATGGCCAGTACAGCAATGGGAATGGAAGCACTGACGGTTAAACCTGCTTTCAATGCAAGATAAACGGTTGCTGCCCCAAAGATGATTCCGAAAGCAGCACCTACCAGTACACTTTTAACAGTGAACTCGGCCATCTTACTTTCATCAGGAACAAAGGGTTGAAATTTTTGATCAGACATATGGCTTGGTTTAAAAGAGAAAAATTACAAATGAATGAAAAGTGTTTTCATTAAACTATTCCATGCATCATTTTCTGAAGCTTTTTTGAAAGCAACAAAAGAATCACACCGGCTGTACCTCCCATGAAAACAAATAACATAAAGAAGTCATAGAGATTGTTCATTTGATATCCAAGAAAGTTGGTGGTATTCCCATCTTTTGGATACAAAGCACCTAATACACCTACCAACTTATTTCCGCCTGCATTACCCAAAAACCAAACAGCCATTAACAATGATGCAAACTTTAAAGGAGATAATTTATTAAAAAGAGATAGACCGATGGGTGAGAGACATAATTCTCCCCAGGTATGTAACAGATACAAACCGGTAAGCCAGATCATGCTAACAGTTTTTGTTTCTCCTGATTTTGCACCTATAGCAATCCATAGAAATCCAAAAGCTAATAATATTAAACCAATACCCATTTTTGTGGGAGTTGCTGGTTGACTTTTACCCATCTTGAGCCACAACCATGCAAAAGCAGGGGCAAAGATGATGATGAAAGCAGCATTGAAAGATTGGAAAAAGCTTGCAGGCATTTCCCATCCGAAAATGGTACGATCTGTTTGATCTCTTGCAAATAAAGCAAGTGTAGAACCGGTTTGTTCATACGCTCCCCAAAAAAACATAACAAAGAAGGCGATAATGACCATTACCCAAACTCTTTGTTTTTCTTCCTTGTTCAGACTTTTATCCGATTGAATGAGATAAACGATGAATACAAAGCTGGCAGTTAAAAGGTAAAACAGGTAGTTAATCCTTGTATCCAAATAAATAACACCAATCATAAGAGCTGAAAATGCTAACAGTCCTACAATAATAAAAACAGGGTTTGCCCAAATTTTTGATGGAGCTTTTACAAATGATGAAGCCGGAATTAAAGGGTTATTTGACGGGTTATCAGTACCGGGAGTTAATCCTAAGATTTCACCTTCAGGTGTACGAACATATTTGTCATGAAATAGTTTCTGTATCAACACGCTAAACAACATTCCAATGCCAGCAACAAGAAATGCCCATTTGAAATCTGAGGGGTCTCCTGTATCGCCGAAATATCCGCAAAGAATCGGGCCAAGTGTGGCACCAACATTAATTCCCATGTAAAAAATGGTATAAGCCGGATCTACACGCAGATCTCCCTTTGGATAAAGTTGCCCGACTAAAGAAGATATGTTGGCTTTGAAAAAGCCATTACCAGCAATCATAAATCCCAGACCTGAGAAAAACAGGATGTTTGCCATATCTCGGGATGAATCATAAATGGAGGCGCAAACAAAAAGAATCAGTTCTCCTAAAGCCATGACCAAACCACCCACAAGAATGGAACGTTTGTTTCCCCAATACCTATCGGCAATATATCCGCCAACAAGAGGAGTGAGATACAATAAGCTGATGTAGCTGCCATATAAACCATTCGAAAATTCAGTATTAAACAATAGGGCCTGGGTCATAAAGTACGTTAGAATGGCCCGCATACCATAGTAATTAAACCGCTCCCACATTTCTGTTGCAAATAAAACCCAAAGTCCTTTCGGATGCCCTGTTTGGCTAACTGATTGATTCATGCAAGTTCGTTTGTATTATTGTAAGTAAGATTCCGAAAGTAAGAAATAAATGTAAACGTCTATTAGTTTCATAATTTCGCATTTGATAAATGGTGCTGCATTTCGGGTACTAACAATTAATTTAGGCGAATAAAGATCAAGAGATGAACATTCTACTGCTTGGCTCTGGTGGCCGTGAACATGCACTGGCCCTTAAACTGTCTCAAAGTCCTCTGTGCAGCAATTTATACATTGCTCCCGGAAATGCAGGTACGGCAGCCTGCGGCACAAATATTAATCTCCGTGTGGGTTCAGAATTTGCTGAAGCAGAGCAGTTTTGCAGAGAACAGCAAATTCATTTAATCTTAGTAGGTCCCGAAGATCCGCTGGTACATGGCATCTATGATTACTTTGTTTCAGCACATCAAAACAGGCCGTTTGCAGATGGATGGCTGGGAGTAATAGGTCCCTCCGCATTTGCTGCGCAACTCGAAGGCAGTAAAGCATTTGCAAAAGCATTTATGGATCGGCATCAGATTCCAACCGCATCTTACAGAGAATTCACGAATGATAATTTTGATGAAGGAAGGGAGTACCTTCTGCATCATACTTTACCGGTTGTATTAAAAGCCGATGGTTTGGCAGCAGGAAAAGGGGTGATTATCTGTAATAATCATCTGGAAGCAGTTGCTGAGTTTGACATGATGATTCACCAGCACAAATTTGGAGATGCAGGAAAGCGGGTGGTGATTGAAGAGTTTTTAAATGGCATTGAAGTAAGTGTGTTTGTTTTAACCGATGGGAAAAGCTATTGCATTTTACCCGAAGCAAAAGATTATAAACGGATTGGTGAAGGCGACACCGGCTTAAACACCGGTGGCATGGGCGCTGTAAGCCCCGTTCCGTTTGCAGATAACGTATTTATGCAAAAAGTTGAAGAGCGGATTATTAAGCCTACCATTCAGGGCATCTCTTCAGAAAACATGGTCTACAAAGGATTTGTGTTTATCGGAGTGATTAAAGTAAACGATGAGCCTTTTGTGATTGAATACAATTGCCGCATGGGCGATCCGGAAACAGAGGTGGTAATTCCCCGTTTAAAAAACGACCTGGTTGAACTGCTCCGTGCTACCTCCCTTGAACAGATCCATACTGTTGAAATTGAGCAGGATCCACGTGTGGCCATCACCATGATGGCTGTAAGCGGCGGATACCCCGGCGATTTTCTGAAAGGATATGAGATTGAGGGTCTGCAGCAACCGGTTGAAACCGGATCGTTCGTCTTTCATGCCGGAACAAAAGAAGAAAACGGACAGGTAGTTACCAATGGCGGGCGGGTCCTTGCTGTTACATCATACGGATCAACAACTGCAGATGCAGTTGCCCGTTCTAAAAAAATTCTTGAAGGTCTTCGTTTCAGAAATATGTACTTCCGTCAGGATATCGGGTACGAATTTGTTTGAACTAACAGCGTCGTATAGCCGAAAATATAAATTCGTTCCGTAGTCCTTTCTGCTGCTGGATTTCAACATTCAGTTGCCGGGAAATAAAATGCTGATAAAAAAAATCTGTAAAATTCATGTATGGGCACGGTTTTAGCGTTGTAAATCCAAATTTTTCTCTCAAATTTGTAGCCATCAGCAACTTTATAATATCCACAAACCAATATGGGACTCTTTAACTTTTTTATCCAGGAAATTGCGATTGACCTGGGAACTGCCAATACCCTCATCATTCACAACGATGAAATTGTGGTGAATGAACCCTCGATCGTTGCACTCGACCGTAATAATCCAAAAAATGTTCTGGCAGTTGGGAAAAAGGCCCTGATGATGCACGAAAAAACCCACGAAAGTATACGCACTGTTCGCCCGTTGAAAGATGGTGTAATTGCCGATTTCAACGCTGCAGAGCTGATGATTCGTGAACTCATCAAATTAGTATTAACCAAAAAGCCATTGTTTGCCCCTAAATGGCGGATGATGATTTGTATACCAAGCAGTATTACTGAAGTTGAAAAAAGAGCGGTACGTGACAGTGCCGAGCAAGCCGGTGCACAGGAAGTCTATCTCTTGCACGAGCCAATGGCTGCTGCATTGGGAATTGGTATTGATGTGGAAGAACCTGTAGGAAACATGATTGTAGACATTGGCGGTGGTACAACTGGTATTACTGTTATTGCACTTGCCGGTATTGTGTGCGATCAGAGTATCCGTATTGCAGGCGATGAATTTACAGCCGATATTATGGAAGCCCTTCGCCGTTATCATAGTTTGTTGATTGGTGAACGCACAGCCGAGCAAATTAAAATACAGATCGGTGCTGCTATGAAAGATTTAGACAACCCGCCCGATGATATTCCTGTAAACGGCCGTGATCTTGTAACAGGTATTCCAAAACAGATTATGGTAAGCTATCAGGAAATTGCTGAAGCACTTGATAAAAGTATTTTCAAAATTGAAGAAGCTATTTTAAAAGCATTGGAAATGACGCCTCCTGAGCTGGCGGCAGATATTTACCGCCGTGGTATTTATATTACCGGTGGCGGTGCATTGCTTCGTGGTCTTGATAAACGACTGAACCAGAAAATTAAATTGCCTGTGCATATTGCCGATGATCCGTTAAAAAGCGTTGTAAGAGGCACAGGTATTGCATTAAAAAATTACAATCGCTATCCGTTTGTCATGCGTAACTAAATGATGCATTCAAACGGTGGAACTTTTAAATCATCCACCCTTCTGTGCGGAATATTTTCGCTTTTATCAGACGATTTTCGGTGTTGCTGTTTTTCCTCCTGCTGGAAATCATCAGCCTGACACTTCTTTTCCGCTATAACCGCTTTCATCAGGCAGCATATATGGATACTGCCGGAGAAATTACCGGCAGTATTGAAGCGCAGTACAAAAAAGTAAATGATTACTTCCATCTTAAAAAAGAGAACGATGAACTGCGGCGCAGGCTCAACGAAGTACAGAATCAGTTAAAACAAAATTTTTCATCGCCTGATTCTTCACAACGATTGGTAACAGACACTACTGCTGCAGATACAAGTGGAGAAAGAAGAAAGTTTTTGTACATGGATGCAGAGGTGGTGAACAATTCTGTATCGCAGCCCAACAATTATTTTACGTTACACCGTGGAAGTAAACAAAATGTGCAACCGGGTATGGTGGTTATTTCGGCAAACGGAGTGGCAGGTGTCGTGCTGGATGTAACGGATAATTTTTCAACGGTGATGAGTATGCTCAACAAGCAAAGCCGCATCAGCGCCAGTTTAAAAAAGACAGGCGAGAGTGGACGGATAGAGTGGGATGGAGTAAACCCAAGACTGGTGCAGTTGAGAGATATACCTAAAAGTGTAAAGGTTCAAAAAGGCGATACCGTTATAACAAGCCGTTATTCCGATTTTCCTCCGGGCATCATGGTGGGTATTATTGAAAAAGTAATTCTTGAAAAAAGCAGCAATAATTATTTACTGCAGGTAAGACCTTCGAACGACTTCAGTCGTTTACAGAATGTTTTTGTGATCAGCAATCTCCAGCGAAATGAACAGCTGGAACTGGAGAATAAATTGAAAAAGAAAAAATGAGCAGTCTGTTACGCAATATCATTCGTTTAATCATGTTCATTCTGGTGCAGGTGTTTGTGCTCAATAAAATACCACCGTTGCACCAGTACATTACACCCTACATTTATTATCTGTTTATATTGTGGCTTCCCTTCAGCATGGGCAGAAGCAGTTTGCTGATTGTTTCATTCCTTACAGGGCTTTGTCTTGATTTCTTTACAAAATCGCCAGGTCTGCATGCAGCTGCATGTGTTGCTATTGGTTACCTGCGTCCGTTTCTCATAAACTTACTCATGCCCCAACAGGGAGCTGAGTTTAATTACCGGGAGCCCTCTGCAACAAGCTTAGGCTTTACACAATATGTTACGTATGTTTCTGTACTTACTGTTGTGCATCATACCTTTCTGTTTACAATCCAGGCGTTTCAATTCGGAAATATTTTTTATCTCGTTTTAAAAACACTCGGATCCACTGTCATCAGTTTATTACTGGTAACAGTGATTGAAATTATTTTTATACGCAAACAGAAATTTCTTACTAACACCTGATCAGCAAAAGCTGAAAAACCAGTAACAGGCTATGGCCGAATTTAATCAAACAAGACAAACCACCATCCGTATCATTATTGCGGCAGTGTTCGCTATTATTTTAGTAAGGTTAATGACGCTGCAGTTGTTTTCATCTAAATATGCAAAGCTTGCAAACGATCAGGCCATTTTGCGTAAGGTTGTATATCCCAGCCGTGGCATTATCTTCGATCGCAAAGGCAAAGCCATTCTTGATAATATCACCATGTATGATCTCATGGTTACACCATCGCAGTTAAAAGGTGTTGATACGTTTTCGCTTTGCCGTATACTAGGTGTTGATACAGCTGAGTTTAAAAAACGCATTCTTACTTCCATCATTAAAAATTCAAGAAACAGGCCTTCAGTTTTTGAGCCTTTACTCTCTGCAGAAAAGTATGCGAAGATTAATGAGAATCTTTTTCGGTTTCAGCCGGCTTTCTTTTTACAGGAACGCCCCATACGCAGTTATCCGTTTAAAGCAGCAGCTCATATTTTAGGTTATGTTGGCGAAGTAGATTCATCCATGCTCAAACGGTCGAACTATTTTTATCAAATGGGCGACTTTGCCGGCCGCAGCGGATTAGAAAACTATTATGAAAAAGTGTTGATGGGACAGCGGGGTATTCAATATATCATGCGTGATAATTTTAACCGTCCTATTGGACCGTATGAAAAAGGAGAATTTGATACGGCTTCTGTAGCAGGTCGTCATCTCAACACCTATATTGATATTGAAGTGCAGCAGCTTGCTGAAAAGCTGATGAATGGAAAAGTTGGAAGTGTGGTTGCTATTGAACCGCAAACAGGCGGCATTATAGCCATGACATCGGGCCCAACATATGATCCCAACGAATTAACCGGATCAGAATCACGCAAAAATTTCAGCCGGTTGTTTTTAGATCCAGCATCACCATTGCTGAACCGGGGTATGCAAGGTGTGTATCCGCCCGGCTCTACGTTTAAACCATTGGGTGCATTGGTTGCTTTAGATGAAGGGTTGATTACACCCGATTTTGGATATGGATGTTTTGGACGATACGGTCCCTGCGGTCGTCCTGCATGTACACACAGTAATGCAGGTCATGCCGCTAACCTGAGTTTATCCATCGCCAACTCATGCAACTCTTACTATGCACATGTATTTCGTATGGCCATTGATAACCCTTCCTACAATAATGTGGAGAAAGGATTGCTGAAGTGGAAGAGTTATATGACGGGTTTTGGATTAGGACATAAACTGGGTATTGATTTGCCGGGAGAGTACGCAGGATTTATTCCCGATACAGCAAGGTTTAATAAAGAGTTTCGCCGGGGCGGATGGAGTTCCTGCACCATTGCTTCATTAGGAATAGGGCAGGGCGAAATACAGGCCACTCCTTTGCAAATGGCCAATGCTATTTGTTTAATTGCCAACCGTGGCTGGTATTATACTCCGCACTTTGTAAAAAACATTGAGGGTGAAACAGCAGAAGACACCTTACTGAAAAAATACAGAGAGAAAATATCGCCATTGCGTATACCCAATGATTATTATCAGGCAGTAATTGATGGTATGGAGATGGTGGTAACCAATGGTACAGCTCGTAATGCACATATTGACGGATTTGCCGTGTGTGCCAAAACAGGAACAGTAGAAAACTACTTCAGAAAAAAGAAGCAGCAGAACCATTCCTTTTTTGTTGCCTTTGCTCCCAAAGAGAATCCAAAGATTGCCATTTGTGTGGTGGTGGAAAACGCAGGTTATGGTGCAACTTGGGCAGCACCCATTGCCTCTTTACTTATGGAAAAATATTTAACCGATTCTATTGCGGGACCTAAACGGAAGGCAGAGATTGAACGCATCAGTAATGTAACCATTATACCTGCAAAAATTAAACATGAACGGTATGTACGTGACTCTATTAAACAGGTAAAAGACTCCCTGCTGCGTATGCGTTTGGAACGGGAACAAAAAGCCAGAATTGATTCAACTGATCTGGCTGTTGCAGAAAAGGACTTCAGCGATCCGGTAAGTCTGCCCGAAAAGAAAAAAGAAAAAACAAACAGTTTGATTGCTGTATTACCCGGCCAACGTTATCAATATAAAAAATTCCATCACCCAAACATATAATCGTACAACCGGTATGGAAAAACAAGCAGGTATAGGAAAGGGAATTGATACAACAATGCTGTTGCTTTATTATGCACTGGTGCTGGTTGGTTTTATTGCCATTTTTTCGGTTGAGTACAGAACCGGCGATTCATTTTTTCAGTCTTTGCTTGAGCTCAAAAAAAATTATTCAAAGCAGGTGTTGTTTATCGGCATCAGTTCTCTTGTTGCCGTATTGATATTGTTAACCGACAGTAAATTTTTTACCACTACTGCCAATTTACTTTACATGGCAGGAATCTTACTGATGCTGTTAACATTTGTAATTGGTAAAGACATTGGTGGTTCCAGATCATGGATAGCGCTTGGTGGCGGTTTTAACCTGCAGGCTGCAGAATTATGTAAAATCTTTACAGCACTGGCGCTGGCCAAGTATCTCAGCAGGCAGGAAACTGAGTTCCATACAATCAGATCTCAAATCATAGCGTTTGTTGTAACCTTAACACCGGCTGTATTATCTATTGCACAAAAAGAAACCGGTCTTGCACTGGTATACTTATCATTTTTTCTGGTGATGTACAGAGAAGGGTTGCCGGTGATTTATCTTATTGTTGGTTTTTCAATCATTATCTTATTTATTACGGCAATTGTACTTTCGTTTCAGCTATACAGCATTATGATGGGTATTGGTTTATTGATTGCTGTTTATTTCCTTTGGCGAAAAGTAAAACGTAATTTTTTCATTTTACTCCTGCTTGTACTGATTGCCGGCAGTTGTATTCTGTTTAAGTACTTTGTAGATTATGTTGTGTTTGATAAAATATTAAAGCCTTATCAATCAGAGCGTGTATTAAGTATGTTTGGCAAAAGCTATACACCTAAAGATCCGGAACGGATTGCCCAGCTTGAAAATGAAATGGCAAAGGGTAAGAAAAAGGATTACAGCTACAATGTAAAACAATCAAAAATTGCAATCGGATCGGGTGGTTTGCTGGGAAAAGGTTTTTTACAGGGAGTAACTACGCAGGGCGATTTTGTGCCTGCACAGCATACCGATTTTATTTTCACTGCCATTGCAGAAAGCTTTGGCTTTTGGGGCAGTGCCCTTTTACTGGGTTTATATTTTTTATTATTGTTCCGCATTATAACACTGGCAGAGCGTCAACGAAGTACTTTTTCCCGGGTGTATGCATACAGCGTTGCTGCCATCCTGTTTTTTCATGTGTTTATTAATATCTGCATGACCATTGGTTTAATGCCGGTAATTGGTATTACACTGCCTTTGTTAAGCTATGGCGGATCTTCTCTGATAACCTTTACTGCGCTTATTTTTATTATGATCCGTTTGGATGCAGACCGGCAAATGGTTTTACGGTAGTATATTTTGTCAGTTTTTTTTAGTAACCTTTGTTGCAGTTTGTTAAAGGCAATGCATTCGTTTTCTGAAAGACAGTTATCCGTTATCACACATCAAGCGAAGCAAATGAAAAAATTTCTCTGTACGTTTTATCTGCAAGCCGATTTAAGCAACGAGTTCTGGGAATTGATACCCCGCCACAGAAACTACATCAACAACCTGATGCGTGAAGAAGTGATTATTACGTATGCTGTTAATGGTAACCGCAGTAAAGGATGGGTGGTGATAAATGCGGCTTCTGAAATGGAAGCTGCAGAATTGATTGACCGTTTCCCTATCCGCCGTTTTTTTCATTATGAAATGGATGAGCTGTTTATTTTTGATTCCATGATTGGAGCACCCAAACTGGTTATGAACTGATTTCGCTCCGCACTCTGCAGCCTGTATCTTTGCAGCATGAAAATTATTCCGCTTTCAGAAGGGAGCTTTACAGTTGATGCATCAAAAAAATTTATTCCATTCGATCATACAAGAGATCGCATGAGTGAACGACCAGCCGGCAGTTTACTGGTAGAAGTACAGCCCTTTGCCATCATCACTTCAAAAGATATTTTAGTATTGGATACGGGTCTGGGTTTTTCTCAGCCCGATGGAACGTTACAGATACATGCCAACTTAATCAATGCGGGCATTAATCCGTTGGATGTTACCAAAGTTTTAATGAGTCATTTACATAAAGATCATGCAGGCGGAATCAGTAAAGAGGATGCCGTGTTGCAACAGCGATTTCTGAGCTTTCCCAACGCCACTTATATCGTTAACAAACAGGAACTCGAAATTGCGGTGAGCAAACTCTCCAAATCGTATCAGATAGATGATGTGAGTATACTTACCGAATCAAACAACGTACAACTGGTAGAAAGCAGCGGAGTTATAGATGACTATATTTACTATGAGTGGACAGGTGCACACAGTCCATGGCATCAGGCTTTCCGGATCAAAGAAAATAACGAAACGATTTTCTTTGGAGGGGATGTCGCACCACAGTTATTTCAGATGAAAACAAAGTTTGTAACCAA
>JALHRP010000013.1 GCA_022841365.1 Chitinophagaceae bacterium | reverse complement strand
GATTTTTCTTTCCCGCCTTTAGGTTTAAAAACCCCGAATGATAACTTCGGGAGGATGGGGCCCCGGTTCTTATCTTTGCGCATGCTTAAACAAACCCTTATAGCGGCCACAAGGGCAGGTGCCGATCAGTTAAAACATTTTTTCGACCGTGATTTTGCAGTTCATCATAAAGAAGGCGTTAATAACCTGGTAACAGAAGCTGATCATGCAGCCGAAAAAGCAATTTTTGAAACGATTAGGCAGGAATTTCCCGAACATTATATTTTAAGTGAAGAATCGGGAGAGTTGATTCAGGAGTCGGAATACAAATGGATTATTGACCCCATTGACGGTACCGTGAATTTTGCAAACGGCATTCCTATTTGCTGTGTAAGCATTGGTATTGAAAAAAACGGTGAAATGATTTTGGGCGCAGTGTATAACCCACTCATGAATGAATTTTATTTTGCAGAACGGGGCCAGGGTGCTTACCTCAACGATAAACCCATTCATGTAAGCAAACAGCAGGAACTGATAAAAGCCTGCATGGTAACAGGCTTTCCGTACACTTATTTAGATATGCCCAATGGTCCGTTGCAAGTGTTTGAACGGTTTATCCGCAAAGGTGTTCCGGTTCGGCGTTTGGGCAGTGCAGCCATTGATTTATGCTGGGTTGCAGCCGGTCGTTTTGATGGATTTTATGAACACAAGCTCAATGCATGGGACAGTGCAGCCGGGTTTTTATTGGTAGAAGAAGCAGGAGGAAAAGTAACCGATTTTGAAGGGAACCATTACTCGCCCTACCAGCCGCACATCATTGCAACCAACGGAAAAATTCATCATGATCTGGTGGAAGTGGTGAATAATAGAAAAACGCTTTAAAGCGCAAGTACGAGGTACGAAGTTGGAAGTACACAGTTAAAGGCTTGTTGATTAAACGAACCATAAAAAAAGGGCATCTATGCAGGATATGAAACTACGTACGTTCCAGTTTTCAGTAGAAGTTGGAAGGTTGATAATGGAACTCCCTTTCAACGTTATTAATAAATCGTATGGCGCACAATTAGTGAGATGCTCTTCTTCTGTAGGAGCCAATTACAGGGCTGCAAGAAGGGGAAAGTCAGATGCTGATTTTTTGAATAAGCTGAAAATATGTGAGGAAGAAGCAGATGAAAGCATATATTTTCTGGAGCTATTGAAAGAGTTTAATGCTGAGTTTGCAGAAAAAATTGACAGGCTGCTTAAAGAAGCAAATGAGTTGTTGAAAATTCTTGTGGCATCTATTATTACCACAAGAGAAAAACTAAATAAAAAATAATATTCAAAATTGTTATAAAGGTAGCTTACTCAGAAAGCAACAAATAATTAAGTTGATCGATCTGTGTACTTTGTACCTCGTATTTCGTACTTAAAAAATTAGTTATGAGCGAAGAAAGAACAGAAATCTCCTCACTTGGAGAATTTGGATTAATTGAACATCTTACAAAGAATATTGAACATCAGAACGCATCTACCATTCTGGGTGTAGGTGATGATGCAGCAGTGATTGATCATTTTGGAAAACAAACCGTGGTAACAACCGATTTGCTGATTGAAGGCGTGCATTTTGATTTGATGTATACACCGCTCAAACATCTGGGCTATAAAAGTGTGGTGGTAAATCTGAGCGATTTGTATGCGATGAATGCAACGCCAACTCAAATAGTGATAAGCCTTGCCATCAGCAACCGCTTTAGTGTGGAAGCGCTGGAAGAATTTTACGAAGGGGTTTATTTTGCCTGCGAAGAATATGGTGTTGATTTAGTGGGTGGCGATACTACCTCTTCTCAAAAAGGGTTGGTGATCAGCGTAACTGCACTGGGCGAAGTGGCACCCGATCAGTTTGTAAAACGCAGCACTGCCAAAGTGAACGACCTCATTTGCGTAACCGGCTTTTTAGGCGGCGCTTATATGGGCTTGCTCTTACTGGAACGGGAAAAGAAAATTTTTCTTGAAACAAAAGGAGTACAACCCGATCTTGAAGACAGAGATTATATTGTAGGACGTTTATTAAAACCAAAAGCAAGAAAAGACATCATTGATTTTTTTGAAAAAGAAAACATTGTTCCAACGGCTATGATGGACATCAGCGATGGACTGAGCAGTGAACTATTACACATTTGCAAACAAAGTAGTGTAGGTGCTGTGATTTATGAAGACAAGCTACCGATCCATCCGGATACAAAAGAATTTGCGTATAAACTTGAAATAGATCCAACCGCCTGTGCATTAAGCGGCGGCGAAGATTATGAATTACTGTTTACCATTTCACAGGCAGACTACGATAAGATTAAAGATGCACTGGGTATTCATGTTGTAGGATATATTGCAGAAGAAAAAGAGGGAGCAACCATTCTTACAAAAGGAGGAAATAAACACCAGCTGATAGCACAAGGGTGGAATGCTTTTGGAAAAAAATAACTGATCAACTGCATACACAGGATGTTTAACCCGAAAAACCAACAATGAAAAACATAGCGACTGTCTTATTTATTACACCCCTCTGCTGTTTGCTGCTGGCCTGCTCTGCAACAAACAATGTAAGCTATACACCGCAAAAAAAAATGAGTGCGGAGCAGCTAAGGAAAGATGTGCAGGTAATGGAACACACATTGCGTAACAATCATCCTTCGCTTTACTGGTATGCAAGTGACACGGTTATTCATGCTTCTTTTCAACGGGCGTATGCATTGCTCAACGATTCAATGAACGAGATTGAGTTTAAAAATCTGATTTCCGAAACATTGTTTCCCATCCGTTGCGGACATACCAGTGTGCGTTTTTCCCGCCGCTACTATCAATACATGGATGGCAAGAGAAGCAAAAGTTTTCCGCTGGGTTTAAAAATTGTTGATGATTCAACGCTGGTTGTAACGGGTGCACTTAACCGCAGGGATTCTTCTGTTAAGCAAGGTGCAACCATTCTTTCTGTAGATGCAATGAATGCCCGAACAATTATTGATACGTTGTTGCCCATGGTTTCTATTGATGGCAATTCAAAAAACTTCAGTTATCAAAATCTCAGCAACAGCTTTCCAACTTATTTCAATAACCGCATGGGTGTGAAGAACCAGTATCAGATTGTGTATCTCGATGCAAAAGGAAATACCATCCGTCAGCAGTTGCCGGTGTATAACCCTGCAACAGATACCATGCGCCGAAGACCGTTTACAGGAAACCTGCCGCCACAGCAGGAAGATCTTTCAGCACGTCAACGCAGATTACAAAGCATCCGCAGTTTCAGAATAGATTCAACCAATACCTATGCTGTTCTAAGGCTAAACAGTTTTGGACAAGGGTTGAAAAAACAGTTCATCAAAAAAAGCTTCCGTCAGCTTCGAAAGAAAAAAATTCAACACCTCGTGATTGATGTAAGGAATAATGGAGGCGGACTGATTAAAACATCGTTATACCTAACCCGGCAAATACAGCGAAGTTCTTTTGTATTTGCAGATTCTATTTACAGCAGACAGCGAAAGATTAAAGGCAAGGCAACCATCACAAAAAAATTAATTTTTAATCTCGGTTTATTTTTCCTCAACCGAAAAGTAAACGACAGTATGTATGCGTTTCGTTTTTTCAGAAACAAAACCTATCAACCCGTGAATAATAGTTACAGTGGTTATGTATATGTGCTCACGGGTGGCTATTCTTTTTCTGCCACCACATTGTTTGCTGCATCTGTTAAGGGGCTCGATCATGTAACGATTGTAGGCGAAGAAACCGGTGGCGGCTATTATGGTAACAACGGCGTGTTTATTCCGGAGATGATTTTGCCCAACAGTAAACTCCGTGTGCGTTTGCCTTTGTATCGTATTGTAAATAATAAAAACTATCCCAAAAACGGAACCGGTGTGTTGCCTGATGTGGAAGTGAAAGCATCGGCAGAAAGCATCCGTGAGAACAGAGACCCAAAAATGGAAAAAGCGCTGGAGCTGATTTTGCAGCAAAAAACAAATAACTAAGCTGCGTCTGTACCTGCAACAAAATACACTCTAATCTGTTTTTAATGTGCTCTTGCGGTATACCCGATAAATTTACCGTGAATTTGTTTAATCAGCATAGCATAAACGGGAGGAGTGAATGAAAAAAATTTTATTGGTTGAAGACGAAATGCATGTGGTATCGTTTATTAAAAAAGGTCTCACAGAAGAGAACTTTGATGTAACCGTTGCTTTTGATGGCAATACAGGTTTACAACTATTCCACGACAACCAATTTGATCTGATCATTCTTGATATTATGTTACCCGATAAAAACGGACTGGAACTGTGTAAAGACATCCGCAAGCTGAATAACAATATGCCGGTATTGTTTTTAACTGCTCTGGGCACATCTGAAAACATTGTGCTGGGTTTAGAAACAGGAGCAGATGATTACCTGGTTAAACCCTTTAAGTTTATAGAGTTGCTGGCACGTATCCGCACATTGTTGCGCCGTACAGAAAACGGAGCCGCTCTTGCCGATCTGCAGGATGAACACCTGTACCGCTTTGCCGACCTGGAAGTAAATGACTACACCAAAGCTGTTGTACGGGACAGCAAACCCATTTCACTCACAAGCACCGAATACAAACTCCTGCTGTATTTCATCAAAAATAAAAATAAGGTACTCTCCCGTACAGATATACTGGAAGAGGTATGGGGAGTAAATTTTGATATTGGTACCAATGTAGTAGATGTATATGTAAACTATCTGCGCAAGAAAATAGATAATTACGCCGATCAGAAACTGATTCACACCGTTATTGGAATGGGGTATGTGTTAAAAGACAATGGGTAAATCAGGTTGTATTAAAACAGGTTGGAGTATGAAAATGAAAATACAGATAAAGACCACACTCATATTACTAACTGCTTTTTTAAGCATTATCATACTTTTTAGTGGCTTTGTGTATCTCTCTGTTTCAAATTATTCTTACGAAGATTTTTATAAATTACTGGAGATACGGGCCGTTACTGCAGCAAAAGTAGAGTTGGATAAAGAAGGAAGTTCACAGGAGCTCATCGCTTTGCGGAATGAATTTTTTGAAAAACTGCCGCAGGAAAAAGACCACTATTTCCGCATTTATCCCGGTTATTCCTTTAAAAAAGAATCAGAAGCGTTGCGGTTACCGATATCGTTTTTTAATGAAGTTATTCAGGATGGCAAAAGTGAGTACAATAAAAACCGTATGTTTTACAAAGGCATACGGTATAAAAGCAAACAGGGTGAGTATATAGTGGTAGCATCGGCAGAGAATTATTTTGAAATACACCATTCTGCATATCTGCGCAGAACACTTTTTCTGGCTATTGCTGCGGCTTTTCTTTTTTCGGCTTTAATTGCATTGTATTTTTCACGGTTTGTTTTCAAACCACTCCGTAAAATAACCGACAGTGTGAAAGAAATCAGTTCAGAAAATCTGCATCTGCGTCTGGATAATAATATGAACAACGATGAGCTTACTGATCTTATCCGAACATTTAATAACATGCTCGACAGGATTGAAACATCGTTTGAAACACAAAATAATTTTATCAGCAATGCATCGCATGAACTGCGTACACCATTAACAGCCATTATTGGCGAAGCAGATGTAAGCCTTTCTAAAATCAGAACCATTGATGAGTATATTGAAACCATTAAAGTGATTTTAGATGAAGCAGAAACACTCGACCGTAAAACAAAAGCATTGCTTTTTCTTGCTCAAACGGGCTTTAACGGAAAGAATCAGAAATTCGATCAGCTCCGTATAGATCAGTTGCTGTGGGATGTAAAAGAAACGATTGAAAAAATAAATACCGAAAGCCTCATTCATATTGACATGAGTCTGTTGCCGGAAAATCCGTTGAAACTGAAAGTAAAAGGCAATGAGCAGTTGCTGCATCTTGCATTAAGCAACATCATCAGCAATGCATGTAAATACAGTAATAATAGCATAGTGAATGTCTCCATTGGCGCCTCTGATCAGAATGTGTTTGTAATAGTAAAAGATCACGGCATCGGAATACCTGTAAATGAACTGAAATATATTTATGATCCCTTCTTCCGTGCTTCCAACACATTAAAGTATGAAGGTTATGGAATAGGATTGCCGCTTACACGCAACATCATTCGCCTGCATAACGGCGAAATTCTTGTATCTTCTATTGTAGGCCAGGGAACAACCGTTCAGATTAACCTGCCGGTTGGCCAAACAGACTAACGCTGCTCTTAACAATACAACAACAGTTGTTCAGTTTTTTTACAACGTAATTGCAGTGCGTTAAACAGGAAAATAAACAGTTGAGTTTTTTAATTTCATTTTAATTTTTCTGTTGTTTTTCTAACAACATTCTAATGGCAGCTTAAAACAGTTTTAATGTTCCAATAGCAGTTTTGCATACTAATCGCAAAACAAAAAGCTATGGAAAAAACAGTTTTAATTCCAACCGACTTCAGCATTGCATCTTTAAACATTGTAAAAAATTATTTGAATGAGCAACCTTCTCATGTACGGTTAAACATTATCCTGTTACATGGTTTGCACCAAACCGATTCAATTACAAGTTTGCTGTTTTATTCTAAAACCCGTCTGTTACAGGAACTGGTGAGTAAAGAATTTAACGAAGGATGTGATGTGCTGAAAAACAAATACGCTTCAAAAATCCGCAGCATGCGTAAAGATGTGTTCAGTGGATTTACACAGGCAGCATTTAACAACTATGTAGAAGCAAACCGGGTAGATGAAGCATGTGTTCCTATTTTGTATAACCCGCAGTTTAATAATAAAAGCAGTTTCGATTTAATGCCTTACATAAAAGCCAGCAGTCTTCGTGTAGAATGTGTAGGCTCAGGAATTGATTTGCCAATACCTGAAAAAGGAAAAGTTGCGGAGTTGTTTTTTAACCGTGTACAGGTAAGCTGACACTTAATTGAACGATCATGAAATTATGGTTAACCTATTGTGCGGTTTTTCTAAGCGGTATCCTTGCACTTGGTGTGTTGTTTAATGCATCTGCCAACCCGGAGCAGGTTATTCTTGGCAGATGGCAGGAAACAGCATGGGCTTATGAACAGGGAATTGCTTTTGCTGCAGATATCGCTGCTGCCAGTAAATCAGGAAGCGTGCAACCGGAATTTTCTTTTCATAAAGCAGAAGACTGGGAGTTTTTACCAGGGGGGCGTTTACGCTTACGCATTGCAGGAAAAGAAGAATGGTTAAGTTGGAGTATGAAAGGGCGTGGACATGTGTTGCAGATTAAATACGGGGACCACCGAATTGAAAATTATCAGTTAACTGTTCTGAAGAATAATAAAATGGTGTTGAATGCAGAATCGGATTTACAGGCCAGGGGAATTGCACAATTAATTTTTGAACGGGATAAATCTACAACCTATGCTCAGAAAATACAGTAACAGCAGAACGCTGGGTGATAATGTAAAGCTGGGAGTGCTCACCGCATTTTCAGCAGGGATGGTGAACATTGCTTCGCTGCTCCTGTTTTTTTCATTCAGCTCAAACGTAACCGGACACTATGCCATTCTTGCTGCAGAACTGGTGAAAGGAAATTTGTTTCAGGCAGCCGTTGTACTGGGTTGGGTATTCCTGTTCTTCTTTGGAGGGTTTGTTTCAAACATGTTTGTTATAAACCTCAATAAAAAAAATACTTACATCGCACATGCCCTGCCAATTGTACTTGAGATTATCTGTCTGGTTGCAGTTGGTACATACGGTCATTTTTTTTACAAAGAAACATTGGCCGAAACAGAAGTGATGCTAGCGCTGATGCTTTTTGCTATGGGTTTGCAAAACGGGCTCACGGCAAGCATTTCAAACTTTACAGTTAAAACCACACATCTTACAGGCATCACAACTGATCTGGGTATTTTATTTTCCATGTTTACAAAAAAAGAATACCGGAGAAGTAAAGAATTAAAAAATAAGGCTGTTCTGTTGCTGTCTATTGCGGCAGCTTATCTGTCTGGTGCAATTGTATCAGGTATTACCTACATGCACATGGGATTTCGTTTGTTTTATGTGGTGAGTATTTTTCTGGTTGTGGTAATTGTATATGATTTTTATAAAGTAAAGCTGTTCCGCTTTTTACACATAAAACGGAAAACGCCGCACATAAGGCCGGTTCAACTAAATGGTACCAAGCACTTCCCGAAAATGCAGTTACAAAAAGAAACGGAAGAGGAAATAGCAGCTTATTAAATGATGGTATAGCAGGTTCGTTTGTTTTAAGGTCAGGTGCAGCCGGGAGGCTGCATCTGTTGTTAGATGCACCACCTGCCGTTACGAAAAACATTTTTCACTTCCATTTTATTATCCAGTACAGTTAAGTCTGCCGTACATCCTTTTTCAATTTTCCCAAAGTGCTGATCAAGATTGGCAACACGTGCCGGATAAAGCGAAGCCATACGGATGGCTTCATCAAACGCTATGCCCGCATGTTGTACACAATTCCTTACTGCTTTGATCATGGATAACGAAGAGCCTGATAAAGTTCCGTCGGGTAATGTATAACGGTCTTGCTGAAATACATGCTGATATGCTCCTGCTGTTGTTTCTGTTACTGCATCAGTAATTAAAAACAACCGCTCTTTCATTATTTTTTTACTGATGCTGACTGCTGCAAAATCGGTATGCACACCATCGCAAACTATACTGCTGTAAACCGTTGCATGATCATAGATGGCACCCACCATACCGGGTTCACGACTTTTTAAGGGCGACATGGCATTGAATAAATGTGTAGCGGTTGTAATGCCTTTATTGAAAGCAGCTGTTGCCTGTTGATAGCTGGCATTGCTATGACCCGCTGAAACTAAAACACTGTTATCAAGTAATAGTTGAATTACTTCCTCACTGCATTGTTCAGGTGCAAGAGTCATCATTTTTATAACACCCTCCGCTTTGTCGAGTAACAATTTTACTTCATCAACAGTTGGTGGTTTTACACAGTTTAAAATGTGTGCCCCTCTTTTTACCGGATTGATATACGGACCTTCTAAATGCAAACCCAACAAACCGGTATTATTTTCCTGCTGAAATTTTTTTACTTCTTCAATTCCCTGCAGAAACAGTTCAATGGTATTGGTTGCCATTGTAATAAGGAAACGTGTACAACCGCCGCTTACACAATATGCATCTGTTGCCAGCAATGCATCTGCAGTGAGCTCTTGCGAAAATAATTGTCCGTTGCCTCCATATATCTGCAGATCAATAAAAGCCGGCACAAGAAAGGCGCCTTTTAAATCATATGGTTCTGCAGTTAATGGAACTTCTGCAGTGGGTATAATATTAACAATACGATCTCCTTCAACTAACACCGCTTTTTCAGCAGTGAATGCATCACCTGTAAAAATGAATCCATTGTAAAATGCAAGCATATTATAGTTGTGTTGTTATTCTATTCTGAATGATCGGTCGGCCCACGCCTCGTGGTCTGATCGTAATGAATGAAGGATGTCTGTAAAGCCCGTCAGACCAAGAGACGTGGGCCGACCTTTTTATAGTTTAAATCATCACACTAAAATCATCTGCATCTTTCAGGAACGGAAGTTTAGTTCTCACTTCCTGCAGTTTTTCTTTTGAAAGTGTAATGGTATAGATATCTTCTTCATGTTCTTTTTCATACAGCACATCGCCCATTGCATCAATCACAGTGCTGTTGCCGCTGTGATAAATATCATTGCCATCCTTTCCTGTTCTGTTTACGCCAATAACATAGCATTGGTTTTCGATGGCTCTTGCATTGAGTAACGTTTTCCATGCATGAACTCTGCGTTCGGGCCAGTTGGCTACATAGATTAATACATCATATTCGGGCCCCCTCCCAACCTCCCCCGGAGGGGGAGGAGTTTGTCTTGCCCAAACAGGAAATCGCAGATCATAACAGATCTGCAGATTAATCTTCCATCCATTCACTGAAGCAATTAATCGTTTGCTGCCTGCAGTATAATGATCGTGTTCACCGGCGTATGCAAACAGATGTCGTTTATCATACACACCATACTCGCCATTTGGTAACATCCAGATCAGCCGATTGAAATACTGAAGTTGGGTCGGCCCGGCATCGCCGGTCTGACCCATATCACGCATCATCACACTTCCTGTTAGAATAACTTTTTTTTCAGCCGCTATCCGTTTCATCCATGCAAGGGTTGATCCGTTCATGTCTTCTGCAAGTGTTTCCGGTTTCATGCTGAAGCCCGTGCTGAACATTTCGGGCAACACAATAATCTGTGTGGGATGTTGAATGCTGTTGATCTTTTGTTCCAGCATTTGCAGATTGGCCGCAACATCTTCCCAATGCAAATGGGTTTGAATAAGCGTGAAGGTTAAATGACTCATGCTGTAAAGTTCGTAAAAATCTTCAGCGAAAACGAACGGCAACTGCAAAGGCGCCAAACACTTCCATTTGTTTCATCATGCTGGCCGCTTCTCTTTGCTTAAATGTATAGATGATGGAGAGAGAAGTTTTTTTCCCTGAAAGAACAGCGCCTGTTTTTATCTGGTATAAAAATGGATTGAGTGGTGATGTGTATAATCCTTTGTCTGATCTGAATAATCCTCCCTGAACAGTTGCATTATAAGCCTGCGCCATTAAAACCGGTTCAAGAAAAAGAAACGCTTCCGTTTTATGTTGTCCTTTTTCATTGGTTTGACCCATTCGTCCGCTCCAGTAAGCGGTGTGTTCTTCAGCCTCTTTTAAACCCGCCTTAAATAAAAAACCGGCTGAGGCATTGGTAAATGTATTTCCAACAATGGCTTTCCCAACTGCATGCAGTGATACATGTGCTGGTTGGTTACGTAGTAAAGAACGGTAATACTGTACGGATGCATTGATGCCTGTTTCGTTTTGCAGCTGATAATCCCAACCATAAATTGAATACAGTCTCACCAGTTTGTGATAACCCGTTTGTATTTGTTTACCTAATGCAGCAGGACCAAGTATGCCAATCACCGCATCGAACTGCAGTACATCATTGTTGCGGAAAATTTTTGTTTGTCCGTATGATGCATACAGCCAGCCTGCAAACGGACGGTCCATTGTTTTCAATACAGTATCTACAGAACGCCTGTTGTAAAACGGATTAAAAATCATTTGTCCCGCTTCTGTCCGGTGAATGGTTTTCAGTACACGGTCGTTTGCCGGTTTGTTTGAAAGCCAGTTAAAGCGGATAAAAAAACCATTGGAATAATAACGGTCTTTGAGTGTAAAATTATAATTATCGTTTTCAGTAATGATAGAAAGCTCTTTGTTATATACAGCTGAATCGTCCTGTGCATACGATAGCGCCGAAGAAAAAAGAAATAACCAGCAGATGAAGAAAGCTTTTATGCTCATAAACTGCAAGGATACTTAAAATTTAAAAAAGGAGGAGTAATTAGCGCAGCAGTTCTGCAATGAATGGCCGTTCATATCCTTTCTGCAGCAGATAATCCTGCAGCTTTCTTTTTTTGGTGAACTGATTTTTTTCTGAAGCCAGCTGTTTTGCTTTTTGTTCATACAACTTATATAAAGTGGCTTTGTAATCTTTTTCATTAATCACCTTCATAGCTTTTTTAATGAGATATTCGCTCACCTGTTTTTGTTTCAGTTCGTAACTGATTTTTATCTTGCCCCACTGCTTCATCCGGAACCGGCCGCCTGCAAACTGTATGGCAAACCGTTCTTCGTTGAGATAATCTTCTTCAATCAATGCCGACAGTAATTCCTCCACTTCCACCTTACGTAAACCAAAGCCGTATAGTTTTTCTTTTACCTCGCTGTGGCAACGTTCCTGATAGGCACAGTAATGCTTTGCTTTTTGATGCGCCTGTTCTTTGGTAACATGTTGCTTGAACATCATCAAAAATAATAAAGCAGAAGCGAAGAATCCCCGTTATAGAGGCAGACTTATTTTTTTGTTTTCTCCGGTTTGATAAAAAACACAAACGGCTCACTTCTTCCTTCATTGCTGTTTTCCTGTAAGACGGTTCCGTTTTTGTCGAGAGTTTGAACCGTCCAGATAAATGATTTTTTCTGTTGTTGTACTGTATCTGCAGGGTTTTGCAGAAAAGAAAAATCAAGCTGCGGTTTCCAGATGTATTGTGTTATGCCGGGCAGGGCTATATCATCAAGTAACGGTTGATTACTCCTCAACGCCTGCACTGGAGATTGATTTTGTAATACTTCAAAAACCATGATGCGGTATTGCACAGGTTCTTTTGCAGCAGGTGCCAGCGGACTCCAGCGAAAGATAATAGCTGTTTGTGCCTGTGTGCTGTTGAGTTCTGCTTCGTGTAATGGCTGCATAAGAATGGGCAACTGATAACTCACTAAAGTAAAGTTGCGGCACAGTTCTTCACTTACCGGAAAAAAATCTGTTGGTGTAACGGCACGTATGCATAACTGATACTGACCTGCCGGTAATTTACCTGTGCGTTGAATGGCTTGCTGATAACTGCCCGTGAACGATAACAGTTCAGGTTGAAAAAAATCAGCCATCGTCAATACCGTTGTTCCGCTTTGTATAGTGATCACTTTAGCTGCGGCTAAATTAGTTGTTGCTGCAAGTGTTCCATCTATCGTTTTAATTTCTGTTTTTATAACAATGCGCTGATTGGCCGATCCCTGTAAGGTTGCAATAATGGTAAACAAATCTCTGCGGTAAGTCCATTCATTAATCTGTGCAGGCGGGGTGTTATTTCCTGCAACTAACTGCAGTCTTACCTGTGCAGTTACTGCAAGTTCTATCGTTAATAAGAAGAGCAGAAATATTGTACGCATACTTTTATTTTGAAGTATTGAATGAATAATTAAAACCGGTCCGTAAAAAACTTTCTAAATAGCCCGGGTTAGTTAAAGGTGTTTTTTGATTGCCAAACCGAAACAAGTTGGCGTTCATCATGGTTTGCCAGGTGAATTTTTTTGCCAGCTTCCAGTCAATGCTGCAGTTGGCCAGAATATTATGATTGGGCGAGAATGCATTGATCTTTTCAAAATTGTACTGCAACTGACCACGCAGTTTTAATTTCTTTTTAGCTGCAGTAAAACTGATGCCGGTGCTGAGAGTGGCAATGGTTGTTTTTAATGTATTAGGTGTAGGAAATGAAATGGGCGTTTGATTATTAAAAAACAATATACTGAAATCAGGATTCACTTCTTTTTTCAAAAACATAGGCACCCAGCTAAAGAAAGCGGTATGTGTATTGTTTTTTGTTTTGGTTAAAAGAAAGGCATCAATTTCATCATAACGGCTGTAGCTGTAGTTAAAACTGAGTGAATGCATCATATTGGTATTGGTCCAGCTGTACGAAGGATTGATGCTGAAATCATTTGCCACGTTTTTAATGTTGTACGGACTGGCAATTGTTCCTACACTCTGAAATCCAAAATTATTATAGTTCATATTTAAACTGAAAGCATCACTGAACTGTGTAAACCAGTTAACATTACCAATGAACTGTACGCTCCGTGCTGCTGTACCAGACACATTGTTTACCCTGCGGCCAACACTGGCAATTAAATTCGACTTGTTGTTTTTCATAAAATTTAAACGGGTGTTGAGCGTCACATCAAAACGGTCGGGTTGCATAAACGGATAACCGGTTGTTTGAAATCCTGCGCCGAGATATTTTGTTCCAATACCCAGATCGAAGTTTTTACTTTTTTTACCAAGTGTAACCATGCCTGCATAATCTTTAATAGTCGAGGCTCTGGCTGTAATAAACGGTTTAAAACCTGTTGTGGAAGTATCAACCACTGCACTGTTGAGATCAGAAGTGTAATTCGATTGAGCACCTTCTGTTTTCAAGTACCAGCCTTTAGTAAAAAAAAGATTAGTGACCAAGCTTAAAGTAAATCCTTCCTGCGGACGGATGGATGTCAACTGAGGGGCAACACTGCTGGTCCTGTCTTTTCCTTTTGCAAAATTAAATGCTACCTGGTACTTGCCTTCTTCTTCTTTACCCAACTGAAACATCCAGTGATCTCTTTGGTATGCACCGTTCACTAACGGAGGCCCGGGAGCGAAGTTGATACCCCGTTGCGATTGTCCTGTAAAAAATTTAATGCGGTACGATTTCGGCTTCAGCTCAAAGCCTGCACCAAAGGCTCCAATATCGCCGGTGCTTAAATCGCTGTACTTTAAATACTGTGTGCCCAACTGCAACTCTGCCCATTTGTATTTTGGATTGATACCAATCGTATTCATAGGATTGGTGAGGTACTGCATGAAGTTCTGATTTTTAATTCCTGCATAGGGCCCTGCAAAATTGGTAGGCAATGCAGTAAGATTTACATTAAACGGTAAACTCCAGTTGCCAAAATTGATTGTAGGCGAAAAGTTAAACCGCACCTGGTTCCATGGTCTTCGCTGCAGATACAATGGCGGTACTGCATTGTTTGGGTTCACGTTTAACCCATAGCCTTCATACCAAACACCCATGGTGCCGCTGATTGACGGTTTGCTTTTTTTATCCTGTGCATGTAATGATGTACAGCATAAAATGAAAACTGCTCCAAGAATTTTTTTCATCAGTTGTACAGGAGTTTATTTTTTCTTGATTACAAATTCAAAACATTTAATCACTTCACATTCCTTGCAGTCTTTATCACGGAAGGTGAACTTCACACAAATCTTTCCTTTCAGTTCACAACAATCAATACCCGAAGGTGGCGGCAGAATAAAATTCATTCCAATGTTGGTGCCGTTGGGAATCGGAATAATTGTGCCGTTATTCCAAACGACTTCCCTCGGGTTTTGATATGCACCTGCACCGCTTCCGTTAAATGAAGGAATGGTTGCTCCGCCAAACATTGTAATTTTTGGCGGTACCGATCCAATATTTGTTGCAGATGAAACACTGGCCCAGGTGAACGGCAGATTAACACATTGCATACATGCTTTACCAAAATTGTCGGTGATGGTATAACTTACTACATTGGCTCTTACTTCTGTAATACTTGCTGTGCTCAGTCCGCTGATGCTGAATGTTTCTGTAAGAACAGTTGCATTGGGTATCTGCACATAATCATATTTCACCGGAGTGGTATCTGCTTTTATTTCATACGGACAGCAATTTGTTTCTACAGGACATTCTGTTTTAAATCGTATAACACAACTGTCGCAAATTTTATTACCGCACCATCCATACAGTGTAACTGTGTATGTTCCGGTTTGATTGGGTGTAAACGTAAACGGTGCAGTACCTGTTGTTGGAGAGCCAGTTGGTGGTTGTAATGTGTACGTTACTTTTGGCGGACAATTATTCGGATCAGGACAAATGTAATTTGCATTGATGCTGATTGGCTTTTTGCATTTTACATCAATCGGTTTGTCTGCCGGCTTCATACAGTTGAACGACTTTGTTACTTCATCAATCGTGTATGTTTTTTCGCCCCACTTACTTCCTTTGCAATCACATTCTTTATTGCCGCAATCCACTTTAAATACAATTTTACAACTGTCGCAAATCTTATCGCCACACCATCCGTACAACATGAGAGTATATGTTCCGCTTTGGGTGGGTGTAAAGTTAAACGGAGCGTTACCGGTAATAGGTCCACCGGTTGGTGGTTGTAAAGAGTAAGTCACTTTTGGCGGACAAGACGTATCCTTACAAATATAATTTGCATTGATGTTGTAGGTTTGATTACACTTTAATGTGTATTCTGCTTTGCATTCTAACTTTATACCATTACCAATGGGTACATTTTTCGGGTTGCCTGTTTTTGCAGCAGGCGCCGGTGCATGTTCACCTTCTTTCAATATAATATCACCCCACTTGCTTTCTTTACAATCGCAGGTATCACATGGTAACACAACAACAGAATAAGTATTGCTCGTGTCTTTACATCCTGTTACAGGATCAGTTACTACAATGTGATAGGTTCCGTTAACTGCCGGCGTATACAGTGGATTGTTTCCGTTTGTACCAACGGGGTTGCCGTTGAAATACCATTGTATCTGATAGTTGGTTGCAAACGCACCGATTAATGGCTTGGGTGCATAAATAGTGAAGTTGCCTAAAGAATCACGACAGGTACAAGGTATCTTATCGCAGTAATACGGAAACAGATCTGTCGGTGGTCTTCTGTTGATCTTAATGTTCTTACTGCTGCTGCAACCTGTTACAGGATCGGTATATGTTGCTGTATAAACTCCTGATGTATAAACCGTAATGCTTGTTGTGGAAGAACCTGTGTTCCATGTAATGTTGTTTGCATAATTGGTAACGGTTAATGTAATAGGTACACCTTCACACAATGTAGGACTTGAAGTTATAACAGGTGGCGCTGGAATTGGGTTGACCACAATCTGTAAAGAGCAGGTGTCTTTACATCCGTATTCATTTGTGAGAATTAAATTAAATACGGTGGATACTGAAACGCCTGCTGCATAATAACTCTGGCCAGTTCCTAACAAAGTACCATAATTACCATTGGCATACCAATCAGATGTATATCCCGTCAAATGATTTGGACTGCTCAGCACCACATTGCCCGGTCCGCATAATTTGCTGGAAGGTGCTGCTTTAATAATTGCTTTAGGCTTTGTTACAGTTTTTACTTCTACTTTATTGCTGGTGCATATACAACCATTACTGCCTGTTACAATTACACGATAAAAGCCCGGCGTTGTAGTAGTATAGTTGATGGTATTGTTTGTACCCGGAGCAGCAACAAAATTGCCCGGCGTTGTTTCAACCTGCCATGCATAAGTGGCACCGGCAATAACCGGCCCTGCTAATGTAGCAGAACCACCCGGACAAATATATCCCGGTTGTATAGTACAACTTGTAATACCGGGTAACACATTAATAGTTGTATTCGCATTGCAGGTATTACCTAATGCATCGGTTACAGTTAAGGTAACAGGAATACTTGCTCCGGCAGCATTATATATATGCGATGTTGGAATGGTATAAGCTGTAAACCCATCACCAAAATTCCATGCCGCTGTTACAATGGTGAACGAAGGTGATCCCACCAAACTGAAAGTTGTTTGAACACCTGTACATACCGGCGACGGATTTACCTGTATGGCCAGCGGTGCATAGGTAACCGTTTTTGTATCGGTACTTGAACAGGTTAAACCTAATGAAGGATCAGAATAATTAATGGTGAGTGTAATGGTATAGGTTGTGGGTGATGTATTGGTATAACAATGTGCAGGAGGTGTGGGCGATGTTGTTGTAACAACAGGACTGCCATCACCAAAATTCCAGTTATAAGTAGCTGTTGCTGCATTACTTGTTGGTGCAATCACAGATAGATTTTCTAATACCAGACAACCATTGCAACCAAGCTTGTAATTAAATGCAGCCAATAGAGGAACTCTTACTGTTCTTGATACACAATTACCTGTACAGTTTGTTGGGTTGGGTGAAGGCGGACCAACACAGAACGTCACACAATAATCACCCGGTTGTGTGCCCGGAGGATATACATAAGTAATAGGTACACCCGATGTTCCCGGCATGGTAACCCCATTTCCAAAATTCCATGTAATAGCTGCCCCTGTTGGGTTTGGAGTGGTACCTGTAAATGTAAAGGAGTTGCAGCTGTTGCGTACTACACTTGTTATTTGCGGATTATTTACATCAGGACAGCAAACTTTCTTCACGGTAAAATTCAAATACCTTGTACAACTGCCATAAGTAACAACTACACTGTAATTACCATGAGTTGGCGCAGTATAGTTGGGCAAGGTTGCACCTGAAATAGGGGTTCCCGGATAAAATCCATTATACCATTGATAAGTAAATGTGCCGCTTGTTGGTCTTATCACCTGCACACCCAATGCTTCATTGGTTGCAGTACCGTTACAGGTTCCAACTCCGCATGTTAATCCACGAATAATAAATGGATCTTCAACAGTATATGTTTTAGTAAATGAGCATCCGCCTTTTGTTGCAGTTACACTATATGTTGCCGGATAAGATGGTGGTTCTGTTGTAATAGTAATGGATGAAGTGGTTTGTCCACCTGGGCTCCACAAATAAGTAGAGCCGCTTGGTGCACCGGTTGCTGTTAATGTAATACCGCCGGGTAAGCAAACATCGGTTCCTGTTTTTGTAATGCCAATGGAAAACTTCGGATACACCATGATGCCTGTAAGTGCTGTTGCATTTCCACAACCCGTTGTTGCATTTAATGTAACTGGCCCCCATGGTCCTGCACCGGTAGTACCATGCCATAAGATGGTAATATTGTTGGTGCCTTGTCCTGTTGTAATTGTTCCCAAACTTGCATAAGGTGCAGCAATGCTCCATGTAACAATTTCTCCCGGAGGTAAAGTGCCGCCTGTTAATGTATACATACCGTTTCCATCTACACAGGTATTCATCGTGCCGCTGATGCTGCCAACAGTTGCCTGTACAACATTCAACGTAACAGCCGGCGATGGACATGCAGGATAACCATTGGCTGCTAATACAACAGAGATGGTTCCTGTTAATCCTGTCCATTGAATAGTAGCGCTGTTGCCATTTACCGGTTGAGGTGGATTGCCTGGCTGGAATGTTCCTGTACCACCGGTGATGCTCCATTCATAATGAAACCCTGCAGGAGCAGGACTGCTCATTGTATAAGTATAAGTTGATCCCACACATGCAGTGGTTGGTCCGTTGATTGTTCCGGGAGCCGGCGTATTAATAACGGTAACCTTCACCTGCTGCGGATTACCTGCGCCACTGTTGCAATACGTGTTGGCAGTTTCTGTTACCTGTACCGTATACACACCGGCATTTAAAAACGTAGGATTAAATGTATTTCCCGGTCCGCCGGTTAATGGTGATACACCTCCGTTTGGCGGAAGAACAGTCCAGTTATAAGTACCGGCTGCAGGGAGTGCTGTAAGACCCGCAGCTGTTCCTTTACAAATTGTCTGATCAATGTATAGCTGCCATTTGTCGGATGGTTTGATGGTTAATGATCCACTGCTGTTGCAGCAAATATGTTTATTGTCTAACTGAATACTTAACTGATACGTTCCCGGAGGAGCAAGTGCCCAGTTAATCCACACCGTATTGTTATCCGGATAAGTGTTGAGTAAATTATTATGATTGGTTGCGTTGGTTACATTGGTCAACGTCCATGTATAAAACGTTCCCGGTAATACAGGTAATGAATAAGATGTGGTTGATGTATTACACGGACTTGTATTGCCAATAATAACAGGAGTTGTTGGTATGATGGGCACCGGCACCGATGCAATACATCCGCCGGGGCATTGCGCCTGTACCTGTCCCTGCGGATTTCCATTACCCCAGATAATCGTTACTGTAGTGGGTGTTTGATTAAGAATAGTTCCGCCAACAGGTGGCAGCCAGGTAACACTTGCACAACCAACTACATTGTATGTTGCAGTATCTCCTGCACAAACGGTGCTGACGCATTCAATTTTTAATGTGCCCGGTTTAATAGTAACCGTCTTTGTAATTGTATCGGCACAACAGGTTTTTATAGAGGTTTGTTGTTCTCCTGTTGGACCTTGAGCAGACACAGTTGTGAAACTGTATGCAATTAATGTAACCGTATATGTTCCTGCTGCATTGTATGTATGTGTTGGATTGGTAACGGTGCTGAAGTTGTTACTGCCTGATGCAGGGTCTCCGAAATTCCAGGAGTAAGCAACACCGCCGCCAAAGGTTGTGGTATTGGTAAATGCAATGGTACTGCCTGCACAAACATTGTTGGGTGTAAATGTAAAATTGGCAACCGGTTTATCTTTTACATTTACTGTTAAGCAACTCGTAAAAATATTTCCCGATGGATCTGTAGCAGTAAACGTTAATGTATACGCACCCAATTGCGGCCACACAACTGTTACAGAAGAAGAAGTAGTATTTGGAATAAACGTTACAGTTGATGGACCTGTTGCAGACCACAAATAACTCCAGCCCGGTAATACTATAGATGAAGTGTATGTGTATGGCTGATCCTTACAAACTGCAATGGGTTTGCATCCACGACCGGAGTTGCCACCGGGATCTGCTGAATGTTCTTTATCAAAACAATCGGGCGATGTATATAAAATTTCTACCTGATTGCAGGATTGTGCATTGAGCCTGTTAGCTGTTGCAGAAAAACAAACAGCAAGCAAAAGCATCAACGCAAATTTGGAGATGTAGTTTAAATTTTTCATTGCTGTTTATTTTGAGTCTTTAGGGTTATTGTCTGCCGGTAATTTTTCGCAACCTTCTTTTTTCTTTTCATAGCACACCAGTTTGCTGCAGCTTGTGCAATCGGTAAATTCAATCTTGTACCGTATACACCATCGGAACAATGCGCTGCAACAGGGAACCAGTTGCGGCGTAGTGATGTTGATGTTGAGAACTGTTTGCGGACCGTTCCATTGCAAACTGTTGCTGCCATTGGTAAAGTGCCCGTAGGTTGCGGCATCTTTATTACAAGGGATGCAGAGATTGTTTTCAGGAACCAATTCAAAATAAACCAATTCTGCTGTTATGCTTTTGATGGTTTTAGAAGGAGTAGTAGTAACCGTTATATTTTGATTATATGAAAGATTGTTGTTAATATAATTAATGAGCGATGGTTTAGGAGTATTCAACACAAAATTCTTTTCATCACAGGCATCACATCTGCAGGCATCCACTTTTACGCAGGTGTCTTTCGATGCTTTCCAGAATGTATTACCCACATCTCTTATTTCGGCACCAATACAAATGTTGGATAAGTTGGGCGGCGCATTAATGGTTCCTGTGATGGTTAACTGATTTCCTGCATTGATCACAGTATTAATAGGCGGAGCAAATGTTCCGATGCTTGCGCCTGCAGGTGCGCTGGATGTAACAGTAAATAAGTTAAGTGTTGCAGGGCCGGGATTAGGATTGGTAATGGTATATGAAAATGCATACACGCCGGGTGTATTGGTACAGGTTACTTTTATAGAATCGAGCTGAATAATGTATTGTGTTACTGCAAAAGCAGTTGGTTCACTCGTACCATTGTTGTTGCCCATTGGTTTTCCTTCCCTGTTTAATGCCTGCACTGTCCATATAAAATCGCATAAGTAAGGAGGCCTGCACGGGCCGGTATATAAATTACTGATGGTTGTTTGTGTAAGATTGTCTACATCTTTTGTAACCACGGGTTCATTTGCACGCATTGCGGTTGAAGCGTTTTGTCCCTGCATCAACTGCCACACTTTAAGACGATAGGTGACCGGTTCTTTTGGTTTGGGAACGATGGGTGTCCACCGAAAAGTAACAGGAGCACTGATCTCTTTTTCCGTAAACTGTTTTTTAACTGCCGGCGCAATATTTTGCGGCGATGAATAATTAGTGACCAATGATTCTACTCTGAACTCTTTACATACTTCCCTGCTGATTTCTTTTCGCTCTGCATTAAAGAATTGCACACATAATGTATACGTTCCTTCTTTCAGTTCTCTGCAACCGGTTAAATAAGAAAGCAGTTCCGATGTGGTGAACGTACGTACATCAAACGGATCTATTTGTTTGGCGGTAGAGTTGTTGTTGCCACAGATGATGGATCCGCCGCTTCTGATCTGTAACACCATAAACGGTTTCAGATCTCTTGCCTGCGGACCTTTTTGTACTGTAAGAACAAGGGCTCCCGGGGTACCGTTCCAGCTGTCAACAGTTGCAGGCAGTGTATTTTTCACTGTAAAATTTACAATGTTGATCTGGTTGGGCTGGCTGCGTGCAGCAAAACAGGACAGCAGTAACAGAAAGAAAATAATTTTCTTCATTTTGATGGTTGCTTTAATGGTTATAATCTGCTATGCTGATTGTAAAAAAAGGGACGACCTTTCCTTACAGGGATCAGCAAACAGGGATACACAAAAGGGTCGAACTGTTATAATTTGACAGGTGTTGAACATTCGTTACAGCAGTAAACTGCCGCTTCAACTGTTGTTCTGTATGGTATATACAGGCCAACAGCAAATTGTTACTGAATAATTCAATATATTTTTTTAAGGAGAGTTGATTGCAGGGAACAGCAGTTGCTTTGGGCAAGTATTTCCTCATGAAGCCGGGTTAATGGTAACCTAAAGTACAATTTTGTTTGGGGAGTAGCAATAAATAAATGATGTTTGATAAACAGTTTTCGCAAAAAAATAAAAAGTTGCCGGAGAGGCAACTTTTTAAAATATCACTGCATTGAAATATTAAGAAATCTGGATGCGTCTTGCCGGTTTTTGTTTTGCTTCTTCTTTTTTTGGAATCATCAGGTGAAGCAAACCGTTTTCATACTTTGCCACAATCTTATCTACATCCATCACTTCTTTCTGCAGGGTAAAGGTTCTCAGAAAAGACTGATAGCTGAATTCTTTCCGTGAGTACCGTTCATTTTCATTGTCTTCTTTCTGGTCCGTTTTTTCTGAACTGATGGTTAAGGTATTCCCGTCGAGCTCCACTTTAAAATCATTTTTGGTCATACCCGGCGCAGCTACTTCCACTTCATAATGATCGGGTGTTTCTTTAATGTTTACCGCAGGGATGCTGGTATTGGTGTCGGAGAAATTAGATGTTCTCCAGTTAAACAGATCCCTGTTAAAGAAATCATCAAAAAGCATTGGTAAGGGATTCAGGATGTTTCCGTTTCTTTTTACCAGTGTCATAACAACCTCCTTTTAATTGGTTAACAATAAAATTTCTGGGAATGAAAAATCAACTACTGTGCCATGCAGATTTTATAAGCAGGAGGCGATGAAATTTTGTCCGGGAGTGCTGAAAAATTTTCAGACAGGAAGTCAAAATTTCTTGTTGATTATTTTGGTAGCTAAATGTGTTCTTCAAAGTTTCGATGTAGCGCAAGCGGCTTGTTTGTGCTGCAGTAGTTTAATTTTTTTATGAAGGTTCAAGTGAGACGCTTGCATCAGCAGGGGTTCACGCCGTGGTTCGTGTCCCACGAACCAAACAAAAGTATAGGTTAATTCAAAAAATACAAGTAGCAAAACTTTTGCTGTAACATCTCAATTTAGCTAAAAACGAAATAGAGGTTCGTGGGACACGAACCTTGGCGTTAGACCCACTCAAATTCAATTCATGAAAGAACAACTACTTTTGCCCAAAGCAATTCCTTCATGCGCCTGCTGCTCACAACGTTGAACGCAAAATATATTCACATGAATTTGGCTATACGCATCCTGTATGAGCTCAATAAGCAACAGCCCGGCCTGGAGTGGAAGGAATTTACGATTCGACAAAACCCGGATGAGATTGCTGCGGAATGTATGGGTTATGATGTAGTGGCGTTCAGTTGTTATATCTGGAACATTGAGCAAACACTCAAAGTGGCGGCAAAGATCAAAGAGCTGAACCCGGCTGTAAAAATTTTACTCGGCGGACCGGAAGTAAGTTATGAATGGGAAGAGATCATTGCTCATGATTGCATTGATTATATCATTTGCGGCGAGGGAGAAATTCCGTTTCATGAATTTCTAACACATTATCCTTCCATTGAACAGGTTCCGAATTTGGTATATAAAGTAAACGGAGAAGTAGTTTTTCATGAACGGAACACAACGTACGACATGAGTAATTTCATTGGCGTGAATCCCTACATCAACGATCCGGTGGAAGAACTGCAGAACAAAGTGAGTTATATAGAAACCAGCAGGGGTTGTCCGTACAAATGCGGATTCTGCCTGGCGAGTCTCGATAACAATGTGCGTTATCTCCCCATTGCTGATATCAAAAAAAATCTCCTGTATTTGATGACGCATGGAAAGGTGATCAAATTTCTTGACCGCACCTTCAACATTAAACGGGATTTCACCATTGATATTTTCAAATTCATTTTAAAACATCATCGTCCGGGGAATATTTTTCAATTTGAGATTACTGCCGATATTCTGCATCCTGATATTATCCGTTTCATCAATGAAGAAGTGCCGAAGGGATTGTTTCGTTTTGAAATCGGTATTCAAACCGTGAATCAAAAAGCAAATCTGGAAGTAAGCCGCAAACAGAGTTTTGAAAAAACAAAAAGTATTATTCAACAGGTACGGGATAAAGTAGATCTGCATCTCGATCTGATTGTTGGTTTACCGCTTGATTATTTTGAAGACATCAAATACAGTTTTGAAGAAGTGTTTAAACTCTTTGCACCTGAACTGCAGGTAGGTTTTTTAAAATTTTTAAAAGGCACACCCGTTCGGGCTACAAGTGCAACGCATGGTTATGTGTATGATGCTGTTGCTCCTTACGAGATCATCGAGAGCAGGTATTTAAATAAAGCAGAACTGGCGCAGATACGCATTGTAGAAGAAGCTCTTGAAATTTACTGGAATAAAGGCCGTGCAAGACATACATTGAAATATGTAACGGCCTATTACAGTGTATTTGATTTTTTACAGGGGCTGGGAAATTATTTTCAAACGCACAGTAATTTTCACAAACACGATTTAAAAGATGTGTACAGTTTGCTGTATGCATTTGCAAAAGAACAATACCCAACAGATGAAGTATTGCAGCAACTCATCAGCATAGATTATTACTTCAACCACAAGATTAAACCCGTTGCGTTATTACTGCCCGAACTGGAAGGCGCTGCTAAACAGCAGCTGATTGAGCAATACAAATTAAATCATCACAAGCTTCGTCATGTGATTCTGTCTGTTTCTTTTAACTGGCAGGAATTTGTAGAGCACAATCATATTCTGAAAGATGAGAGACTGTTTGTGCTCGAATATAATGGAAAAGAGTTTCCACGATTGATTGAAGGAGTTCAATCTGTTTCATACAAAAAATAAAAACGGAAAGCGGTGTCTGCTCATCCCGCCCCGGGCGGGATGAGCAGACAACAACAAAAAACCCCGGCATTAGTGCCGGGGTTTTCCAATGCTGCTGATTATTTATTCAATCGGCTTATAATCTTTAAACAACTTAATGGGTGTTGCTTCGGCCTGAGTGCGGTAAGCTTTCCATTTACCATCCATAAATTCATTGATCTTCTTTACAGATTCTTTCACGGCAGTTTCTGCATCAGCAACCAAACGCTCTGTTTGTGCAGTTGGCGCAGCAATCTTGCTCATGATTTCCATACTTGCATTTTGTAAAATGGTTGAAGTGGTAATATCAGCAAAACGGGTAATCCCTTGTCTGTTCTCAGCACTTCTTCCAAAAATGCTTTCTCTGATTTTTTTAATCTCAGCTTTTATGGCCGTACCTGCTTTGCGTAAACTGTCGGCTTCTTTTCCTTCTACACCACGCAGGGAATTTTCAATTTTTGCAATGGTTTCTTCTGCATCAGTTATACGGTCAACCGCTTCAGTTAATTTATCACTGCTTAGTTGCAAACGATCCACCATTTTCTTTTTTGCATCGTACACTTCTTTCTTTGTTTCAATTCTTGGATCTGCTTTCACCGTAACCATGGTTGAATCAGCATCCTTTCCTAATGAAACAACTACTTTATAGGTGCCGGGGAATACCTGCATGCCGCCAAATGGTTCAGGAGCACCGGGTCTTGGTTTGGGTGAGCCCGGACGGCGGTTGCCTTTTGTTTCAAAGCCCCAATAGAAACGGTTAAAACCGGTATCAGATTTTATTTTATAGCTTCTGATCTGTTTGTTCTGCTCATCAAAAATCTTTACCCAGGCACTGTCCATTCTTTGTTTAGAAGAGTCTTTTGGATCAGCAGGTTTTACAAAATAAGAAAGCATGGCTCCTCTTCTTCTGTTTTCACCTTCATATAAACCCCATGTGCTCCACTCATAGCCGGGTGCATTTTTTACAGATGCCTGATAGGCAACCGGCGCTTCGAACATCGTTATTTTTTTCGTTGGTGCAGCGCCGTTAGCTGCAGCAATTGCACGCAGCGGACGGATATCATCCATCACCCAAAGAGCACGACCAAAGGTTGCAATCACTAAATCGGCTTCTCTTTCCTGAATAGCTAAATCGTAGGTTGATACAGATGGATAACCGTTTTTCCATTGCGAAAAACTTTTGCCATTATCATAACTGATCCACAGGCCATGCTCTGTTCCAACAAAAATTAAATTGGGTTGAACAGGATCCTGGATCATACACAACGCATAACCTTTCAATCCTTTGTTGGCCACCATGTTCTCCCATGTTTTACCAAAATCTTTTGTGCGGAAAACAGTAATGCTGAAATCGCCACGACGGTAATCGTTGCTTACTACAAACGCTTCGCCTTCGTTGTAACGGCTTGCATGCACCTGTGTAATCCATGCACCGGTATTCATGCCTGTAATTTTTCCACGGAAGTTGGTCCATGTTTTTCCACCATCCTGTGTTAACTGCACATTGCCATCATCGGTACCAACCCAAATAACATTCCTGTTTTTAGCAGATGGTGCAATGGCCATGATGGTATTGAAATTTTCAGCACCGGTAATATCTAAGGTTAAACCACCGGTTTCTTCTTTTTGTTCTTCTTTGTTGTTGGTGGTAAGGTCTGGTGAAATAATTTCCCAGCTGGTTCCTTTGTTGGTACTCTTGTGCAACACATTGCTTCCGTAGTAAACAGTTTTGCTGTCGAACGGATCTAATGCAATACCACTGTTCCAGTTGAAACGCAGTTTTGTTTTTGCATCGGGCGCAGGTGGTTTAATAAATTCCTGCTGACCTGTTGTAACATGATAACGACCAACAGAACCTCCCTGGCTCATAGCATAAACCCATTTGCTGTCTTCCGGATCGGGTACCACATCAAAACCATCACCACCCCAAAGGCTTTCCCAGTAATAGTTGCGGATGCCGCCATCAATCCAGGTGTAAGCAGGCCCACGCCAGCTGCCATTATCCTGCAAACCACCCATAACGTTATAAGGGATTTCGTTATCTGTATTAATATGGTAGAATTGTCCAAAAGGCAACTGCTCATCAAAGCGCCAGGTGTAACCACGGTCTTTGCTGATACCGATACCACCATCGTTTCCTTCAATAATTAAATTTTCGTTGGTTGGATGAATCCACCATGCATGGTGATCCGGATGAATACCATTGTATGGGATGAGTGTAGTAAATGATTTGCCACCGTCTTCACTTAATGTAACTGTTGAGTGAATATCATAAATGCGGTTTTCATTTTTCGGATCTACATAAATTTCATTGTAATAAAACGGACGGTCCGTTACCTGAGCAGGATCGCTGTTTACCAGCTTCCAGGTAAAACCACCATCTTCACTTTTATAAAAACCATTCTTGGTAGCTTCTACTTTTGCATACACATTGTTGGGGCGTGAAGGAGCAAATGCCAAACCGCAGCGACCAATCGGATCAGCAGGCAGTCCATCTTCTTTACTCAGCTTCTTCCAGTTTTTACCACCATCAACTGTAATATAAATACCACCACCGGGGCCGCCGCTGTTAAAGTTGTAAGGCTTGCGTTGGTGTTGCCACATATTGGCAATGAGTTTATTTGGGTTAGATGGATCCATGATTAACTCAGCACAACCGCTGGTATCGTTGGTATAAAGTATACGCTCCCATGTTTCGCCACCGTTGGTTGTTTTATACACACCACGATCGGGGTGAATACCATATGGATTACCAATGGCTGCCGCATAAACAATGTTGGGATTGGTTGGGTCGATGAGGATGCGATGGATATTTCTTGTTTTTTCCAGTCCCATCCGCTTCCATGTTTTACCACCGTCGAGCGATTTAAAAATACCTTCACCCAAATTGAGTGAGTTACGGGGGTTGCCTTCTCCTGTGCCTGCCCAAATTACAGAAGGATTACTTTGCTGAATTTTCAATGAACCGATATTGATGAGAGGCTGTTCATCAAACAAAGGTTTCCAGTTGGCACCGCCATTATCGGTTTTCCATACACCACCGCTGGCAGCACCTACAAAAATCACATCCGGATTACTGTATAATGCATCAATAGCAGTTACACGTCCGCTCATACCCGCAGGGCCAATGTTGCGGGGTTTTAACTGTTTAAAATGTTCGGGCTTTACCTGTGCTGTTGCCGAATACGACAACAGGGCCAGTGCGGCCATTGCAATTAGTCTCATATATGCTGGTTTAAGAATGTTGAAATTCTGAAAACAAAGCTGGGCTTCCAAATGTTTTTGATAAACGGTCCTGTATATGGAACGGTTTTGGCTGATTGATACTGTATGTGTGCTGTTGATGCAGGCCAACAAAAGTTTAACAACCGTGTATAGGATTTGCAATTAACTTTGTCAATGTTTAAACACTAAATCAATTCAATATGAAACGTTTCTTTTTTTCTATGATGGCGATCGGAGCTGTAACGGTACTGGCTGCTTTTTTCCCTAAGCAAAACAAACAGGCTGCTGTTTCAACGGAAGCTGCAGTTCAAACACCGGTAAAGTGGACGGTAGATAAATCGCACACCAACGTAAAGTTTGCTGTAACACATATGGTGGTTGCTGAAACCGAAGGTTCTTTTAAAGTATTTGATGGTACTGTAGAGCATACAAAAGCCGACTGGAGTGATGCGAAAATCAATTTTAGCGTTGATGTTAATTCAATTGATACCGATAACGAGAACCGTGATAAGCATTTAAAGGGCGATGACTTTTTTAATGCTGAAAAATTTCCGGTAATGACGTTTGTTGGTACAAAGTTTACACCCAAGGGAAATAATAAGTACGAACTGACAGGCAACCTCACCATCCGTGATGTAACAAAGCCTGTAAAGTTTGATGTAAAGTTTGGTGGTATTGCTACCAGCACCCGTGGTGATAAAGCGGGATTTAAAGCTACAACAACGATCAATCGCTTTGATTACAATTTAAAATGGGATCGTGCAACAGAAGCAGGTGGACTGGTTGTAGGCAAAGAGGTAGAAGTAACTGTATTGTTAGAGTTGAATAAAGCAAAATAATTGAAGCAGAGTCTGTAATTTAAAAAGCCTCCTGATTATTTCAGGAGGCTTTTTGCTTATCAGAAGATCAACTTTCTTGTTCAGCCAGTTTTTTTATTTCAACTAAGATAGGGTTCCAGCCCTCGCCATTATTATATGCTTCTTTGTAACGGCGTTCTCCTTCTGCTACTTTTGAATAGTCGCCCTGCGTTACTGTAAAAACGGTTTCATTGTTTTCTTCTCTTAGTTCATAGGTAACCGTAAGATAATTTTCTGACACATCATCAATACTTGAGTTGGGATCAATGGTTGTATAAACAAGCAACCGATCAGGTACCAGTTGAAGGATGGTTCCTTTTACAAATACCATTTCTTTTCCTTCGTATTCGCCTTTCCATAATAATTCGCTGCCAACGGTCCATTCAGAAACCGTTTCGCAGCCAAACATATATTTTTTTGTTTGTGCCGGATTGGTTAACACATCCCATACTTTTTTTGCAGGGGAATGGATGCGTATTACATTTTGAATTTGTAATGGGTTATTCATCATACTATAAAAGTAAGCTGTAAAATGAGAAAGTATAAAATATCCTTAGAGTTATCTATATTTAAGAAATTGCTTCTGTATGAAAAGGTTTGTAGTATTTATAAATCTACTGTTGATCTCATATGTTTCTGCTGCACAGGAAAAAAGGAACAGCGAAAATTATTATGAGCGTATCAACTTTAATCAACTTTCAACCTCACCTCTCCGGATTTCTTCGTTTATAAATATTCACAGTGCATCAAGAACAGTTGCAGATAAGAACCTCCCTGCCGGATTTATTTTTTCTGCCAAAAAAATGGAACTGAAAAAAATCACTCCATTTCTTTCCTTTTCCTGTGGCTGGAATGAATTGAATGATGAAGCGGATAACTCTGTCATTGCAGTAAGATTTTCTGCAGCAGCATTAAATGGAACGATTGGATAATTTTAAAAGCAGATGAACATTATGAAAAAGGAATCTATACCAATGTCTCTCAATTACTCTATCTCGAAAAAGAGATGCGTTATTATCAACTCAAAATCATCAGCAATAAAAACAAAAAGGGGCATTTGCTGCAGCATCTGTTTCTGAACTTTTTCAGTCCGGGCGAAAAACCTGCAACCGAAACAGCTACTGTGCAACCGGCACCGATGCCTGTTCAGCAAAGGGTAACAGCTTGTTCCTGTCCGCAACCATCTTTTGTTAACAGGGCAGGTTGGAACTGTCCGCAGGGTGCATGGAACCCTTCCAATACATCCGTAACACATTTAATTGTGCATCACTCGGCTGGTGGAAATACATCCAGCGACTGGGGCGCAGTGGTGTTAAGCATCTGGAATTTTCATACAGGCACCAACGGCTATTCAGATATTGGTTATAACTGGCTGATTGCACCCGATGGTACAGTGTACGAAGGGAGATATAAAAGCAGCACTGATGATGTATCGGGTGCTCACTTTTGCGGCTTTAACGGGAACACCATGGGTGTTTGTATGATGGGTACATATACCAGCCAGACAGTTACTGCTGCTGCAAAAAATTCACTGATCCGTTTGCTGGCATGGAAAGCCTGTCAGCGTTCCATTGATCCGCTGGCAACATCGTTTCATGCCGGCAGCAATACCATCATCAACAACGTGTCAGGTCACCGGCAGGGTTGTGCAACAGAATGTCCCGGCAATATGCTGTATGCTGATCTGCCGGGAATCAGAACCTCTGTTCAATCATACAGTGATAACGGTTGTATACTTACGGCTGTTCCAGAAATTGATGGTCTGGAAGAATTTTCTGTATCACCCAATCCTGCTAACGGGGTAGTGTACATGAAATTAAAACTCAACAATGTTAAAAAACTACAGTACAATATTCTGGGGGCCGACGGAAAGCTGCTGTATGCATCGCCTGAGCAGGCAGCAACAGGGGTGCTGTTGCAGGAAATAAATGCGTTCCGTTCATTGCCTGCTGCAACCTATTATATTCAACTGCGTATTAATGATCAGGTGATCACAAAGCAGATCATCCGGCATTAAACTATTTCTGCGTAAAAAATAAAAAGGCCGGACCGTTTTTATACAAGGCAACTGCTTTTTGTCCAAACCCGATTGCAATCAGCAAATCATCTGACACAATGGTTTCATCCCATTCAATGTATTCTTCCTGTTTATCGGGCGAAAGAAAATTTCCATTTTTAAACCAGGCAGAGGAAGTTGATTTGTATAGACCCTCTTTGTTTTTTGTATACAGTGCGGCCGACTGATTGGATTTATTAGTGCAGATCAACTCATCTTTTGGGGTAAAGCGTAAACAGCGGTATGGATTTTTGATGGTTTGTAATTCGTTGCCTGTTGTTGTTTCAATGAGTACCGTTTCTTTACCATTCCATATGGCTGCATGATCACCATTGTTATTTAACGCAACAAAAAGCTCGTTGTCGGCAGGTTTTTTTTGTTGCCATTTTAATTGCAGTGTATCGGCAATGTTATAGATACTCAGCAGTTGTTCATCCTGTTTTTTCCAATGAACAGCTATACACTTTTCGTTGTTACTCACTGAGGCTGCGGCATAATGCATACCCGGAGGCTTTGGTAAAAAAGCTTTTTGTTTTTGTGTGACGATATGTGTGATGCTGATGCTTTCTTCTGTTTCATTGATTTGTAATAATGTATTAGGAATGGGCGTACCGGTAAGTAAATAGCTTTCTTTTTTTCCTGTCTGAAAATTTGATAGTGCAACCTTGTTGTTATCAATAACGACCAGCAGATTTTCATTAAACCACATCACGGGCTCAGCTCCTTTGTATTCGTACCAGTAAAAAACCTGGTTGGTAAAGGTGTTCACCAGTTTTATTTTCTGATCGTGCCGGCTGTAAAAGGCAGCCATAAAGCCACCTTTAATAAAGCAGGCTTTCTGTGCAGTAAGTTCAAATGATAAACAAAGAAACAGGAATGGAAGGTATCGCTTCATGAATTTGTATAAAAACTGACTTATTGAAGTTACGAAAGGAATAGCGGAGTTCAGCTGCTGCCATATTTATAACTGTAAATAAAAAAGCCATCTCAAGAGATGGCTTTTAAAAAAATGTATATGATAATTACAACACTAAAACACCTTTAGCTGTAAACTGTGTTTCTTTTTTTACTGTTTTGATCTTATCAATTTCGGCTTTGCTTTTACCTGCATCCTGTGCAAAATGCTGCTGTTGTTTTACACTTACTTCTTTTTGTTTTGCTTCACCTTCCAGCACCACCGTTTTACCTACAATATCTTTTGGCATAAAAAAACCGTAATCTTTAAACCGCACCATCATGGTTTCGCCATTGCCTTTATCCACTTTCATCCAGCACCCTTTTTCAAGACAAACCTCTGTAATTTTTCCGGTAATTTTTCCGGTAAATGTTCCTTTATCTAATACCTGTTCTTCCATATCGCCCAAGGTTTTAACATCGGTATTAGTTGTGCCCTCGCCGTAAGTAACACCTTTAACAGCAGGAGCCGGATTGTTTTGTGCAAATGCAGTAATACCGGCGAAAGTAATCAGGAACAATAAAATCAGTTTTTTCATAATCTGTTTATTTAAGCAGTAAAGTTAATCATGAAAGTGCAGAGACCAAGCCCTACTCTGTTAAATAAATAAGCGTAATCAAAAGATGCAGCTTTATCAGATCCCCCAAATAAATTCTGCTAAAAAATTTGGTATCTAAAATAATTAGCAGTACTATTGCTAAACAAATTAGTGTTAACAAACAAAACAAACCCGTTATGGAAGAGGCTTTAATTTTGGAGAAACCAAAGGAGAAAAAAATGAGTAAGGAAAACAGCAAGGAGAGTACTGAAAGACTCAAAGCATTAAAACTCACCATCGACAAAATTGACAAAGATTTCGGCAAGGGCAGTGTAATGATGATGAATGAAAAAGGTGTGCATGAAATTGAAGCCATCTCAACAGGCTCCATCGGATTGGATGTGGCGCTGGGAATTGGCGGTGTACCCAAAGGCCGTGTAATTGAAATTTATGGACCGGAAAGCAGTGGTAAAACAACCATCGCCACACATATTATTGCAGAAGCACAGAAGAAAGGAGGCATCTGCGCTATTATTGATGCGGAACATGCGTTTGACAGTGTATATGCACAAAAATTGGGTGTTGATGTAGATAATCTGTTGATCTCTCAACCTGATTACGGCGAGCAGGGATTAGAAATTGCTGACCGTTTGATTCTTTCCGGGGCATTGGATGTAGTAGTAATTGATTCTGTTGCTGCACTTGTACCAAAAGGTGAACTGGAAGGTGAAATGGGCGACAGTAAGATGGGCCTGCAGGCAAGGTTAATGAGCCAGGCTTTACGTAAGCTTACTGCTACCATTTCTAAAACAAATACCATCTGTATTTTCATTAACCAGCTGCGTGAAAAAATTGGTGTCATGTTTGGTAATCCTGAAACAACTACGGGCGGTAACGCACTAAAGTTTTATGCATCGGTTCGTTTAGACATTCGTCGCATGAGCCAGATCAAAGATGGTGATGAAGCCATTGGTAACCGTGTAAAAGTAAAAGTGGTAAAAAATAAAGTGGCACCTCCGTTTAAAGCTGCTGAGTTTGATATCATTTTTGGTGAAGGCATCAGCAAAACAGGAGAAATCATTGATATGGGTGTTGATATGGCCATTATTCAGAAAAGCGGAAGCTGGTACAGCTATAACAGCGACAGACTGGGTCAGGGAAGAGATGCAGTAAAACAATTATTGCTCGATAATCCTGAAATGGCCAATGAAATTGAAGCAAAGATTCGTGAAAAGATAAAAGAAATTCAAAGCGGAGCAGTTGCTTCGTAAACTTCGGGTTTGTTTGTAAGTATCAAAGCCTTTCGCTTCTGCGAGGGGCTTTTTCTTTTGCAGTAAACAGAAGTTGATTGTTGCGGGAGAAATACAGATGTTCTACTTTAGTTACTTAACCAACCGTCATGAATAAAATTGTTTCCTTCTTATCTGTTATTACAGCTTCCATTTTTTTAACTGCCTGTCCATACGAGTCAGCAGTTCCCGTGAGCAGTCCAACAGTAAAATATCCGGTCTCCTTACTTGGTAAATGGGAGCTGAAAAATTCTTCAGATGATCTTTTTTTGATCACAAAGAAAGATGAGTTCAGTTTTGTAGTTACAAAAACAAAAAAGCAGCCAAAGGCAGATGATGCGCCGGAAGTGTTTGAAGCTTTTCTTTCTGATGTTGCAGGAGTTACATTTTTGAATATAACAGAAAAGGAGGATCAGTTATCCGGGCCGGGCAAGTTTTATCTGTACAAAATAGTGATCAGCCAAAACGAAACGGAAATTACATTGAGTGAAGTATCAGAAAATATTGATGAGCAATTTGACAACTCTGCAGCTTTAAAAAGTTTTATTGAAAAAAACATGCAACATTCTTTTTTCTTTACAAAGGATGATGAAGTTTATATTAAGACGGACTAAATGCTCAACGATTTGTAAAAGCCCACGGATACTAACGGCACACTTTTTATTTAGTAAATTCAAAATAGAAAAAGAAGTATATGGAAGTTTGTATAAGACCATGGTTGCAAACAGATCTTGAGCCATTGTTGCTGTTGGCAAACAATAAAAAGATAACGGATAATCTGAGGGATTTCTTTCCACATCCATATACAAAGGCGGATGCAGAAGAATGGTTGTCATTCAATACAGGGGTTAACCCAGTTACCAATTTTGTAATTGAAGCCGACGGATATTTTGCAGGTGCTATTGGCGTGATGCCAAAGACAGATGTGTACCGTAAAAGTATCGAAATCGGTTATTGGTTAGGTGAGCCTTACTGGGGTAAAGGGATTGTATCAAATGCCATTCATTTAATGCTGCAAAAGATCTGGAGAGATTATCCGCATGTTAACCGTGTCTATGCCGAAGTGTTTGAACACAATAAAGCTTCCATGCGTGTACTTGAAAAAAATGGTTTTCACCTTGAATCAATAAGAAAGCAGGCAGTCATTAAAAACAATATGCTGCTAGATGATTATGTATGGGTGCTGCTCCGTAGTTGAACGGTTTGAATTTGTTATCTGCAAAATTTGTAGTTTACATTTTAAATCATTGTTTATGCGTTTTGTATTTCTTTTGATTAATTTATTTGTTGCATTTTCAACAATGGCTCAACAGCCCGACAGTATTTCTAAAACGGATATTAAATCGGCCGGTAAAATTTTCAGCATTAATTACACAGAAGCTGAAATTGACAGTATGTATTCGTACATACGTGGCCGTAACAGAGAATACAATAAACGCTATCAACTGATATTGGAGAACAGTGTACCCATGAGCCTGTGGCAAAGTCCGGTGTTGCCGGGCATGCAGTTTGAAACACAGCAAAAACCTGTACAATGGGACATTCCCAAAAATGTTTTACTCCCTTCAAATAAAAATGATCTGGCTTTTTATTCCGTAATGCAGCTGGCATCTTTGATCAAGTATAAAAAAATCACTTCAACAGAACTCACACGATTTTTTTTAGACCGAATTAAAAAATGGGGCGATACATTACAATGCGTTATAAGTATTACCGAAGAGTTTGCTATGCAACAGGCCCGTGCTGCCGATGCAGAAATTGCTGCAGGCAAATACCGTGGGCCGCTGCATGGTATTCCTTACGGGTTGAAAGATTTGTTTGCAGTTAAAGGAACCAAAACAACCTGGGGCGCCGCTCCTTATAAAGATCAGGTGATTGAAGAGGATGCGTACGTGTATACAAAACTGAAAGATGCCGGAGCAGTATTGGTTGCAAAGTTTACACTCGGTGCTTTGGCACAAGGCGACTGGTGGTATGGTGGCCGCACAAAAAATCCATGGAATCAAAATTTCGGTTCATCCGGTTCGTCGGCGGGTTCTGCATCAGCAACTGTTGCAGGTCTTGTACCTTTTGCAATAGGAACAGAAACACTTGGCTCCATTGTATCACCATCACATACTTGCGGCGCAACAGGTTTACGTCCAACATTTGGCGCAGTAAGTCGCAGCGGAGGTATGACGCTTTGCTGGACGCTGGATAAAACGGGTCCTATCTGCCGCAGTGCAGAAGATGCAGCAGTCGTTTTTTATTACATCAAAGGAACCGATGGAAAAGATCCCGGCGCTGTGAACATGCCCTTCAACTACTCTGCAAAAACGAACATTAAAAAATTACGCATCGGCTATGCAAAAAATTATTTTGATCGCATAAAAGATACTTCTGCCAATGAATGGAAAGTATTGAAAGCATTTGAACAGATGGGTGTACAATTGATTCCGGTTGTTTTTCCTGATAGTGCAGTTTATAATTACGATATCGTTGGAATAACACTCGGCGCAGAAAGTGCTGCTGCGTTTGATGCGTTAACAAGAACGGATCTGGATGATCAGCTCACACGCCAAAACAGAAACGACTGGCCTAATTATTTCCGTACTGCAAGGCTCATCCCTGCAGTTGAATATGTAAATGCACAACGTCACCGTTATTTACTCATGAAAAAAATGCAGGAATTTTTTACAACAGTTGATGTGGTGATTACTCCCAGTTTTGCAGGAAGTCAGTTAGCCATTACTAACTTAACCGGGCATCCTGCATTATGTATGCCTACCGGCTTCAGCAAACAAGGATTACCAACAAGCATAACGCTGCTGGGTAATTTATTTGGCGAAGCAAATTTGTTGAGTGTGGGAAAAGCTTTGCAATCAGCTACAGGTTGGGAAGATGTTCATCCGGAAAAATTTCAGAAATAGACTCAGCTGTTTCTGATCAGATCCTCTTCTTTCTTTAACTGTTTATCATAAATAAATGTTCCAAGCGGTAACCATGCTGCAATGAATGCCAGCAGAAATTTTTTGAACGGCCAGTTGTAAGTTTCTTTTACAAAAAACGCCAATGATACATAGGCAATAAATAGAAACCCATGTACCCAGCCAACATATTTTACAGCTAATGGAAAATCAAAAATATATTTTAAAGGCATGGCTATGAGCAGCAGAACAAGAAACGAAACACCTTCTGCTATTCCTGTTTTTCGTAAAAGTTGAAGGGGCTTCAGATTCATTAAAAGAGGGATTGAAAAAAAGATGAATTAATGTACGCAATCTTTACTGTGTGTATGATCGGCTTCCCTGCAATAACGATGATTGAGCAAATGTGCAATGATCACCAGAGAAGCAGCAGGGATCACAAATAGAAACGATGAATAAGGAAATGTAAAGAACTGATTGAGTGTAAACAGAATCATTCCTGATGAAAATGGGATGAGTGTTGCCCAGTGTTGATGATGTTTTTTATAGCCATGCCATAAAGTTGAAAACCCAATGAAAAAAGCCAGACCCATCAACAGCACTTCAACAAAAATGTTATGAATGATATTGATACCAAACAAAGGAAGACCGGTAAGAAAAAGCGGAAGCACTGCACAGTGAATGGCACAGGCTACGGATGCGGCAATACCTAAAGCTTCCCAGTTAATGCGAAAATTCATAGAAGGTACCAAAAATACAATTTTGCAATTATGTTGCAAATTTTATTTTGAATTGAAAGTCGCCGCTAACCCCTTCGTACATTTGTACTTTATTGCAGCATTATGTCGAAAAAAACAGCATTTTATCTTGGCTTTTTTGTGTTACTCCTTGGGGTGTTTTATCTCGTTTTATTTTGGGGAACTGATTTGTGGCGAAAGAAATTGCCTACCGTAAGCAATGTAAAAGAGTTTGCTTTTATTAACCAGTTTGGCGATACCATTACCAACCGTACCGTTACAGGTAAGGTGCATGTAGTGGAGTTTTTCTTTACAACCTGCACGGGTATATGCCCAAAGATGAATACAAATATGGCGGCTATTGCAGATGATTTTGCAAATGAAGATGATTTTATGATCCTGAGCCATACAGTTGATCCTGATACAGATTCAGTTGCACGATTAAAGCAATATGCAGATTCGTTAAAAATTAATGGAAGCCGCTGGATGTTGCTGACCGGTGCAAAAGATAAACTGTACGAGGCTGCAAGAAAAAGTTATTTACTCGACGATCAGAATAATAATAAAGAGGCCATTGAAGATCAGTTTATCCATACTCAGCTTTTTGCACTGGTTGATAAAGGCGGCAAAGTACGGGGTATTTACGATGGGTTAAACAAAAAAGAACTTGCCAAGCTCGATGAAGATATACGGCTTGTATTAAAAGAACGATATGACGGTCCACGTTTTGTAAACGGAATTTTTCAAAACAGTCCCAATTAATTAATTTACGGCAATGAGTGAAGCTATTCGTGAACTGCTGAAAAAAAATCACATGAGTGTAACCGACAGCCGGTTGCAGATACTCGATTTGTTTTATCATGCACCGGGTGCATTGGCTCATGCTGATATTGAAAAGAAAGCAAGTGATAAAATAGATCGAGTAACTATTTACAGAACACTTCAAACGTTCGAAGAAAAAGGAATCATACATACCATTCCCTCATCTGATAACTCAGTTAAATATGCATTGTGCAAAGATCAATGTGCAGCAGGTCATCATCACGACAATCATGTACACTTTGTTTGCGACAACTGCAGCAAAACCATTTGTCTTGATGATGTGTTGGTGCCTGAAGTAAAACTGCCGGGCGGATTTGAGCCGCATCAATCGAACATGGTGGTAAACGGTTTGTGTAATGAATGCAGGAGTTAGTATAAGTCAGTATAGTAAAAAAATGAATGCAAAAAATAGTATAAACGATGAAAATAAAATACCAAGATGGCTCTATGCACTAATTTTGGTAGTAGGCTTTTTATATTTAATATGGCTGCTATTTATCAAAAAACCCGGACCACAACGAAACGATTTCCCATTCTTTAAACGAACTCAGCTAAAATAAAAATGCCCTTCCGTAGAAACGGAAGAGCATGATTAATGTTCTGATTTAGCAGTACAAATATCGGTATTAATTCAGATTGTCCATTTCTGTTTTTACAAAATCCATCAAAGTCTTAATATGGCCGGGAGAAAAATCAAATCGTAACCCGGCTGCTTCGTACAACTGCGGTAAGGGTTTTGTTCCTCCCAGACTCAGTGCGTTGATATAGTTGTGTAACGCTTTCTGCTGATCCTGTTTAAACTGCATCCACAAACCAATGGCGCCAAGCTGTGCTATTCCATACTCAATATAATAAAAGGGAACTTCAAATAAATGCAGTTGACGTTGCCATTCGTAAGGAAGGAAATGTTCCAGGCCACTGTAATCAATCAAGCCTGTGCTGTATTCACTTGAAAGAGACATCCATTTTTCAGCACGCTCATCTGCAGTGTGTGCAGGATTCTCGTACAGCCAATGTTGAAATGCATCAATACGTGCAATCCATGGTAAAATGGTGAGCACACGTTCCAGTTGTTTAAATTTTGCACGACGCAGTTCGTCGGCATCTTTAAAAAAGATGTTCCAATGCTCCATGCTGAACAACTCCATGGCCAAACTTGCTACTTCTGCAATTTCGGCACCGTATTCTTTAAAGCCTGTTAATTCCAGATGATGTGTTAAAAACGAATGTACTGCATGTCCGCCTTCATGTACCATGGTTGTTACATCATCTAACGTACCTGCTGCATTCATAAAAATAAACGGCGCACCTGTTTCAGCTAACGGCATATTATAACCGCCGGGAGCTTTTCCTTTCCTGCTGTCGAGATCAAACCGTTTCATCTCCTGCATTTTTTGCAAACAGTCTGCAAAAAAGGGATTCAGTTGCTTGAAGCATTCAATTGTTTTCTCGGTTAATTCTGTTCCGGTTGAAAATGGTTGCAAGGGTGTAATGCCTGCAGGTTCTGCATCCATATCCCAAGGACGGAGCTGATCTACACCAATTGCCTTACGCTGTTCTTCATGTATTATTTTCACCAGCGGCACCACGTGTTGCTTTACAGCTTCATGAAAATTGAAACAGTCTTGCGGCGTATAATCAAAACGGCCGAGCTCCTTAAATTTATAATCACGGTAGTTGGAAAAATCTGCATTCAATGCAATCTGATGGCGTTGCGCAACCAATTTATTAAACAACTCATTCAATGCTTCCCGATCCTGGTAACGGCGGTTTTGTATTTTCATGTACACTTCTTCACGCAAAGCACGGTCGGGGTTTTCTAAAAACTTTCCTGCTTGTTGTAAGGTGTATTCTTTCCCGTTTACTTCAATGGTCATCTTTCCGGCAATTTGCCCAAACTGTTGTTGCATTACATTCATCTCAGCCATAATAGGAATATTGGCTTCACGAAACAACTCAATACTTTTTTTGATGGAACGTAAATAGGTAAAATATTTATCAGCATCCAGTTCTTTCGTTAATGGGCACTCAACTAATTTTCGATTAAGCTTGTCTGCATAAGGTTGCATTTTAGGAGCAATCTCCATGTAGAAATAGTTGAAGGCTTCTTCCAGTTGTTTGTTTTCGGTATCACAGGTCATGCGCACCTGACGCCAGCATGCATCTTCGCTGATCACGGCTTCCAGCTCACTGCTGTCTTTCAACCATTGTTCCAGTTCTGTTTTAGTGTGGATGGTACGATCGAGTAATTGTTGAAAATAGGGTTCTAACAAATCCCAGGTAGTAATGGTAAAATCGGTTGGTAAAAAACTACGCTCAATCGGTTTTATATCGGCTGTGAGTGTCATACAAATGTGTTTATAAAAATGATGCCGGTAAGATGGTAAGCTGAAAAGAAGTTGAACTTCCCGCCTCCCCGTCTTACCGGCAAAAATGTATTGATTCGGAATTAGTCTTCTTTCTTCTTTTTAGCAGCCTTCTTTTTGGGTGCTTCTTCTGTTGCTGTTTCTGCAACCGGTTCTGCTTTCTTTTTCGCCGCTTTCTTTACAGGTTTTGTTACTTCTGCTGCTTCTTCAACAGGTGCTACTTCTTCTTCAATCGCCTGCTCACTTAATTTAATTTCAATGCCTTTGGCTTTGATGACGCTGTACCATTTTACCATCTTTTTCATATCGCTTGTGTACACACGTTCAAAATCCATATCCGGAAACACTTTTTCAAAATAGGATTTGATCGCCTTGCCATCTTTCTCATCGGGAAGTTTTCCGCCATCTGCCTCCATTGCCTTAAACACATCGGTTAAATTCACATTATCACGAATGGTATAAATTTCAATACTCTCGAGGTGTGAAAACTGATGTTGACGGGTAGAAGCAAATTTTGTTGAATTATCTTCCAGTGAACGCACAATGGCACCATCGCTTTTACTGCTGATCAGTTCGTACAAACCGGGCATTCCGGTTACTGCAATTAATTTTCCGTATTCCATATTATTTCAATTCAAGGGCTGCAAGTTAAGTTATTTGCACAAACCTGATTTCATAATTCCGGGAGCTTGGAGTAGCTTCGAAAGAAATCAGCTTTTGTTATGATACGCAGCTTGTTTGTTTTGGTTTTTGGTCTGCAAAGCCTGTGCCTTGTTGCACAAAATGGATTGGGAATATATAAAAGTTTTAAGCAGGAGGCAGGAACGGTCATTGTTACTACTTCTGCCGGAAAAATTTTTCTCAGGAACTTTCCCGGTGGAATTGTACAAACAACGTTTGAAACCAACAGTTATAAAGGAGAGCAGGTGAGCAACGCTGTTCTTCAAAAAGCGATACCCGGTATCAGGCTCATTAAAAATGAAGAGACTTTGCTCCGGTTAATGGCGGGTAATACTGAGGTGGTTGTTCAAAAAAATCCTGTTCAGATTAGCTATTCAAACAAAGGGAAAATGGTTTCACTGAACAATTATGAATGGAAAAATGAACATCATGTTCTGCAGTTTGCTGCAGATGCAACAGAAAAATTTTTCGGCACCGGCTCCCGTTCTATTCCTTTAGACAAAAAAGGATATAAAGTAGAACTCAATAACAATCCGTGGTATGGATACAGCAACAATGCAGACAATCTTAATTTCTCTATTCCCTTTCTGCAATCGAACAAAGGCTATGCATTGTTTATTGACAACCCGTCACGTGGTTATTTAGATATTGGCAAAACAAATGAACAGATAGTAGAAGTTGGATTGAAAGCAGGCAAACTGCAGTTCTACACATTCTTTGCTGAAACAGCCGGCGAATTGGTGCAGCAGTTTACATCATTAGTGGGTCGTATGCCCATGCCTGCACGTTGGGTGATGGGAAATTTTATGAGTCGCTTTGGTTACAGAACACAGGATGAAGTAATGAGCATTGCACAAAAAATGAAAGACCAGCAATTTCCGTTTGATGCAGTGATCATTGATCTGTTTTGGTTTGGCGATGCAGTGCATGGAGCATGGAATATGGGAAACCTCGATTGGAACAAACAACGGTTCCCTCAACCTGAAAAGATGATTGCAGATCTCGGCAAACAAAATATCAAAACCATTCTTATCACAGAGCCCTTTGTATTATCTGAATCGTTCAATTACAAATTCACACAACAACAAAAATTAAATGCGGTTGATCAAAATGGCGATACAGTTGGCATTAAAGAATTTTATTTCGGGCATACCGGGTTACTGGATATTTTTCAAAACAAAACAAGAGATTGGTTTTGGAGCAAGTATGATACACAGATTAAAAAAGGCGTTGCCGGTTGGTGGGGCGATTTGGGTGAACCGGAAAAACATCCCAATTATGTGTACCATAGTTTAAAAGACCTGGGCCAAAAGCGTTTGTTCAATGCAGATGAAGTGCATAATCTTTACGGACATGCATGGAGCCGGATGTTATTTGAAAAATATGCGAAGCATTATCCGCAGCAACGGTTGTTTCATTTAAACAGAAGTGGTTTTGCTGGTACATGGCGTTATGGTTCTTTTCCATGGAGTGGTGATGTAGACCGCAGCTGGAACGGCTTTCGTGCACAGCTGCCCATTATGCAAAGCATGGCTTTGTGTGGCGTACCCACTATGCATAGTGATGCCGGTGGTTTTGCAATGGGAGTAAGAGATCCGGAATTATATCTGCGCTGGTTGCAGATGGCAGTGTTTACGCCCATCTTTCGTCCGCATGGAAGTGTAAATGCACCTGACCCAACCATTGCACAAATAGAAAGCGAACCGGTTTTTTATGATGAACCAGAAAAAAGTATTCTGAGAAAATTTGTGCAGTTGCGTTATCAACTGATGCCCTATACGTATACACTGGCTTATGAAGCTGCTGCAAAAGGAACTCCGTTTGTGAGGCCAATGTTTTTTAATGATAATACCGACAGCAACTTGTATAAGGCCAACGATCAGTATATGTTTGGTGATGCGTTATTGATTGCACCTGTTTTAGAAAAAGGAGCAACCAAACGTACACTCTATTTGCCAAAAGGTGACTGGTATGATTTCTGGAATCCTTCCATCAAACAAAAAGGCGGAATATGGATTGATGTTGATGTAACGGCAGAAAGTATTCCCGTGTTTGTAAAAGCAGGAAGTGTACTTCCCATGAAACCGGTGTTTGATAATACCGCCAACTATCCAAAAGAAACCATCATTCTGCATTATTATGCAGCAGAAGGAAATCAGCAGACGGTGATGTATGAAGATGATGGTACAACCAATAAGGCAAATGAAAAAAATCTGTTTGAGTTGATTCGCTTCTCTTCATCAACAAAAAACGGGCAGATTCAGTTTACAATCAACAGTAATAACGGACAGTACAAAGGCAAACCTCTACAACGCAACATTGAATTATATGTACATGGTGCAGGTGAAGTAAAGCAGGTGTTGGTTGATGGTAAACCTGTCAGCAAATGGATGCAGCATGATGATGGTATTCATTTGCCGGCATTCATCTGGAAGACAGGGTTAAAGAAAGTTGAAATAAAATAAGGTGCAACACAGAGTTAGTGGTAACAGAGTTTCACAGACCACTTTGTGTTATTCGTAAACTCATTTCTCTGTGTTGAATGTATAAAAAAAGCTCCGGCCTTTCGGTCGGAGCTTTGCATTTGAATATGTTTACGCCATTTGTGCGTTCATTGATTTAGATTGCTTCTTACGTTCCTCTTCATCTAAAATCACTTTGCGCATACGGATATAATTTGGAGTTACTTCAATACACTCATCAAACTGAATGTATTCCATACACTCTTCCAGAGTTAAAAGTGTTTTGGGAGCAATGCGTGTTGCATCATCACTTCCGCTGGCACGGTGGTTGGTTAATTTTTTTCCTTCCGTTGCATTTACAACCAGATCACCCGGTTTAATGTTTTCAGCAATAATTTGTCCGGCATATACTTCTTCACCCGGATCAACAAAGAAGGTACCACGGTCCTGTAATTTATCAATCGAGTAACCGGTTGTTTTATCTGTATTCTTCGAGAGCAGTACGCCGTTGTTTCTTCCGGGAATAACACCTTTCCATGGTTTGTATTCGCTGAAACGGTGTGCCATAACAGCTTCACCAGTTGTTGCAGTAAGCATTTGAGTACGTAACCCGATCAAACCTCTCGATGGAATTTCAAATTCAAGATGTTGCATTTCACCTTTTGTTTCCATTACATGCATTTCACCTTTACGGCGTGTAACCAGATCAATTACTTTACTTGCAAATTCCTGAGGTACATCTACCACAAGGATTTCATACGGCTCACATTTTTTGCCATTGATCTCTTTGGTAATTACCTGTGGCTGACCAACTGTTAATTCATATCCTTCTCTGCGCATGGTTTCAATTAAGATACCAAGATGAAGGATACCACGGCCATATACAATCAGGCTGTCTCCGTCTTCACTGTCGGTAACACGAAGCGCCAGGTTTTTTTCTGTTTCTTTCATTAATCTGTCACGCAGGTGGCGGCTGGTAACAAACTTGCCATCTTTACCAAAGAACGGTGAGTTGTTTACACTAAACAACATGTTCATGGTAGGCTCATCTACACTGATCACCGGTAAAGCTTCCGGATTTTCTGCATCAGCCAACGTATCGCCAATATTAAAATCTTCTACACCAACAACGGCGCAAAGATCACCGGCAACAACCTCAGCAACTTTTTTCTTGCCCATGCCTTCAAACACATACAGCTCTTTTACTTTCAGCTTACGGATGGTACCGTCGGCCTGCATCAAAGCTACCTGCTGACTTTCTTTTATAACACCACGGCTCACTTTTCCAATGGCAATACGACCAAGGAAAGAAGAGTAATCAAGCGACGTAATCTGCATCTGCAAAGGACCATCTGCTACTTTTGGTGCAGGTACATGTTTAATAATACCATCTAACAACGGATTAATATTATCAATCTCCGTTAATGAATCGTTGAACCAGCCGTTCTTTCCGCTGCCATAGTAGGTAGGAAAATCCAGCTGCTCTTCAGTTGCATCGAGGTTAAAGAATAATTCAAATACTGCATCATGTACTTCATCAGGACGGCAGTTGGGTTTATCAACTTTATTGATTACCACAATCGGTTTCAGATTTAAGTGCAACGCTTTCTGTAACACAAAACGGGTTTGAGGCATCGGTCCTTCAAACGCATCAACCAACAGAATTACACCATCGGCCATTTTCAATACACGCTCTACCTCACCACCAAAATCGGCGTGACCTGGCGTATCAATTACGTTAATTTTTACATCATTATATACTACGGCTGCATTCTTTGAGAAGATGGTAATGCCACGCTCTCTTTCAAGGTCGTTGCTGTCCATAATCAGTTCGCCGGTGTCCTGGTTATCACGAAACACCTTGGTGGCATGTAAGATTTTATCTACCAGGGTTGTTTTTCCATGATCTACGTGTGCAATAATTGCTATGTTGCGGATATTCATAATCAATACGTTAGGCCTAAAGCATTTACCTCAAAGCCATTTTTGAGGCGGCAAAGGTATGCTTTAAAAACGGGGTGGCAAGGGAAAAGGAGGTTAATGTTTGGTTACCGGCGGCAGATCACTAATAAGCCCCGGTTGCCACGCTCGCTTGTACAAAAGGAACATAGAGCAGCAATTTATAAAACTTCATTTATTATTTAAGACTATATCAAACATCGTTATTTGCTGTTTCAATTGCAGAATAAAGTAAACGTCTGAAAAACGATTGTGTTCTTCATTTATAGCATGTCGGCTTTTTTCTTATTTTAATTTCACAACCTCTTCTTCTATACGTTGACGAACAATTTCAAGTTGTTGACTGTAAGCTGAACTATTTGCTGAGTCATTTATTATTTTAATGGCAAGCTCCGTTTCCGTTTTACGTAACTGAATATAGTTGCTTACAACAGTGGCTTTAGCTTTCATTTTTTCACTCACTGTTAGCTTTAAAAGCTTTTGGGCAACATTGTCTGCCTGCTCCCATTTTGGAATTGCTTTTGTCTGCAATTGCCCTGCCAGTACAGCAGCATTATCTTCATGCTCTTTATATACCTGCAAAGCTTCATCCTGCAGAGTAACAAATTGATTATATAAATCATTAAACCGATCTGCATCCGAATATCCTGCATCATTCAGCTCAGATATAATAGCAGTGCGTTCTTGAGGCGATGATTGATTTTGTCGCAGATAAACTGTACAAACGAGCAGACAAACTGCAATTGTAACCGGAATAATCCATGAAACAGGTTGATCTGTTTTTTCTTTGCGAAGTCCGTAAGAAAATAAATAACCAACCAATATTCCGCTTCCCAAACCACCAATATGTGCTGCATTGTCAATTCCTCCCTTTAAGCCGTATACAAGATTGTAAAGCACAAATACAACGATGCTTTGAAGCAAGGGTTGTCGAACTTTTTTGGGAATAAGATTGGTGGTGAGTAATGCCAAAAACACGCCATACATGCCAAATACAGCTCCTGAGGCTCCTGCACTGTTTGCCGGTTCAGTATGCCACCACAAACTCACAAGGCTTGCAATAATACCGGTGCAAACGTAAGCCGTAATATAACGGGCTTTGCCAAGCATAGGCTCCAGATAAGAAGCAATTGAAAAAAGGGCATACATGTTTAATGCAAGATGGATGATGCCAAAGTGAAGAAACATGGCTGTAAATAATCGCCACCAATCACCACTAAGAGTAAGCGGACCATAATTACTTCCCCATTTGAGATGTACAAGTCCATTTGCCTCAAAAATACCTGCACCACTGATTGCCATCAAAATAAAAATCAAAACATTAATACCTATAATAGCATAAGTTATGGTAAGGCTTCCGTTGCCCAGATTCATGGCTTCATTCAACTCAGTAATTTCTTTTACTTCCTGTTCTGCAGCCTTAGCTGTATCCTCGATAAGATGTTGAATGGCGAGTTTATTTTTTTCGATTGTCTCTGCGGGAATTGACTTTGAAGTTTCTTCATAAGCCATAAGAAATGTTTCAACGTTTTTTTTATTTTTCTTAGTCAGATCCATCATTTCATCGTTAATCATCTCACTTGAAACAATAAGCTCATTTTCTGTAACAGTAACACACACTTCCATACTCTTTGAAAAAATATTGCCAGGTGTGTAAGCAAAAAGTTTATCAGTTGCGGCATATTTAATGTCCCAGCCTGTTTTCTGAAAACTACCGTAGCAAATTGCTAAAACATCGGATGGGTTGTCTTTTTGAATTGGTAGACTTGACTGGTAACGTGGCATAAGAGGTGTATTAAAGAAAATTAAAAATAAGGGTTGTAATTCAGATTTAAAAACGGTTAAATACTTTTTAAGTACACAAAAAAGAGGGCTGCAAACTGCAACCCTCTTAATTATTTAGTATTTCATTTTTGTACGATTATTCATGGCTTATGCCTGTAGAATCGTACTGTATAAATTAACTCCGTCATTAATAATCAGATTGTAAAAAACAATGGGGCAAAAAATTTAAATCTGATTGATGTTTTACTATCAAAGAATAATGGTGTAATGAACTTATTGCATTACAGTCGTCTGTATTTTTTGCATTGCTTTCTCTGCACGCTTAATCGCCAATTGTTTTTTGTAGTTAAACCATTTCTGCCCACGCAACTTAAACATGATATCGTCAAACTTACGTTGCAGTGTTACATTCCATAAACCCTGTAGTATAATGCCTGCTGTTGAACCAAGTGTGCGAACCGATAATCCAAAACCACCTTCAGCATATTCAATATGATGCCAGTAACCGCTCGGCATATACAATGTGTCGCCATATTCCAAATAACCGGTATAGCCTTTTGCATACTGCATTGCAGGATAAGTTTCAAAATCGGGCTTATCAATATCAACCAGACCATGCACGTTAAACGGAAGACGGTATAAAAAATCACTTTGATCAGGAGGAAATAACACCACACGACGTTTGCCTACAAACTGTGTAAGAAATACATTGCTCATGTCAATATCCATGTGCATACGTGTTACCGAATGCTTGGGGCCAAAAAACATGAATGGTATTTTAATATAGCGGCCGGTGATTTTCGGATAACCAAAATCTTTCAGCAGCTCAGGTTTGTGTTTAAATACGGGGAATAAAAACAAGCGCAGATCGGTTGGTTCTTTTTCAATCAGGTCAAGATACTCATTGAACTTCATCTCCGCATGTGCCACACTGAGTGTTTCACTGGGGTTTGCTTTTTTGGTACTGAACAGTTTTACTTTAATATCGCCCATGGATTGTTTGAAATAATCCATCGTCCACTTTTCATAAGCAGGATATTGTTTCCATAATCCACGAAGAATAACAGGCTTTTGTGGCTTGAGATAATTTTCTGTAAACTCTTTGCGGGTGATGGTAGTACCATCTATAACAGGAATTGCTGTATCAATATTCATCTTCATGATTGCTTTTTTACAAAACTCAGTTGTAAGCGCCACAAATTTAGGCCAATTTGAGGAACAGCAAGCTTTAACAGTCTGATACCTTTGAGATATAACTGTTTTTACATTTGATAAGCGAATGCTTAAAGTAAACCTCACAAGCAGCACCTGATTCTTTCAAGCCTCTGTATCTCTGAGTCTCTGTGTTTGTAATTGTAAGCCGAGCGAACAATTCTTATAAGTTCTCCCACACCAATTTTGCAAACTGCTCCAGTGAAGGATCACGGGCCCCCATGAGCAGCAGTACACAGTCATCTGTAAAATGCGGGCGAAGAGAAGCAACAAGATCATTCCTGTTTTCAACAAAAAACGCCTGCGCACCTTTTGCTTTGAGATCATTAATCAGATCGTTCGCTGAAATATCTTTTACCGCTGTTCCGCCGGCATAAAAAATTTCACTCATCCATATTTCATCTTGCGGACGTAATACTTTGCTGATCTCATTTACAAAATCGTTGCGCAGAAATTTTGTGGGTCCGTAGCCATGTGGTTGAAACCATGCAATGACTTTTTTGGCAATTGGCTGACAGGCCTCAATACTTGCTGCACACTTAGCCGGGTTGTGTGCATAATCATCAATTAACCACACATTGTTTTTTTGCCCGATGATCTGATGACGACGATAAATGCCTTCATAATTTCTCAACGCATCAGCTGCTGTTTGTAATGGAACGCCAATGAGGCTGGCAACGGTTGCAGCAGCAAGAGCGTTTTCCATATTGTGTTTGCCGAGAGCGTGCAGCATGAATAATGAGTGATCAGTGATGAGTGATTCCCCTCCGCTTTTCTGAATCTTAAATGAAATTGAAAAGCCATCTTGCTTAAAGCCAGTTGCATGATATGCCGCATCATCACTTGTATCAACTGAAAAATTATGTAAAGGGTTAGCAGATAATTTTTTTGCCAATGGATGCGATTGGTTCACCACAAAGAATTCGCTTGTGTTTTTTTTGAACTGCTCAAATATTTCAATGAGGGTATCAATCTCCTTATGATCTTTATCAATGTTGATGAGCAAACCAACTTCGGGTGTATAGTTTACAATGCTGCCGTCGCTTTCATCGGCTTCGATAACGAGCCAGTCGCCACTACCAACTTTTGCATTACCTATCTTACCCTCCTTTATAATGCTTGTCAACCCAGCTCCGCTGATGATGCTGGGTTGCATACCTGCATGTTGCAAAATATCAAACAACATGGCACTGGTGGTTGATTTACCACTGGTGCCGCCAACAGCAATCGTTTTTTTACTTCTTGCAATAATCGCTAACAGCTCTGCACGCTTGATGATGGGAATGTTCAGTTGTTTTGCTTTAATCACTTCTTCAACGGTATCTTCTACAGCAGTTGAAACCACAACCAAATCTGTTTTATCAGTTATGCCTTCACCATCTTGCAAAAAGCAACTGATGCCTTCTGCTTCCAGTTTTTCTTTTGTTTCATTTGGTTCGTTGGGATGAAAATAACGGTCACTGCCACTTACTTCTTTACCTATACCTTTTAAATACTGTGCAATGGCGCTCATACCGGTACCGGCCACTCCAATAAAGAAAATATTTTTGAAATCGTTGATGGAAGAAATCATAGAAAGCAAATGTAAGCTGATTTTTACCGCAGAGATCCCGATAACTATCGGGAGAGAAAAGGAGATAATCGAAGGGCTTTGTTTCTTATAAAAACAGAGAAGCTGCTATTCATTTCTCTACCTTTGGCGCTCTTAAAAACTGATTGCATGAAATTAATCTCCTACTTAAAAAACGAACACGAACAGTTAGCGGTTTTACATAACGGTCTTGTGTATGATATGGACACACTTCATCCCGACCTGCCCACCAGTATGAATATGTTTTTGCAATACTGGGATGAGTATCTTGAATTAGCAAAAGCCAGTTTAAAAGCGGTACAGGAAGGGCGTTTAATGCCCGGAAACGCTGTGCCGATAGGCGATCTGCAATTACTGGCTCCTGTTCCCATGCCGCCAAGTTGCAGAGATGGATATGCATTTCGTCAGCATGTAGAAGCTGCAAGGAGAAACCGAAAGGTGGAGATGATTGCAGAGTTTGATCAATACCCGATTTTTTATTTCACCAATCATCACAGCATACAAGGCCCCGGCGATGTGCGTTGCATGCCCGATCATTTTGAAAAACTCGACTTTGAATTGGAAGTTGCTATTGTGATTTGTAAACAGGGGCGTAACATTCGTGCAGAAGAAGCGGATGCATACATTGGTGGTTTGATGATTATGAACGATATGAGTGCACGCCGTTTGCAGATGGAAGAGATGCTGCTGAATCTTGGTCCGGCGAAAGGAAAAGATTTTTCAACAGTCATTGGCCCTTGGTTGGTAACGCTTGATGAACTGCAGGAGTTTGTTGTACCCGCAAAAGAAAATCATGTGGGTCTTAACTGGAATTTAAATATGAAGTGTTGGGTAAACGGTGTGCAGGTGAGTGCAGGTAATGTTTCTGAAATGAACTGGACCTTTGCTGAAATTATTGAGCGTGCCAGTTATGGTGTTGACCTGTTTCCCGGAGATGTGATTGGCAGTGGTACGGTTGGCACCGGTTGTTTTTTAGAATTAAACGGCACTGGTAAACTCAATGATGCAAATTATACTGAGCAATGGTTACAGGAAGGTGATGTGGTTGAAATGGAAATTGATGGACTGGGCAGATTGAGTAATACGATGGTGAGAGAGGAAGATGATTTTTCGATTTTGGGGAGGAAGAAATAAAGGTTTTGGCGCTGAGAAGCGAGATGCAGAGTTAAACGCAGAGAGGTATAAAAAACTATAAATATGAATAAAGAACGCCTGAACGAGATAGGTTCAATAATTCTGGATTCAGCAATAACAGTTCACAGGGAATTAGGCCCCGGTCTGCTTGAATCTGCTTATTAACTTGCGCTAAAACGAGAGCTTGAACTAAGAGGATTACATGTAATTGCGAACGTGCCTGTTCAATTAGTTTATAAAGATCAGGCATTGGGAAAGGCATATGAAATTGACTTGTTGGTTGAGGGAGAAGTGGTGATTGAAAACAAATCGGTTGAGTTAATGAATCCTGTTTTTCAATTTCAGGTAATTACCTATTTAAAGCTTTACAATAAACAACTCGGTTATCTCATTAACTTTAACGTGCCGCTTTTAAAAGATGGATTTAAACGAATCGTTCACAATTTTTAACTCTGCGCATCACTCTGTTTCTCTTGTTCTCTGCGCCAAATGAATCATATGATCATTGATCTCTCAGACATCAACCCCATGCAAAAACAACAATGGCTGCAGCATGCTGTTGCGCCTCGACCTGTATGTTTTGCATCCACAATTGATAAAGAAGGAAATGTAAACCTGAGTCCCTTCAGCTTTTTTAATTTGTTTTCATCGAATCCACCCATCGTTGTGTTTTCGCCTGCACGAAGAGTGAGAGATAATACAACCAAACATACATTGCAAAATGTATTAGATGTGCCGGAAGTAGTAATCAATATTGTTGATTATGAAATGGTGCAACAGGTAAGTTTAGCCAGTTGCGAATTCCCAAAAGGCACCAATGAATTCATCAAAGCAGGATTTACAGAAGAAGCTGCTACATTGGTGAAACCACCGATGGTAAAAGAAAGTAAAGTGAAGATGGAGTGTAAAGTGATTGAAGTAAAACCATTGGGAACAGAAGGTGGTGCCGGTAATCTGGTTATTTGTGAAGTGCTGCGCATGCATGTAGATGAAAGCATTTTGAATACAGAAGGAACAATGATTGATCAGCGCAAGCTGCAGCATATTGCACGACTCGGCGGCGATTGGTATTGCAAGGTGGATGAACACAGTTTGTTTCATGTTGCCAAACCCAATACACAACTCGGTATTGGCATTGATGCATTACCTGATACGATCCGGAACAGCAGCATTTTAACCGGTAACAATCTGGGTCAACTGGCTAATGTGCATGATTACCCGGTTGTTGATGCCACGTTTGAAGACGAACGTTTGAAAAATATCATTCAATATTTTTCTATTAACCCCGATGAGATGGATAAAGAGTTGCACCGCTATGCAAAAGAGTTGCTCGATGCAGGGAAAGTAAATGAAGCCTGGCAGGTATTACTGGCCGACAGCTAAAAAACGATGAACTTTTTGCAGCCACTTGTAGTAATTTTAACCCATGCTTCAGCCCAACGGTACATGGATCAGTTATTTCCTCGTGATAGGTCTGCGGTATATGGTTATTGCCGGACTGGCATTTTTGATCTGGTATATTTTTTTGAAGAACAGGATTTCATTCAAAAAAATTCAAAAGCGCTTTCCTGTAAATAAAGATTATCAACGGGAAATTTTCTTTTCACTTTGCACCATGTTTCTGTTTGCATTTGTGCCCTGGTTTTTTCTGGGTCATGCAGAAATAAGAAAGCATACAACGTTTTACAACAACATCAACCAGCACGGGCAGCTGTATTTCTGGCTGGCTTTTCCGTTGATGTTGCTGATACACGATACTTATTTCTACTGGATCCATCGCCTCATGCATCATCCCAAACTATTTCGAATCTTTCATCTCATTCATCATAAAAGCACCAACCCATCGCCATGGGCAGCGTTTGCTTTTCATCCATTAGAAGCAATACTTGAAATAGGAATTCTTGTTGTACTTATTTATACGATTCCCGTTACCAAATCACATCTGTTCTTTTTCTTTTTATTCCAGATGTTTTACAATGTATACGGGCATTTAGGATGGGAGTTGTTTCCAAAAAACTTTCAACGGACATGGGTAGGTAAATGGATCAATACCTCCGTGAACCACAATCAACATCATCAATACTTTAAAGGAAACTATGGTTTGTATTTTCTGTTCTGGGATCGTTTGATGGGAACTATCCGAAGTGATTATGACGAGCAGTATGATGAAGTGAAAAACAGAAAAGCCGCTTAATCGAATTTGTAAGAAAGTATGTTGAGATAGATAATACCTCCGCATTCTCTGTCGAAGCTTTTGTTATATCGTATTCTTTTCGGAAAAGTAAGTCTGCTGAGTTCTTCATTGCTCATGCCGGGCAGCGATTCAATGTGATAAGTTTTTAAATCATCCGATTCTAAAAAGATACCACCACAGCAGGCGCATAAACGGGGATCAAAACCTGTCAGGGTTCCTGCATCAGTATAAGTGATTGCAGTGTTCTTCTTTCTACAACCACCTATACTGATCAATAGAAACAGGATGATGATTTTTAAATTCATCTGTCAGTTCATTTAATTCCACACAGCACCAAATACTTTTTTCAGAATCTCCGTTGTACGCTTGATGGGGTTTTCTCTGATCTCCAGTTCTTCTTTTGCAATCTGATCAAACAACGCAGCAGTTGCTTTCTCCACTACATAGGCCGTAAGATCAGGATTTACTTTGTTGCGTGTTGTAGGAAAACTGTTGTACGTATTAACAAGGTCGCCGTAGTATTTTGTTGCTTCTACTTTATCAAGCGAATTTTTTACAACAGGAGTAAATGCCTGCACCAACGCTGCTGTTGTTTTTTCTCTGAAATAATTGGTTGCACCATCTTTTGGTCCACGGATAATATTGATGGCATCACGAATGCTCATTTGCTTAATGGCATCAATAAAAATGGGTGTGGCAAAACCAACCGCATCTTCTGCACCACGGTTGATTTGCAGAATGGCTTTGTCAACTGTTTTTCCCAGACCAATCCGGCGCATGGTTGATTCAACTTTTTGTACTTCGGGCGGCAGTAATAATTTATAAAACTGATTACCAAAAAAACCATCGGTTTTATTGAGGTTTAATACAGCACGTGTTAATCCCTGACCGAGTGCTTCTTTAATTCCCTGGCCTGCTTCGGCTTCTGTAACCGGAGCGCCGGGTACCTGCACTTTAGGCAATTGACTCATCACTTCGCAGGATGAAAAAAACAGAGGGATTGATAATAAAAGGAGGAAACGTTTGATCATAAAGGGTTATTTAATTCATTAAACGGTTTTACAGCTAAAATAGTTGCATACACCGTGCCGAAGATACTGCCTTTGTTCGTGTGGCCCAGTTACGGTAATTTTGCGACCTGTTAAATTGTAGCATCAGCAAGAATAGGAGTATGCTCCAATCAGACAATTATTTTATATGAGTACACATTTATCCGAACAAGAGATTATCAGAAGAGAGAAGTTAGCCGAGCTGAATAAACTAGGTATTGATGCCTACCCTGCTCCTTTATACCCGGTTACCCATTATTCTGTTGATGTAAAAGCCGGGTTTAACGAAGAAACCAAAGAGCAATACAAAGAGGTTTGCATAGCGGGCCGAATCATGAGTGTAAGAGATATGGGCAAGGCCTGCTTTGCGGTTATTCAGGATAGCCACGGCCGTTTGCAGATTTATGTACGCAGAGATGATATTTGTCCGGGTGAGGATAAAATATTGTATGATGTGGTGTTTAAAAAGTTGATGGATATTGGCGACATTATTGGTGTGAAAGGATTTGTGTTTACCACCAAAACCGGAGAAACAAGTTTACATGTGCAGGAGTTAACTGTACTCACAAAATCGTTAAAGCCATTACCGGTAGTAAAAGAAGCCGAAGGCCAGACATTTGATGCAGTAACCGATCCGGAGTTTAAATACCGTCAACGGTATGCCGATCTCATTATTAATCCGCAGGTGAAGGATGTGTTTGTAAAACGTACTCTTTTAGTTAATACTATCCGGGAATATTTAAATGCACAAGGTGCATTAGAAGTAGATACACCAGTGCTGCAAACTATACCGGGTGGAGCAGCAGCACGGCCGTTCTCAACACATCACAATGCATTGGATGTGCCCATGTACATGCGTATTGCCAATGAACTTTATTTAAAACGTTTGATCGTTGGCGGGTTTGATTGGGTGTATGAGTTCAGCCGTAACTTCCGTAACGAAGGCATGGATCGCACACATAATCCTGAGTTCACCATTCTTGAATGGTACACGGCTTACAAAGATTATTTCTGGATGATGAATGTAACAGAAAATCTGCTGGAGCAAATTGCTATTGCCCTGCACGGAACAACCGATGTAACAGTAGGCGACAGAACCATCAGCTTTAAAACTCCCTTCAAACGCATTTCTATTTTTGATGCCATTAAAGAAAATACGGGTATTGATGTGAGTGAAATGGATGAAGAAGGATTAAGAGCGGTTTGTAAGCAATTACACATACATGCAGACGCAACCATGGGCAAAGGGAAATTGATAGATGAACTCTTTAGTGAAACATCTGAAGCAAAATGTATACAACCTACGTTTATTATTGATTATCCTGTTGAAATGAGTCCGCTCACTAAGAAGCACCGCAGCAAAGCCGGACTGGTGGAGCGTTTTGAACTGATGATCAACGGCAAAGAAGTAGCCAATGCATACAGTGAGTTGAATGATCCCATTGATCAGCGGGAACGTTTTGAAGAACAGGTGAAACTGAAAGAGCGTGGTGATGATGAAGCCATGTTTATTGATTATGATTTCTTACGCTCACTCGAATATGGAATGCCGCCTACTGCCGGTATTGGTATCGGGATAGACAGGCTGTGCATGCTCATGACCAATCAGCCAAGTATTCAGGATGTATTGCTGTTCCCCATGATGAGGCCGGAGAAGATGGATGATTAATTCTGAACTGATATATTTTAAGCCACGGTTAAATCAACCGTGGCTTTTTTATTCCATTCATACAAATCATACTAAGTCTATCTCTAAAAAAATTATCTTCATTCCATTAAATACTTTCACATGAGAAAAACAGGAATTCTTGTTTTATTTTTATCCATTGCATTTGCTGCAACAGCGCAGCAAAAAGATTTTACCATGGAGCAAATGCTCAAAGGCGCTCCGCATAAAGTAACCAAAGCGTTGCCGCAGTTTGTAAAATGGATTGATGACAAACAATTTGTATTGATTCGTGATGGAAAACAATACCTGCACGATTGCAAAACAGGAAAAGAACAGGAGTATACAAACAAAGAAATGACGATCCAGGTTGTATTACCTGAGATCATCAATAAGAACAACGATCTCTATCTTAAAATGGCCAATGAAGAAACAAGGCTTACCAATAATAAAGATGTAGAAAAAAATCCTGTGCTTTCTCCCGATAAACAATACGTTGCTTTTACACGCAACAACAATCTGTTTACGATTCGCCTCAGCGATAAAAAAGAAATTCAATTAACAACAGATGGTACCGATGTTATTTTGAACGGCTATGCAAGCTGGGTTTATTTTGAAGAAATTTTAGGAAGACCAACACGTTACAAATCGTTCTGGTGGAGCCCCGACAGTAAACATATTGCGTACATGCGGATGGATGAACACATGGTGCCTATGTTCCCGATTTACAGTGAAGAAGGACAGCATGGATTTATTGAACAGACACGTTACCCCAAAGCAGGCGATAAAAATCCCGAGGTAAAAGTGGGTGTTGTAAAACCCGAAGGTGGTGCAACAGTGTGGGCCGATTTTAATGAAAAAGACGATCAGTATTTCGGCATGCCTTACTGGAAACCCGATGGCAGTGCTTTATGGATTCAATGGATGCCACGTACACAGGATAATCTGAAAGTGTATGAAATGAATCTTGCAGACGGTTCAAAAAAAGAAGTGTATGATGAAAAACAAAAGACATGGGTTGATCTGGATGATCAGGGCGACCGCATCACGTTTTTACAGAACGGGAAAAACTTTATTATTCAAAGCGATGCAAGCGGATGGAGTCATTTGTACCTGCATGATATGAGCGGCAAACGTATCAACGCCATCACCAGCGGTAACTATACTGTAACAGCTGTCAATTGGATTGATGAAAAAAATCAAACCATTTATTTTACCTGCAGAAAAGATAACAGTGCAAGATATGATTTGTATAAAGTAAAGCTGAACGGTACAGGCTTACAACGTTTAACTTTTGGCGATTATACGCATCGCAATATCAGATTATCTCCCAATGCATCTTACTTCATCACCACACTTTCAAACAGCATAACACCCGATGTAATGACGCTGGTGAATGGTAAAGGAAAAATAATTCGTGAACTAGGAAATGCTGTTGGTGAAGATTATTACAACAATGTGCTGGCTAAAACAGAAATGATCCGTGTAAAAAGCGAAGATGGAAAATATGATTTGCCACTGCGGATCATCTGGCCAACCAACTTCAACAAAAACAGAACCTATCCGGTGCTCATCAGTATCTACGGTGGTCCTAATGCTGGAACGGTATATGATGGCTGGCAGTTAAATATGCAGCAGCAATGGTGGGCAAGGCAGGATTTAATTCAGGTACAAATGGATCACCGTGCCAGTGGTCATTTTGGAAAAGAAGGCATCAACTACATGCACCGCAATCTGGGTTACTGGGAAATGAAAGACTGGACAACCATTGTAAAATGGTTAATTGAAAATGCAAATGTTGACAAAAAGAAAGTGGCCATCAGCGGTTTCAGTTATGGTGGTTATATGAGTGCGTATGCATTAACCTACGGTGCAGATTATTTTACACATGGTTTGGCAGGCGGCAGTGTAACCGACTGGAGTCTGTATGACACGCATTACACCGAGCGTTTTATGGATACACCTGCAGAAAATCCGGAAGGGTATAAAACATCATCTGTGTATTCTTACATTGATCAGTATAAAGGGATGCTGCGTATTTATCATGGCACTATGGATGATAATGTGCATGTGCAAAACAGTCTGCAGCTGGTAAAAAAATTACAGGAAAAGAAAAAGCAGTTTGAGTTTATGTTGTATCCCGGAGGCCGTCATGGCTGGGGAGGAAACCAGCAATTGCATTCACAAAACGAAATAGCCCGTTTTATTTACAAATACCTGCTGGAAAAAGAAATACCAAAAGAGGTGTTGAGATAAACAGTGCAGTTCTTTTTAAAAAAATAAAGTGCCCCTGCAAAGGGGCATTTTATTTGCGGTGATGTATAAGCGAAGTGCTGTTATTGTACAGATTTGTTCAAATAGTTGCATTCGCTGTTTTTTAGGTGTAACTTAAGGAAACAAAACCTCCACGCTATGAACAATAAAACGATTGTACGAATTGCCGTTATTGTTTATGCCATCGCCATAGCAATGTTCGGCATCAACCATTTGCTCCAGCCCGTTTATATTGGTAAGATTGTTCCTGAATGGATGCCGGGAGACGGAATTTTCTGGTCTTATTTTACAGGAGTTTGTTTAATTCTTGCAGCCATTGCGTTTGTGATAAACAAATTTGCAAAGCTGGCCGGCATTTTGCTTACGGTTTTTCTTTTGCTCATTGCCATTACAGTACATCTGCCACCTGTTTTTGAAGCCGATCATGGTATGCTGCGTGTACCTGCATTGGGGTTGTTGCAAAAAGATCTGGCTATTGCAGCGGGAGCCATACTGGTTGCATACAGAGGTCATTGAGAGGATGTTTAAAAAAAGCAAAGACAGTTCAAAAAACTGTCTTATTAAAAGTTATTGCTTTTTTCATTGTAGCCCTGCCAAAAAAGGAGCAGTAAAAAATTCTGATTATAGCAGACTGCGGTGAACTTCCTGATTAAATCTTCTGTGCCCTCTTTATCTTTGTTTCTCTGTGTTGAAAATTTGAAATCAAAGCGAACAATCTTCATCAATCAACAAATAAATCAGTAAATAATTTACCACCCGGCACTACACTGTACTTACTTAAATCAGTGATTCCTTCTGCAGCAAACACCTGCTCATCAATAAATAAATTACCGCTGCATTCATTTGACGGTTTGCTTAAAATAATATGAGCTGCATCGGCTAACACATCAACCGTTCGGCTCATGTTGGCCAAAGCTTCACCGCCTAATAAATTTCTTACAGCAGCAGTATCAATTGTAGTTCTTGGCCAGAGTGCATTGGCCGCTATTCCGTCTTTTTTTAACTCTTCTGCCCAGCCTAATGTCATCATGCTCATGTTGAATTTGGTAAGCGTGTATGCAATATGTCCTGCCAGCCATTTGGGTTTTAAGTTAACAGGTGGAGAGAGAGTAAGGATATGCGGATTCTTTCCTTTACGTAAATATGGAATGCATGCTTTGGTCATTAAAAAAGTACCACGCACATTAATGCTGTTCATCAAGTCAAATCGTTTGGCTTCGGTTTGTTCGGTTGGAGTAAGTGAAATGGCCGATGCATTGTTGATGAGGATATCAATGCCTCCAAATGTTGCAACGGTTTTTTCAACGGCAGCCTGTATCTGGTCTTCATAACGGATGTCTAACTGAATGGCCAGCCCTTTACCGCCAGCTGCTTCCATTTCATTGGCAGCAGAAAAAATAGTGCCACCTAGTTTTGGGTTTTCTTCCACACTTTTAGCAGCTACTACCACATTGGCACCTTCCTTTGCTAATTTTAATCCCATTGCTTTACCAATGCCTCTTGATGCACCGGTAATAAAAACTGTTTTTCCGTTGAATGACATAAAATTGTTTTAAGAAATGAAAGTTAATGAATGATGTGCAAGAGGAGCAAAAGAATTTGTACTTTGTTGAACTTCAAACCAACGCTATCATGAAATTGTATGCATTGATGATTGTTTTCGGATTAGTTGCCTCTTCTTCTTTTGCACAGGAAGATATACAAAAACAAATGCAGCGTCAGTTTGTAACTGCAACCGACAACTCTGTTATAGAATTGCCCGAAGGAACCTTTCAACTCAACAGCAGTCTATGGCTCGATGGGAAAAAGAATATCGTTATAAAAGGAAAGGGGAAAGATAAAACCATACTCAACTTCAACAACCAGATCAGCGGAGCAGAAGGGATCAAGATTACCAACTCAACAACCATTACACTGCAGGATCTTACGGTGCAGGATACAAAAGGCGATGCCATAAAAACACAGCATGTAAATGGAATGATTTTTAAACAGGTAAAAGCAGAGTGGACAAGAGGCGCTCATAGTAAAAACGGTGGCTATGGCATTTACCCTGTACAGTGTACAAATGTGATCATTGATGGTTGCGAAGCAAGAGGGGCAAGCGATGCCGGAATTTATGTAGGACAGAGCAGGCACATTGTAGTGAAGAATTGCAAGGCCACCGAAAATGTAGCAGGAATTGAAATTGAAAATTCATTGTATGCAGATGTGTTTGACAATGAAGTAACCAATAACACCGGAGGTATTCTGATTTTTGACCTGCCCGATCTGATTGTAAAAAAAGGAGGGTATGTACGTGTGTTTAAAAACAACGTCCATCACAACAATCATATCAACTTTGCACCTAAAGGAAATATTGTAGGCAAAGTGCCGCAGGGAACCGGCATCATGATTCTTGCAACCAATCATGTAGATGTTTTTGAAAATAAGATCATCAATAACAAAACGGTTGGTACGGCTATTGTGAGTTATTATATTACCGAGAACCCAATTAAAGATTCAGCATATTATCCTTTTCCCACTGCTGTTGCAGTGTATAATAATCAGTACGAAAGGCAGCAGACAAAAGCTACCATGAAAGGGCGGATGGGGAAACTGTATCGCTTAAAACTTCGCTTTGGAAAAAATGTACCGCATATTGTGTATGATGGAATTGTTGATAAGAAGAGCCCTGCACAAATCTGCATCAGAGATAACAGTAATCAGAGCTTTGCGAATATTGATGCGGAGAATAAATTCAAAAACATCAGCAGAGATGCATCTAAACATCAATGTCAGTTGCCGTTGATTGCGCCTGATGAAATAAAACTGAATAATTGAGATGAAGAAAACGGTAATAATAGTTATGATCATTGCAGGGTTTGCTGCTCTACTTTCCTTCAATCAAAAGAAACAAGACCCATATTTTCAGTTTCATGAAAATTTATCGGATTACAAATTCTTTGCTGGTAAGATGGCCGATCTGCAACCTGCTGCCGGCATTGTTCCCTACGATCTTAATTCAGCTTTGTTCAGCAACTATGCTGAAAAAGCAAGATTCATAAAGTTGCCTAAAGGGAAAAAGATCGTGTATAATGATTCATCCACTTTTGAAATGCCTCCTGGCACGGTGCTCATCAAAAACTTTTATTATTATAATGATTTCCGTGAACCGGAAGCAGGCAGGCGCATCATTGAAACACGCTTGCTTGCACATATGCAGGATGGCTGGCATACCTATCAGTATATCTGGAACAAAGAACAAACCGAAGCCGTGTTTGAACCCATAGGCGATGTAACAACCGTTGAATATATTAATGCAGAAGGAAGAAAAGTAAAAGCCAATTATGTAATTCCTAATCAACCGCAGTGCAAAGGCTGTCATAACAGAAACGATACTATCCTGCCAATCGGCATAGCAGCAAGGCATCTCAATGGAAATTATACGTATGCAGGCAAAACGCAAAATCAATTGCAATACTGGCAGCAACATAAGATGATTGATCTTCCGCCAACCAACATACCGGCAAATGCAATTTGGGACAATGAACAGAGCGGAACAGTTGAACAACGTGCAAGAGCTTATCTCGATATCAACTGTGGCCATTGTCATAATAAATCGGGCCCGGCCAATACATCGGGATTGTTTCTGGATATACATGAAACAAATAAAACAGCATTAGGGGTATTAAAAACACCAATCGCCGCAGGAAAAGGAAGTGGCGTATTGAAATATGATATTGTACCCGGGGTGCCCAATAAATCAATCCTCATTTATCGGATGAATACAACTGACCCCGGGTTTGCAATGCCCGAAATAGGCCGGGAGCAAATTCATAAAGAAGGCATAGTACTTATTAGTAAATGGATTAAGGAAATGAAATAAAGCAGCGAACAAAATGCTTTAAGTGTCATCTAAGAAAAAAGCTATGGCAAGAATTATAAGTTTTTTACTCCTGCTTCTTGCAACAGGCTGTCTGAAAAACAGAAATATAAATAATTGTGCAAGGAATACACCTGAGTGTATTGAAGATAAAATAAGTGCTTTTAGCACCAAACCCAAAGGCTCAGTTCCAGGTGAAGTGTATGAATACAGTTATAAAGGGAAACGTGTATTTCATTTCAGTCCTTATTGTTGTGATGTTTATGGCGAGTTGCTGGATGAAAACTGTAATTATATCTGTGCACCCAATGGAGGTTTTACGGGAGGAGGTGACGGCAAGTGTACAGACTTTTTTACAACTGCTTTGAACAAACGGTTAATTTGGAAAGATGAACGATGATCAGTTTACCTCTATGTTGTTTTTGATTCGTTTTCTTCAGCATGCATGGGTCCAAACTCATTGGTATAAATTTTAAACAGCAGCATAAAATAGCTGATGAGTAATGGTCCGAAAATAAAACCCCAAAAGCCAAACAGACTGAGTCCAACAATTACACCCAGCACAGTTACCATGGGATGAACATCGCCCAGCCTTTTCATTAATGTAATTCTGGCCAGATAATCAACATTACCTGTAACAAGTAAACTGTAAATCAGCAGACCAATACCTTGTCCGGTATTTCCCTGTGAAAAAAGAAAAACAACAAGTGGTGCCCAGATAAGTGTTGTACCAACAATGGGAAAGAACGCAAATACTCCGGTCAAAAAACCCCACAATACAAAATCGTTGATGCCAAATATCCAGTAGCCGATTAATGCACATATGCCCTGAATCAATGAAATAAGCGGAATGCCGATGGCATTGGCTCTTACAACACTGATGGTTTCTTTACCGAGGATTTCAATATTTTCATCACGTAACGGCAGAAAGGAGTTAAATGATTTTTCAAGTTGTTTGCCATTGGTAAGCATAAAGAAATAAACAAACAGCATCATGGCCAGGTTGGCAAGAATCATAGCTGTGCTGTTTAAAAAAGCAGGAAAAAAATTAGCAATCCGCTTTTGCACTTCACCAATGTTCTCGTCTGTTAATAATTCCTGCCCGGTCCAGGATTTTACCTGCGCCGAAACCGACTTTAAGCCCAGGACCAGTTCATCTGAATGACTGAATACCTGACTGATCTTTGGCGACAGCATGCTTACGATTGAATAAACAGGCAACCCGATGGTAACAATAAATCCCAGAATAAAAACGGTAGCAGTTAATCCGGCGTTCCATTTTTTATGGATCGTTAAATAGCGAAACCATTTCTTACTTAAAATATATAATGTAACAGCACCTAAAAACCCCGGTAAAAAAACATAGAGCTCTTTTACCAGTAATAAACCAAGTGCAATTAACACAACTAATAAAATGATCTGGCGTAAGCGGTTACTGAATGAAGTCATGCAATGAAATTACAAAGAAAAATGCCAGAAGCAAGTCAGGTAATACTGATCAAAAAAAAGTGCCGGGCATTTGCCCGGCACCTGAGATATAAATAAGGTTAGCTTATCTGATCTGACCTCTTACTACACCACTTGCATAAAGTGTAGAATGGGCGTTTACATAGAGTGCATCATTTTTCAAAGCTGTATAAGTTGCATCATCCAATGTAAATACTTTATTGATCGCAAAGTCTGCAGCTACGCCGGCAAGAGTTAAAAGTACAGTACCGTTTGCACCGGCAGCACCTCTGTGTACATGAGCAAACTGTAATGCATCACCTGCTTCAAGTGAACCAACGCTGATTACTGAATATAATTTCTTGTCGGCTGTTAAACGTAAACGGGCAACACCTGTAGCTGTAGTTGTAATTGCAGGTACTTCATTAGCACCACTCAACAACACATCCATAGCCAATTCAACTTTGGTGTTGATCTGGCTGCGTACAATACCTGAAGGAACCTGTGTTGAATGAATGTTTAAGTAAATTTCATTCGCATCACTTTTTAAACTGTCAACCAATGACTGACGCAGATTTACAACTGTACCTGTTGCAGCCGAACCGCTGAAGGTTGGAGCAAAATCTAAAATGACTCCACCATTTGCACCTGCATTTCCTGTATGAAAATGGGCAGCTGTTAATGCATCACCCGAAGCCAAACCGGTTACAGAAAAGTTATACATCAACGAATTGTTGCTCATTAATTTAAATGTAGCAGTACCTGTTTCGTTACGACCCGCAGGAGCAGGGTTTTCATTTTTTGCACTGAGGCTGATACTCCATTCTTTCACTACAGTTACCTGTGGCATGTCGTCTTTTTTCTTGCATGAATTCATGATCAGAGGTAAAGCAAGAAGCAGAGCGCCTTTCAAAAATAAATTTTTCATAAAACTGATTTTGTTTTTTTTAATGATTTGATGAAGACATATACGGAACCACATCAAAGATGGATGTAGGAAAACCGAATTCTTTTTTCTGATTCAGGAAAATCATGCCAGAAGAGAATAATGTGGGAAAAATGAAAACAAGAAGAAGGTGTAAACAATATTATTCTTCCCAAACCTTGAGGCCTTCGCTGCAGTTGGAACAGATGTCTATATTCTTCCGGCTGGTCATCAATTCTTTACGAAATTGCTTGTAGTTATCATTATTCCAAACCTGTTTAAAGGATTGCATTTTTAAATTCCCCAGTTGATGCATGGCATCTTTATCAAAACAACAGGGAACCACCAGCCCATCCCAGGTAATTACATTGGCATGCCATAATTTCCAGCAGTGATTCTGCAATTTATTTTTGGGAGAATAAGAACCGTCAGCATTTTTTGTATAACGGCTGTATTTATCTAAAGTAGGAATGAGTTGATTGGGATCTTTTTCATAATCATAGATCTGTGCAGTTTTAAACCACACATCATCTGCACCAATTTCTTTAGCCAGTTGTTTTACATCGTCCATTTGATGTTCATTTGGCTTTACCACTAAAAACTGAAATACCACCAAAGGTGTTTTGCTGTTCAGTTCTTTTTTCCACTTCACAATATTCTTTGCACCTTCCATTACTTTATTCAGTGTGCCACCTACACGGTATTGCTGATAAACATCCTGTGTGGTGCCATCAATGGAAATGATCAAACGGTCTAACCCGCTCTCTACAGTTTGTTTTGCTTTTTCATCCGTGAGATAATGTGCGTTGGTAGAAGTGGCTGTGTAAATTTTTTTCTGCGACGCATAGTTTACCATTGGCAAAAACTCCGGATTGAGATAGGGCTCTCCCTGGAAATAAAAAATGAGATACAGCAGGTCTTTATGAATATCATCAATGGTTTGTTCGAAAAAACTTTTCTGCAACATACCTGTTGGCCGGGTAAACTCTCTTAATCCGCTTGGGCATTCGGGGCAACGGAGGTTGCAACTGGTGGTTGGTTCAAAGGAGATGGAGATAGGGTAACCCCATTGAATGGGTTTGTTGAGTAAACGGCTCAACTGATAGCTGCTCCACACCTTTGCTGCGTTCACTGCACGACGAACAGTAAGCTTGGAAAACAGATTCAGCAGATCATTGCGGTGTAGTTGAGCCATGACGGACAAAGATAAACTGCAATATCCATGCATCATCACACAAGATTTGACGCATTTCACAAAATATTTTTTTACTAATGAAAGATTATTTCAAAAAAAGACTTATTTTCGAGTAGTTGCATAAACAACTATATGCCAAACAACCAATTTAAAAAAGGGGAGCTGTACAGCTTTATGACGGGGAAAGCCAGTACGGCTATTGCAAGGCGTTTGCAAAAAAATCTGAAACAGGGAGGTGCTGAAATTACTGTTGAACAATGGAGTGTGCTTTATCATTTGTGGAAGAACGATGGGTTGAGTCAACAGGATTTATGCAATGCAACTTTCAGAGACAAGCCCAGTATAACAAGGTTGGTTGATAATCTGGAAAAATTAAAACTGGTAAAACGTGTTGCCAGTAAAAACGACCGCCGCATCAACCAGGTTTTTTTAACGGAGCAGGGAAAAAAGCTGGAAGAAGAAACCATGTTACTCGCCAACACTACCTTGAACGAAGCATTGATTGGAGTGCCGGCCGATAAAATTGACATCTGTAAAGAAGTGTTGCAGATAGTGTATGATAATTTGAAATAATTAGCAGCAGAGGCCCCCTCTGGCTCCCCCCGAGGGGGAGAAACCAAAGCACAGCCCAAGCTCGATTAAAATGTTGATTTTATTTAGAGATATTGAAATGTGATGATAAGAATATAAAAGATGATGTGGTAGAACGATTGATAGGATAAATGATGAAGCACCGCTCCTTCTCTACGGGAGAAGGAGAAGGAGGAAGAGGCCGATTAAACTTTTAAAACATAAATATATGAGCACCGTAACGATTGCAGCAACACGTAAAGGCGGCGAGTGGCTGGTAAAAACAAGTACGCCGCAGGATACCTTTATTCCTGAAAATTTCAATGAAGAGCAATTGATGGTAAAAGAAATGTGTGCAACATTTATTGAAACCGAAGTATTGCCCATTGTTGCCCGTTTAGATAAAATGGAAGAAGGCCTCATGCCGGGTTTAATGACCAAGGCAGGCGAACTTGGATTGTTGGGCAGTTCAACACCCGAAGATCTCGGCGGATTGGGAAAAGATTTTGTTACCTCCACACTCATCAGTGAAGGATTGGGCGGAGGTTATTCTTTTTCTGTAGCTGCTGCGGCACACTCAGGCATTGGTTTGTTGCCCATTTTATATTTTGGTACACCCGAACAAAAATCAAAATATATTCCTAAGCTTTCTACAGGCGAATGGAAAGGTGCATACGGACTAACGGAGCCCAACAGTGGCAGCGATGCACTGGGTGCAAAAACAACAGCTGTATTAAGTGAAGATGGTAAGCATTATATATTGAACGGACAAAAATGCTGGATCACCAATGGTGGTTTTGCAGACATCTATACGGTGTTTGCAAAAATTGATGGTAAAGAATTTACCGGCTTTATTGTTGAACGTGGTATGGAAGGATTTACACAAGGCCCCGAAGAACATAAGATGGGTATTAAAGGATCATCCACTGTTCAGTTGTATTTCCAGGATTGTAAAATACCGGTTGAAAATTTACTGGGCGAAAAAGGAAAAGGACATGTAATTGCTTTCAACATTTTAAATATCGGTCGTTTAAAATTAGCAGCCGCAGCAATTGGCGGATCAAAACGAACATTGAATCTTGCATTGCAATACGCCATCACAAGAGAGCAGTTTAAAACACCGATCATCAACTTCGGTGCTATTCAGTTTAAACTTGCAGAAATTGTAACACGCATCTGGGTAAGTGAAAGTGCATTATACCGCACCAGTAAATGGATTGATGAAAAAGAACACGAATTAATGGCAGCGGGTAAACCCTTTTATGAAGCATTACTCGGCGCAGCAGAAGAATATGCTATTGAATGTGCCATGTTAAAAGTAGATGGCAGTGAGGTGCTGGATTATACAGTAGATGAAGGTGTGCAGATACATGGTGGTAACGGGTTTAGTGATGAGTATGATATTTCAAGAGCTTATCGTGACAGCCGCATCAACCGTATTTATGAGGGTACCAATGAGATCAATCGTTTATTAACAGTTGATATGGTATTGAAACGTGCCATGAAAGGTCGTTTGGATATTATGGGTCCGGCTATGGCAGTTCAGAAAGAACTGATGAGTATTCCTGATTTTGGAAGCGATGATGAAACTCCATTTGCAAAAGAGATGAAAGCCATTGCTAATTTCAAAAAAGCAATTATGATGACGGCCGGTGCTGCAGTGCAAAAATTAATGATGAAGATTGAGCATGAGCAGGAAGTGCTGATGAATATTGCAGACATGGCCATACAAACCTTTAATGCAGAAAGTGCTTTGCTGCGTGCTGCCAAACTGGTAGAGCAAAAAGGTGAAGCAGCTTGTCAGTTTGAACTGGATATGATGCGTACCTATTTATATGATGCTGCCGACCGCATCAATAAATTTGGTAAAGATGCCATCAATGCATTTGCAGATGGTGATGAACAACGCATGATGTTGCTGGGCTTAAAACGGTTTACAAAAGTTGATCCGTTTAACAGCAAAGAAGCAAGAAGAAGAATTGTTGCCAAAATGCGCAACGACGGAAAATATCCGCTTTAAAATAATAACCCGAATTTGTTCTAAAATCCTTTGCCTATTTTGCAAAGGATTTTTTATTTAAATACACCTCATTATGCGGCTGTTTAATTTCTTTTTCTGTTTATTATTTGTTGGCAGTGTGGGTGCTCAAACTGTTTCGCTCAGATTTGTCAATCCTTCAAAACTGCAGAATACTGTAACAACAGCAAGGCAGTTTATTACAGGGACCACCTGTAAAGAATGCACACTTACGATTAATGGAGCAGAAGTAAAAGTGTGGCCCACAGGTGCATTTGCTGCCGAAGTAAATCTGAAAACGGGAGATACAAGCTTTGCATTTGTTGCTACAGATAAAAGAGGATATGTAGTAACACAAAAAGTTTCTTACAACTATCAACTGCCCGCAAAAGAAAAAGAAGTAAACAGTTATACGGTAGAATATCTGCGGATTGAACCGCAGGGTGATCTGCTGCTGAAACCCGGCGATCATGTAAAATTCAGCATCAAAACATTTCCCGGCTCTGCTGTTAAATTGGAAAATGGTTTTGAGTTATTGGAAGTGCCTGTAAAAGATTCAAATGGCATCAAAGGAATTTACAAAGGCGAATACATTGTAAAAGAAAACGAAGATCTGTTTACATCAACCAAAACAAAATTGAAAGTAATCATTCGTACAAAAGATGATCAGCAAATTGAAGTTGTTACCAAAAGCACATTTGCATTAATGCCCGAACGCCCCATTGTTTTACAAACAAAAGGAAAGCTTCCTTATTTGTTGCTTGGTTTGGGCGAAGACCGTTTAGGCGGTACAAAGATGGGTTATCTCGATTCGTTGGTAAAACTGTATGCAGTGGGTAAAGTGGGCGATAAATATTGTGTGCAGTTGAGTAAAAACAGACAGGCTTATATTGAAGAGCAACATGTGGATGTGTTAGCGAATGGAAGTTTCAGTCCTTCATCTATAACAGGAAGCATGCGTGTATGGGGCGATACTGCATTTGATTATGTATCACTCATCTTAACCAATAAACTGCCTTATCAATCTTTTCAGGAAATCAATCCATCAAAAATTACAGTAGATGTGTTTGGTGCAACATCTAACAGCAACTGGTTAACACATATGAGTACTGTAAAAGAAATCAAGAACGTGTACTATAACCAGATAGATGATGATGTGTTTCGCATCACAATTGAATTACAACATCAGCAACATTGGGGACATAGCATTTATTACAGCGGTAACAATCTGGTGATTCGTGTAAAACGACAGCCGCAACAATTAGCATTGAGCAATTTGGTGATTGGAGTTGATGCAGGACATGGCGGAAGCAACAAAGGTGCGTTTGGTATTACCGGTATCATGGAAAAAGATATGACCTTGTTCATAGCAAAAGAATTGCAACAGGCACTGGAAGCAGAAGGCGCAACAGTGCTCATGACACGAACAAAAGATACCACTTACGATAACCACGACCGGTTTACTTTTTTTAAAGAAAAAAATCCTGATCTGCTGCTGAGCATTCATTTAAACAGTGCAGCCGATCCCATACGTGTAAAAGGAGTGAGCACTTATTATAAATACATCGGCTACCGTCCGCTTACTCAAACCATCTTAAATCACATGCTGGACATGGGTTTAAAAGAATTCGGCAACGTTGGCAATTTCAATTTTATATTAAATGGGCTAACAGAATTTCCCAATGTGCTGGTAGAAACCCTGTTCATCAGTCATCCCGAAGATGAAATGAATGTACTGACTCCTGCTTACCGTAAACAAATGGCCGATAAAATAGTGCTGGGCATTAAAGACTGGCTGGAGCAATGTAAAAAACAGTAACCCCGTTTCCACTCATCAATACAAGTTTTACCATTCATTTACTCAATCTGCTTTTATCATTTTTTTAAGAATAGCTGAAACCCTTTGAAATAAAGGGTTTCCATTTTTTTCAAAGAGTCTGTTACAAATGTTGCATCCGTTCGTCAATATGTATATCTCATTAACGTTCTTTTGTCCTGATTGCCTTCAGTTGACCTTGCAGATAAGATAATTTTACTCCTGTTTCTATTTTATATCGAAAGAAGTTATTAATCATTAAACCTTAAACAGTTCATTATGAAAAAAGCAACAGGATTATTAGCTGCAGTTATTTTTTCTGCAGTTACTTGGGTTAGCGCATCACCACTGCCTTTAGACAATCAAAAAGTAACGGAAGCATTTGCAAAAGAATTTGGCGGAGCAAGTGAAGTAGAATGGTCGAGCAGCGAAGATGTGTACATTGTCAGTTTTAAGCTGAACAAAGATGTGATGCGTGCATGGTACACGGCAGATGGAGAAGTAACCACTGTGCAGCGGGTGATACAAAAAGAACAGATGACCTACCTCTCTGCAAAAACAGTTTTGCAGTTGTCTGAGGAACAAACTATTCTCAGCATTGCAGAGATCAGCAAAGAAGGAGAGCTTTATTACCTTGTTAAAACAGAAAACGACAATTATAAAAGTATTTACAGGCTCTCCGCTTCCGGAGAAGCAAGCAGAATAGAAAAGAAGAAGAAAAAATAATACAACGGTTGTTGGATTGTTGTTTTGGAGTACCTCCCGGAATGTCGGGAGGTTTTTTTATTAAAAAATTAGTACAGAAAAGCATACGGGAATCTTTATTTTTGCAACTCTTTCGCAAAGTCTCCCGATGGTTCGGGATCTGAAGGCGGTCACTTTTAAACGTCTAAAAAATGAACAAAGGACCCGTTTCACAATTTATTCAACATCATTACCGCCATTTCAACGCAGCTGCTTTAATGGATGCAGCCAAAGGGTATGAAACACATCTCAATGAAGGTGGTAAAATGATGATCACATTAGCAGGTGCCATGAGTACGGCTGAGCTGGGTTTAAGTCTGGCCGAAATGATCCGTCAGGATAAAGTACAGATCATCAGTTGCACAGGTGCCAATCTGGAAGAAGATGTGATGAACCTTGTAGCACACAGTCATTACAAACGTGTACCCAATTACCGTGATCTTACTCCACAGGACGAGTGGGATCTGTTAGAAAATCATTACAACCGTGTAACCGATACATGTATCCCCGAAGAAGAAGCCTTCCGTCGTTTACAAAAACATTTACATCGTCAGTGGGTGGAAGCAGAAGCAAAAGGTGAACGTTATTTTCCACACGAATTTTTATACAAAACTGTGTTGAGTGGCGATCTGAAACAGTATTATGAAATTGATCCCAAGAACAGCTGGATTGTTGCAGCAGCAGAAAAAAATATTCCCATTGTTGTACCGGGCTGGGAAGACAGTACCACCGGTAACATCTTCGCCAGTTATGTCATCAAAAATGAATTGAAAGCAAGTACTGTAAAGAATGGTATTGAGTATATGGTTTGGTTAGCCGATTGGTACAGAGAGAACAGCAGCGGAAAAGGTGTTGGCTTTTTCCAGATCGGTGGTGGTATTGCAGGTGATTTCCCGATATGCGTTGTACCGATGATGTACCAGGATCTGGAGTGGCATGATGTTCCGTTCTGGAGTTATTTCTGTCAGATTTCAGATTCAACTACATCTTTTGGTTCTTACAGCGGTGCTGTACCCAACGAAAAAATTACATGGGGTAAGTTAGACATCAACACACCCAAGTTTATTGTAGAAAGTGATGCAACCATTGTGGCTCCGTTGATTTTTGCATGGATATTGGGGATGTAAATAAAACAAATGCTCACTAAGTATAAACCACTACCCGGTAGTGGTTTTTTTATGCAAATACTTTTTTCTGCTTTTTATTTTTTAAGTTTAGTTTTTCCTAAACCACAAAAAACATTGTATGGAACAAGAAACAAACCTGCTCAATGAATTTACTGAACCAACGTTGGAGTATGCAAGTGCCGGTCAGCGATTTTTAAATTATCTGATTGATATGATCGCTTTCTATTTGATTTTATCCCTTGTTGGTGTGTTTATAGGTATTTATTATGCAAGCAATGGCGAAACATTAAACGATGAGTCGGGTGGATTTATAGCGTTCACTTACCTGATTTCTTTTATTACATTTTTTGCTTACTACACATTGTTTGAAGGAACGAATGGAAAATCACTGGGTAAGTTTATTACCAAAACCCGTGTGGTTCGGGATGATGGAGAACCAATGACCTATGGCAAAGCATTTATGCGTACGCTTTGCCGAATTGTTCCTTTTGAAGTATTCAGTGCTTTCTTTGGATTAAAAATGTGGCACGACAGCTGGACAAACACCATGGTTGTAAAAAATAATTAAGTAATAAATTGGTATAAATAAGTGGGGCGGCATCGAAGATGCCGCCCCACTCTTTCTTATGAAGTTCATTTATCTCGGAGGTACATTCAAGGGAATATCACGCACAAACATATTGTTGCGGTTGGCTGCTTCCCATGCAAGAAAGAACACCAGTCGTGTACGTTTTTCATGCAGATCGTAGTTGATCTTATCAGGTGTATCACTTGGTTTGTGATAGTCTTTATGAATACCATCAAAGAAAAATACAATCGGAACTCCCTTTGCAGCAAAGTTGTAATGATCGCTGCGGTAGTATAAACGGTTGGGATCTTTCGGATCGTTGTACTTACGGTCAGTGATAATTTTGATGTACATGTTGTTGATGCTGTCAACAAAACGTGGCAACTCGCTGCTCAGCTTATCATCGCCAATTAAATACACATGGTTGTTGCTGTCGAGCGATTTTAAATTATCATCTTTCCGTCCAATCATATCAATATTGATGTCAATGGAAGTTTTCTCCATGGGGTAAACCGGATGATTACCGTAGTACTCACTTCCCCACAATCCTTTTTCTTCTCCGCTCACTGCCAGAAACAAAATGGTTCTGCGTGGCCCTTTGCCTGCAGCTTTTGCTTTTGCAAATGCTTCAGCAAGTTCCAGTACACCAACAGTACCACTTCCGTCATCATCTGCGCCGGGATGTATTTTACCGCCAATAATACCCACATGATCGTAGTGTGCAGAAATTACCACATACTCGTCTTTTTTATCTGTTCCTTCAATCATCCCAATTACATTCGATGCCTGAATGGTTTGAATGGTTTTTTCAAAACGGATCATCAGTTCAGAAGGAAATGTTTTGGTTTCAAGTGTCTGCTCTTTTGCTTTTGCCAAATCTGTTTTCAGAATGGCTTCGGCCATAGCTTCAGAAATACGGACAGATGTTGCAGACTGTCTTGAACGATACAGTGAGAAGTACATACGCCCTGCTCTTGATGAAGGTTGTTTGTCAATTCCCGGTTGAGTAAACAACAGCACAGCCGGCTGGCGTTGATACAAACGGAAAATTTCTGTTTGTGTTGGTTGTTTACCTGCAAGGATCACGGCCTTTCCTCTAATGTCTGTGGTGGTATCGCCTTTGCCCAGATAAACCACTTCACTAATATAAAGCGTTGAGCTGTTGATGCTGTTGAGTGTTGCAGTAAAATCTTTTCCAAACTGATACGCTGTTCCGTTCACTGTAACCTGTGCATCGGTAAGTGTGTCTCTGTACAACGGATAAAACTGTTCCCAGTTACCGTTGTTGCCCGGTGCAATACCAATGCGTTGAAACTGTTGTTTCAGATAATCGGCTGCTTTGCGTTGCCCTTCTGTTCCGGTTTCTCTGCCTTCCATTTCAGGCGCAGCAAGAATAAAGAGGTGGGTTTTGAGATCTGCTGCCGTAATGGTTTTAGAAAACTGCTCGGCTGTTTTGTTTTTCTTTTGTGCCGAAGCAGAGAATGCCAGCAAACTGAGTGCGGCCAATAAATAAGTCCTCATGCATTAATTTTTTTAGAAGGTCGAATATAAAGCAAAATCCCGCCATGGGCGGGATAGTTGTATGAATGGTACCACAATTTGTCCGATCAGAGATCGGTCTCTTTGTGACACTAACAGGCAATTTTATTTACACGCAAACCATGACGACCGCCTTCAAACTCGGTTGTCATAAAGGTGTGCACCATTTTTTCAGCATCGCCTTCACGTACAAAACGGGAAGGAATGCAGATAATGTTAGCGTTGTTATGTGCACGAACCAGTTGAGCAATTTCTTCACCCCAGCAAAGACCGGCACGGATGCCCTGGTGTTTATTGGCAGTGATAGCCACACCGTTTGCACTGCCGCAAAGTAAAATACCAAAAGCAGCTTCACCATTTTCTACAGCCGATGCAACGGGATGTGCAAAGTCGGGATAATCAACACTGTCTTTTGAGTACGTACCGAAATCTTTAAAGGCAATTCCTTTACCTTCTAAAAAAGAAATGAGATATTCTTTATAATCAAATCCCGCATGATCGCATCCAATGGCAACGGGTTTTGTTAAATCAAATGGCGTATGCATGGCAGAAAATTTAGAATTCAAAGTTAGTATAAATTATCAGCCTGCAGAAAGTAGTCTTTTGTTAACGTATAGTTTGAAGCGTTTCTTTGTGCTCTTTGTGATTCGCTTTGTGTACTCCGTGCTCCTTATAAAAAGACTGTATGTTTAGAGTGTCACAAAGGAAAAAAAGATGACACAAAGAACACAAAGGGCTGCCACAAAAGAGTACAACTTAAAGTTGCTTTTGACTTTTGCAGAAAATAATAATAAAAGGAATAACGTAAAATACAAATCAAGCATTCGTGTATCTGTACGTTAAAAGGATAAATTCTTGTTAGACTGCTGGCCATCACTTTCTACTTTCCACTAAAGACTAACTACTACCGGCTGATTTCAAATCAACTCCACTCTTCCTCTTCATTCTTTATTTGCCGGCGATGAATACGCATGCTCAGGAAAATACTAAACTCATACAACGCATACAATGGGATAGTGACCAATGCCAGACTGAACGGATCGGTTGAAGGAGTAATAATAGCAGCTAAAATAATAATCACCACAAACGCATATTTGCGGATGCGGCGTAATGTAACCGGTGTAAGAATACCCACTCTGGTTAACAACATCACAACAACAGGCAGTTGAAATAACAAGCCCACACCAACGGTTAAGTAAATCAGGTTTTCAAAATAATCACTGATGGTGGGTTTAAATTCAATCAACGGACTCAACGAATAGGTTGAATAAAAATTGACCATGAACGGTGTAAGAACAAAATAACCAAAAGCCACACCCAGAAAAAATAAAACAGAAATCCATAAAATGGCGCCTGTTGTTCCCTTGCGTTCTTTAGCGCTTAATGCCGGACGAACAAATTTCCAGATCTCCCAAAATACAAAAGGGAAGGCCAGAATAAAACCGCCGGTAAAACCTACCGTGAAAGTTGTGAGGAACTGTTCCGTCATGGCATTGCTCTGGAACTTAATAGAAAAATCCCCCAGACAAAGTTGATCTACATGTAACCATTGGCCAATACTGCAGAGCCATTTGTAGGTAATAAAATCCTTATGTGCAGGGCCCATAAAAATATTATTCACCACATAGGTAATATTAAACAGCACAATACCCGAACCGATGATAACAGCAATTAAAGCACGGATCACATGCCAGCGCAGTTCTTCCAGATGATCAATAAAGGTCATCTCAGCCTGCTCGCTGCCCGACTTTCCCCGGATGCGTTTAAAAATATTCCTGCGTTCTGATTTGGTTTCGGCCACGGTGAATGTTTTCAGTTGCAAATGTAACCCGAAAATGATGAGGAGAAAAGAACTGGTTAAGAATTACATGCTTGTTTAATTTGGCTGTAATAAGCCGGCTTCAAAGCAATAAAAAAGGCTGCCTCATTCAGAGACAGCCTTTCGATCATCAGGAACAAGAAAGTTATTTTGTTGCCAATGCTTTATCGATCATAAAGATCAGCATTCCACGGTGTGCCCTTGTACTTTCGTTTGGCGATACCGCTGTTGCCAGCATAGTGCGGATTTTTTTCAATGTATTATACGCACCGCTTTTTGATGCATTATCGTATCCTGCTCTTGCTTCAACAATGGAAATTGCGCCTTTTACAAATTCACTTTGTAAATTCTGGCGGTAAATATTTACTGCGCCGGCCATATCTGCTTTAAAGATGGCGCTTGTTAAATCGTTCATTACATCAGCTACTGAGTATGTATTACCATACAAGGCACTGTTGTTGATACGACGGAGTGTGGTGGGGTTCAATAACGCTGCAAGAATATTTGTTTGAAAATTCTGTACAATAGATGTATGCTTGGGATCTTCAGGAGCGCCAAAGAAATTGTATCCACGACGCTGCACCTGCAGATAAGGCAATACCTGTAAGTCTGCATCAAATGCATTTGGAGCAAATACATTCTTTGCTAAGAAGGCCATTGCTTTTTTCTGGTATTCTACCGGTGTAATGGTAAATGGTTTGCTGCCGGGATTTTGTCCGGGGAAACTTCTGTCTACCTGCACACCACCAATATAACGGCTGATGGCATTGGCCATTTGAAAACGTTGTCCATTTAAAACACTGTAACGGATCTGAATTTCCTGATACGATTTATCGCCTTTCGCATATTTGGTTATCAGTTTGCTCATGGCACTGTTTACAAATTTGAAACGGTCTTCGCCATAAGTAACCATATCGTTACTCATGTCGTTCACCATTACACGGGGATCAATACCATTACCCGGGCTGCGCATATCATCTGCATCGTTACCAAATGTAAGATGTGGTTCATGACTACGGCGTAACAATGCATTGAGGCTGCTTTGTTCCTGACCTGCAGGAAATTCACGATAACCAAACTCAATGGCCCATAAATCATATGGTCCCGGTTTCATTGTATAGTAATCGCCTTGTTTGCTTCTGTCGCTGTTAATGTTTACCGATGGGTAATCCATTACAGAACCCTGCAAACCTAATTTTTGTGTAATGGCTTTGTTGTGCACTTCAGTTGGGCTCAGCATCTGGCTGGCTTTCATGTTATGGTTCAAACCAAGTGTATGACCCATTTCATGTAAGATGAGATAATAAATGAATTGCTCATGAGCAACCCGTACTTCATCAGCTGCACCATCTGCTGCACTGGTAGTAATTAATGTAGCACCTGCCATGTATTGTTTTGCCAGTTCGTTTCCAATTGAGCAGTTGGCCCAATGTTTACGCATGTGTGCAGGAACCATCTGCATGGGTTGATCTTTTCCTGCATAACCTGCATTATCTGCTTCGGTTACATCTAAGAAAGGTGTTTGTGCACCCGATGCCCACTCAATAGAAATATCACTGCCAAGTATTTGTCCTGTTTTTGGATTTACAAAACTTGGTCCGATGGCTCCGTATTGCGGATAAGGAGAAGAGATCCAACGGATCACATTGTAACGGATATCTGCAGGATCCCATGTTGCATCATCGGGCATAATCTTCATCACCACTGCATTTTTAAAACCTGCTTTTTCAAATGCTTCGTTCCAGCGTTCGCCTGCAGCTTTCACCATATTGCGGTATTCAACAGGTGTTGTATTTTCTACCCAAAACGTAATGGGTTCAACAGGTTCGCTTAAAGCAGCAGAAGGATCTTTCTTTTTTAAATGCCAGCGGTTGATCACATCACGGTAGTTGGTAATCTCGTTCGATGTAAGATCATCTACTTCCTGTGTAAAGTAACCAATACGTGGATCATCAAACCGTGGTTTGTAATCATTCACCGGTACTTCAATAAATGAGTGCTGCAATTTTACACGAACATAACGGGCATCAGTAATGTCTTTTCCGCCGCCATTAAAAGGCATGGGATTATCATATGCCAGATCAACAATTACATCACTGTTGTTGGGGTAAGAACGGATGTTTGAATATTTACTTTTAGTTGGATTGTAACCACCCAGGTTAAATACTGCACCGGGAGGTAACATGGGCGACATGATGGGTTTTACCGGATCGAGTTTATCGCTCAGGAATAATCCATCTACACTAATAAGATAACCGGTTGAATCCTCCACACTGAATTTATCTACAAAGAAAACCGCTTCAGGTAAATCGGATGCTTTGCTTACCGGGTTTTTTGGGTCAGCATAAAAAGAAGTATTCTCCATAGAGAATTCAATCTTATCATACTGCTTCTTCATTTTAAACACCAGATTTGCACGGTGCATACTCTGGTGCAGAAATAAGCTCGATGGTCCGGCCAATGAAAAACTCTGGTAAATAAAATCTTTGTTGAGCTGATCTTTGCGCACATACATCAACACACTTCCTGTAACTGTATCCTGATAAAGTGTAAAGAGACCTGCATGTTTTTTACTGCTCTTCACTTTGTCTGCTACGCCGGGTTTAGCGGGTGCTTTTTTGGTTGTGTCTGCAGGCATAGGTCCTGCGGGTTTGGTTTGTGCAAAAGCCTGTGCTCCCAACAAGAGACAGGCGGCTGATAAGGCGACTGCAATTTTCTTCATAAATGGTGATTTGTTTTTTTGCGAATATGAAAAGGTATAATAAAGTTTTCGTACAGCAATACAGTTTGTATGAGCGGAAGAGACGAGCTGTAACTGGTTATTTAAAAGGAGATCAGCGCAGCAGTTTCATTTTAACCGTTTCAATCCGGGTTTCATTCACGGTTAACACATCAAATTCATAATCATCAATGATAATGCGCTCTTTTGCTTTGGGGATGGTTTCGTGGTGCTCTACAATATATCCGGAAAGCGTTTCAGCATCCGTTTCTTCTTTAAACTCCAGGTTATATTTTTCAGTTAAATAATCCAGCTCCAGTCTTCCGCTGAAAATAAACTCCCCTTCTGCAATTTCTTTTTCTACAAACTCTTCAGTATCGTATTCATCCTGTATTTCGCCAAAAATTTCTTCCAGCAAATCTTCCATGGTTACAATACCACTGGTGCCGCCAAACTCATCTACCACCCATGCTATACTTTTTCGTTCTTTGGTAAACTGGTTAATGAGATCGGTAATGCCCATGCTTTCAGGTACAGCAGGTATGGGTAATAAGATTGATTTTACATCGGCCGGTTTTTTAAATAAATCTAACTGATGCACATAGCCGAGTATATTATCAATATTACCTTCATAAACAATCAGCTTGCTGAGTTTGGTTTCAATAAATTTTTGTTTCAATTCATCAATAGAAGCGCCCGTTTCTACACCAATAATTTCTTTACGTGGAATTAAACATTCACGCACTTTAACACCAGGTAATGAGAGTGCATTTTCAAATAAATCGGTATTTAAATCCTGCGACTCTTCACTGTTATCTTTACTCTGCTGTATGAAGTGCTCCATATCAATACGGCTGAAGGCTTCTTTTTTTTCATTCACCCGTACATCAAACAAATATTTTAAAATCCATTCGGCCACATTTACAAACAAGGTTGCAACGGGCGAAAAAAGGCTGTAAAAAAACTGAATGGTTCTTGCAAAAAAAGAAAGTACCGCTGTGCTTTTTGCACGAAAGATGGCTTTGAAAAT
>JALHRP010000012.1:33966-90178 GCA_022841365.1 Chitinophagaceae bacterium | reverse complement strand
CAAAAGTTTAAACCTTTCTTCATCCGTCAGCATTTGTTTTTAAAACCCGACAGTATTTACCGGGCAAATGATCTTTCAAGAACAGCAGATGAACTGAATAAACTGAACACCTGGAGCATCATTAAAATTGAACCGCTGCGGGCAAAGGACGACTCTTCTAAAATTGACTACCGGATTTTATTAATTCCATCGCCCAAGCGGAGTTTTACAGTTGATCTGGAGTCGGTGTTTAATGCCGTGAATCAAAACGGAATCATCTCAACCCAAACTGCAGGTAACCTTGTTGGCTTTGGTTTAAATCTCGGTTACAGGAACCGTAATTTCGACCGGCAGGGAATACAGGTGCTGCATACCATCCGCGGTGGTATTGAGTTTGGAGTAGGCCAAATTAACAACGGTATTCAATCAACCGAACTCACTTACAGCAACAGTTTTACTATTCCCAAAATTCCTGCTGCTGTTTTTAAACCAAAATGGAGTAAAGACTGGGTCAATAAAAAAACATTTGTTACAACATCCATTTCTGCAATAAACAGGATCCGTTTTTTCAGTTTAATAAATGTTGGAGCAACACTTGGCTGGCAGTTTCAAACCAAACGGGACGCCATCTGGAGTATTCGTCCGTTAAATATTGAATTTGTAAATCTGGATAATGAGTCTGTTGCATTTCGTGAACAGCTTGCAGCATCGGCCCTGTTGCGTAATTCGTTTAATGAAGGTTTTGTATTGGGGGTTTTCAATGGCAGTTATTCTAAACCTGCAAAGATTATACGTGACTATCCTGTTTACAGACATGTGGTTTCTTACAGAATTAATTTTGAAGAATCAGGAGCCATATTCGGCCGGTTGAAAAATGCAATCAAACTCTTTGATGAGCCACTGTATGAATATGTACGATTTGATGCAGAATACAAATACGAAATTCAACGCTTTAAAGCACACCGTTGGGTGTTTAGAGGTTTACTTGGTGCAGGGTATTTGTATGATGTAGATACATCGAACATGCCGTTCTTTAAACAATTCACAGGTGGTGGCCCCAACAGCATGCGAGCATGGCCGTTAAGAAGTATTGGTCCCGGTGCAAGTCCGTTAGAAAAACGAAGCGGACGAAATCAATTCTTCAGCCGCAGCGGAGATATGGTGCTTGAAGCAAATGCAGAATACAGGTATAATATTTTATCCATCTGGCCCAACACCTTAATCTTAAGAGGTGCACTCTTTCTTGATGCAGGTAATGTGTGGAACTTCCGGAATAAAAGCAATGCAGGAAACGACACCGTTGTGTTTCGTTTTAACAATCTGTACCGTGATTTAAGTGTAAGTGCAGGTACCGGATTTCGGCTGGATTTTGTGGGCCTGTTCCTCATCCGTTTTGATTTTGGATTGCGGATCAAGAATCCTTCTTATCCGTTTGTTGAAACAAATAACGGATGGCGTATTCCCAAAACAAGTTTTCAGAATTTGTATGGACGAAGAGAACTGGATCGAAACTGGCGCTATGAAAATTTCAATTTCTCGTTAGGTATTGGTTATCCCTTCTGATGCTTCCCCTCCCGGGAGAGCCTGTCCCGCTTCAGCGGGAGTTTAGGGGTGGGTCTGTTCCTTGATCCATTCCAGTGTTTGTTCCAGACTTCTTGCTTCATTGAGTGTAAACTCCCCTATTCTTGTACGGCAAAGTTTGCTGAGGTATGCACCACAACCCAATGCTTTTCCAAAATCATGTGCAAGACTGCGGATATAGGTTCCTGTTGAACAAACCACCCGGAAATGCAATACGGGCATCTCTATTTTTGTGATCTCAAATTCTTTGATGGTAATTGTTCGTGGCTCCAAAACTACATCCACACCTTTTCTTGCAAGAAGGTAAACAGGTTTTCCGTTTTGCTTAATGGCCGAATGTGTGGGCGGCACCTGTTGTATTTCACCAATGAATTGCTGTAAGGTTTGCTGAATCAGTTCTTCTGTAACAAAAGAAAAATCTGCAAACTGCTCCGGTTCACTTTCCAGATCATAAGTGGGCGTTACAGCACCCAATGTAAATGTGCCGGTATACTCTTTTTCTCTTGCCTGGTATTCATTGATCTTTTTTGTAAACTTTCCGGTGCAGAGAATCAGTAATTCTGTTGCCAATGGATCAAGCGTTCCTGCATGTCCAACTTTTTTTATTTTGATGGTATTCCGCACTTTGGCCACTACATCAAAGGATGTCCACTCCAATGGTTTATCAACTAATAACACCTGTCCTTCTGTAAAGATTGTTTGAATTTGTTCTTTCATATAAAGGGCAAAGGTAGGGAGTACAACTTTGGCAATGTTTTAAGTTCATGATGAATAATTAAAGCTGTATGACAAAACTTTGCCAAAGTTCATCCGTTTATATCGCCTGCCTTGTCTTTATTTCAATGTATTTATTAATTGTATTCACCGTTACATTTTCAGGTGCTGAGAGAATACTTAAGATGCCGGCATTCTGCAGTTCTTTTACAATGAGTCTTTTTTCGTGAGCATATTTACCTGCAATGGTTTTAACATAGAGGTCTTCAATATCGTTTACATCCTGGATAGTCACCTGTTTTAATTCGGTGTTTTCAAAAAACACCAGTAAGAGCAAGTGATATTTTGCAATCCGTTTTAAATAGGTCATCTGCCGTTGCATACCTGCCAAAGATTCAAAGTTGGTGAACAGGATAATCAAACTGCGTTGTTTAATGCTTGCTCTTATTCTGGTGTACAGCAATTCAAAATCAGATTCAAGAAAAGCAGTTTGCTGATTATACAAAGTCTGTAACACTTTTTCCAGTTGTACAGGTTTACGATCTGCTGCCAGCATAGAACCCATCTTATTACTAAAGGTGAGTAAACCGAATTTATCCTGCCTGTACAGCGCCACATTGCACATCACGAGGCTTGCATTCACTGCATGATCGAGCAGGGTTAAATCGTTAAAAGGCATTTTCATTAACCGTCCTTTATCAATCACGCAATACACCTGCTGACTTTTCTCGTCGGTATAAGAATTGATCATGAGCGAACCTTTCCGGGCAGTGGCTTTCCAGTTGAGTTTGCGTACATCATCGCCCTGCACATATTCCTTCACCTGCTCAAACTCCATACTGTGGCCGATCTTACGTAACCTTCTGTTGCCGGCATCTTTTGTTTGTGCCGCTTCTGCATGCAGTTGATATTTCCGCAGTTTAATAAACGATGGATATACGGGCACCATGATTGCTTCTGCACCTGTAAACCTGCGTTCCACCAAACCAAGCAATGATTGCAGATACAACTGCACTGTACCAAAATGATATTCACCACGTTCAATGGGCCGTAGTGAATACTGCACTACTTTTTCTTCGCCCGGTTTAAACTGCTGTGTAATGGAAAAATTCCGTTGCTGAAACTGTGGCGGCAGTTCATCAATGATCTCTGCCTTTACAGAAAACGGATACAGATTACGCACCGTAATAGTTACGGAATTTTCATCACCATTACTCAACCTTTCGGGCAGTGAACGTTCAATGATCGGTTTTCGGTTGAATGCAAATAGAAAGAAAAGATCAGCTGCCAATGCAGCCATCAACACAAAAAAAACGGCTTTCGCTACTGTTTCTAAAACGGGAAAAAAGAAAGCGGTTAAAAACAACAAGACACAAATACCCAGCAATACAAAAAACCGATTGCTGATGTAGAGCTTTTTCAGCACAAACTGTGCAAGCACATACACTAAACCACCGCTGAGTAAGATGATCCAAAACATATTATACCGAAATGAAAATAGTTTAATTCGAAGTTTATCTTGTCGGCATAATACCCTCTAAGATTTCCCAATAGTCCGATGGACTATTTTGCAAATCAAGATGGTATTATCTCGGTACTTCTAATGATTTAATGATACGATCAATCAGTTCATCAGCTGTGATCCCTTCCATTTCTTTCTCCGGTGTAAGAATAATGCGGTGACGCAATACATGCGGCGCCACTTCTATAATATCAACCGGCGTAATAAAATCCCGGCCACGCATAGCCGCAAATGCTTTTGCTGCTTTTACAATGGCCAGCGATGCTCTTGGAGATGCTCCTAAAAACAAGGATGGGTTATTTCTTGTTTCATGCACAATCTTAGCAATAAACTCCAGCAGTTTCGGTTCAACCACAATCTGACGAATGGTTTCACGATACAAAGCAATATCGGCCGATGAAAGAATTTTGATCACTTCATTCAGCAAATGCCTGTTATCGGCCTGGTGCTGATTGGTAAGGATGACTACTTCTTCTGCCAAAGTTGGATAACCCACTTCAATTTTAAATAAGAAACGATCCAGTTGTGCTTCGGGTAAACGATAGGTTCCTTCCTGATCAATGGGGTTTTGTGTTGCCAGCACCATAAACGGAACGTTCATGGGATAGGTTGTACCATCAACAGTGATCTGTCGTTCTTCCATTACTTCAAACAAAGCCGATTGTGTTTTTGCCGGTGCACGGTTGATCTCATCAATCAATACAATATTGCTGAACAACGGACCCTGTTTAAATTGAAAGCTGGCTTCTTTTGGGTTGAAGACAGATGTACCCAGCACATCACTCGGCATCAGATCAGGAGTAAACTGAATGCGTGAAAACTCAGCATCAATGAGTTTTGCCATGAGCTTGGCCGATAATGTTTTTGCAACACCGGGAACACCTTCAATTAAAATATGTCCATCGGCAAGAATGCCGGCGATCATAAGTTCTACCATCTGTTCTTGTCCTACAATCACTTTTCCAACAGCTACACGAATATTGCTGATGGCCTGATTGAGTTGTGAAAGATCGGTGCGTTGTTCAAAAAATTGATTCTCCATGTTGATTAGTTAAAAAAAGTTTGCATGCGGTTATTTAATTCCAATAGCTGAACATCTGTTACAGCATGTGATTCTTCTATTTGACTGATGAATTCAAAAAAGTTTTTTGTTGCTGCTTCATCCACTCCGCTTTTACGGGCAAGCGATGAAATAAATTCAGCATTGATATGCGATGTATTTAGATAATAATTGGTTCTTATCTGCTCCATAAAATAAGTAATCATTTTATGTGCAATGTTATTGTTGTCTTTTTTCTGAAGATATAAGCGTCCGATGGTTTCAACAAAAGAAATACTGGCATTGCTGTTCAAAGGTTTTACAGGAACAGGCCGCTGACGGCGCTTGCTTGCAAACGCAACATAGAGCAACATCAATGCAATGGCGAGTATGAGTGCCCATGTGAGCATGGGGTATTTCAGAAACACATCGAACACAGAAAAACTTTCGCCCGACCGCTGACCCGTTCTGTAAAAATCATCCCAGTAAACCGTATAACGGTCGGGAGATGTATAACTGAACACCTGTTCAAAATATTCTTTGTTGTTTTTTGTTAACAGAAAATAATTACTGAAAGCCTGCGGATGCAGGTGTAAAAAGAAACGTCCCTTTCCATGAACGATCGAAATATAATTGGGATCTCCGTTTTCATTTAAGCCGAGCCTTGCAGCAGCTGTGCTGTCTGTATTGATAAAGTTAGATACAAACGGATAATAAAAATAACCAAACTGCTTTTTAAAAAACAAGCTGCTGTCGCTCATGGAAACGGTTGAATACTGCATGGGGCCGGCAGCTCCTTTTTTTCGTTGAAACAGACTGCTGACAGATGCATACTGTGCATCAATTTGCAATTCTTCCAGCAGAGATTCATCAATGTATTCGGCTGAAATAAATACCTGATTGCCACGTTCTACATAACCCAGCATGGCATACTTATCTTTTTCGCTCAGTAAAATAAATTTACTGATGATCACATACAAGCCCTTTACACCAACGTATTGATGTGTTGTGTTGTAATCAAAACTCTTTGTTACCGTTTCAACCTCAACTGTCTTATACTTTTCTTTCAACATTTGAAACGCTGTAAACGTTCCGAACGGTTTTTTGCTTCGTTTGGAATAACTGCGGGTTAAATCCGGCAGCTCACCGGCACTTTTACGCTGTTTGCAGGATGCAATACCTGCAAGAAGCACCAAAAGAAAACTATATAATAGTAGTCTGCTCAATTTCATTTAATTTTTTGCTGAAACAGTTCAATTTCTTTTTGTACAGATGTGAAAACTTCATCAGCAATTACAAAATCACCATACCACGCATATTCATAATACAGCGTAACACGGGCAAATTCATTTTTATGTTGTGCTTTATTTAATTCACGAACATATTGCTCATTGGTTTTATCGGGCGAAAGGATGAGCCATCCTTTATCTGCCATTTTAGAAAGTGATTGCAGATAAAGATACCGGATGGCAGGGCGGTAATTTTTGTTCCTGATGGCTTCCTTTAACTGCAGGCTGAGATATTCTTCACTTACTACTTCCTCTTCTTCTATTTCTGTTTTCTTATTTTTTGTTGGTGCAGCAAAAAAACCACGTTCCGATAAGAATAAACGGTAAATAATAAATAACACAACTGCTATGGCAATGGCCCACAGAAAAAAACGAATAGCAGGCAACATATCGGGAGGCTGCACGGTTTCCTCCTCCTCCATTTCTTTTTTATTTTTGAGATAGGCCTCCTGTCGTGCTTTTAATAAACTGTCTAAGTTTTTGATGTAGCTGAATTCTTTCTGCTGTTTTATTTTTCGCAAACTGTCTGAAGGATACATCCAGCTGTTCATCACCAGCATTGTATCAACCGGCTGTTCTACTTCCACTGTTGTTTCTTCTTCTTCATCATCTGTATAGGCAGTGTCTTCAACAGGCGGTGCAACAATTTCAACCGTATCGGTTTCCTGCGCATAGATATTTCCTGCACTGCAGCACATACCAATAAGGATCATTAACAGGTATTGTACATTTCTTATTCTGCTCATGTGTTGATCTTTGCTGCCCACTCAGGATTTTTTTGCATGCGTTTTTCCAAACGAATGGGATAAAGAATAAAATACCACACAATAAAGAGGAACGAAAAAATAAGAATACTCAAACTTACTCCTGTTGAGAGTGAAAAATTGGTGGTTTTATCGTATGCATTGGAGCTGAGGTAGGTAATATAGCTTTCAAGAAATGCAGCAACAATTGTAATCGGTATGAGACTTACACAAATTTTCATAGCATCTTTTACACCTTTTTTAAAGGAGTGCCATCTGGAAAAGGTACCCGGAAATAAAATACTTTTTGCCAGCATAAAACCTGCACAGGCTTCAATGATCATTCCTGAAATTTCCAGTGTGCCATGCACCCAGATCACCAGCACACTCTCCCAGCCCAATCCCTTTGCAAAAAACATGTATTGAAAACTTCCCAGCATCATACAGTTTTGAAAAAAGAAGAGCATGGTACCGATGCCAAAAAAGATACCGCTTGCCACAATTAAAAAACCAACCTTAATATTATTGAACGCAATGCGTACAAACATAGAGAAACGGCTTTCATCACGGTACACACCAAAGGGATCGCCCTTTTCAATATTTTCTTCCGTCATGGATACATACTGCTCGCCTAATACACCTTTTACAAACTCATCATCTTTCATAGAAGAAAGAACAGCCATGGAACAAAAAGCCAGAAAGATGAGAAATGTATACAGCAACATGCGATGATGTTTCCTGAACATGAGCGGCAGTTCGTATTGCCAGAATGTTAGCAGCCGTGAAAAGCGTTGCTTTTTATTTTGATAAATGGTTTGATAAATACTTACCGCAAGGCTGTTGATCCATTTTGTAACCTTGCTGTGCGGATAAAATGTTTTGGAATAAGACAGATCGTCGAGAAGGGTTATAAACCGATCGGCCATTTGATCCGGATCTTCAGTTTGCAGATACTGGTACTCATTCCATTTCTGCGCATTTTTTTTAATGAATAGTGCTTCTCTCATAGTGAATCAGAATAATTGAAAATAACAAGTAATTTTTAATTCCAATCATCTGTTGAAGAAATTATTCCTTTAATTTACAGGCAGAATAACGCTTATGTCCAACGTACAGATCAGCACCCCCTTTAATATTTCGCTGGAGTTTGAAATTGCTGCATTTTACAAACGGCTGATTGCTTATTTTCTTGATCTCACAATCATGGTTTTGTACGCAGTCTTTATGCGAAAGTTTTTGTACGATGGACTGGAACTGGATGGCGAATTTGTTTTAGGGCTCGATATTCTGGTGGTTTCACTTCCACTTTTATTTTATCATCTTATTTGTGAAATTCTTTTTCACGGACAAAGTCTGGGTAAAAAAGCCATGGGCATCCGTGTAATGAGTATTGATGGCGGCGATCCTGCAGTGAGTCAGTATTTGCTGCGTTGGTTTTTCAGAGTATGGGAATGGCCGTTGATTTTTTCATTTGTATATCCTGGCTTTTATATTCTCTTTCAACTGATCACTGTAGGAATGCTGGGCATTATTGTAGTGGTGATTATTGCCGTTACTGCAAAGAATCAGCGGTTGGGAGATCTGGCTGCCAACACAGCCATTGTAAACACACGCATCAACAGTTCCATTCATGATACAGTGTTTATGGAAATCACTCAAAAAGATTATGAAGTAAAATTTCCACAGGTACTAAAACTGAGCGACCGTGACATCAACACCATTAAAACGGTTTTAAATCAATCGTACAAAAGCGGCAAGTATGATACGGCTCACCGGATTGCTGCCAGAATTCAGCATGTGTTGCAGGTAACAACCGATATGGAAGTGGATATGTTCCTGGAGCGTTTGATTGCTGATTATAATTATCTGGCAACAAAAGAATAACCACCACAAAAAATTGAAAATAAATAAGCCGCTCATTTGCATGAGCGGCTTTGTTTATAAAGAAGCATTTATTTCTGAAGCTCCTGCATTCTTCTCATCATTTCATCAGGATTGCCAAGTGCATCAAAACCAAGCATGGCAATAAATGCAATGATCATTACCAGCTACAACAGAGAAAGAATAATTCCAATAATGGCACAAATACGACCGGCATTTAGATTTTTAAAACTGCCTTGTGTAAACTCATCAGGCAATGAAGCATAAAGTGATTTATCCTTACCTGCAAGCACCATGGCAATGATCCCCAGGATTAACCCGAGTATACCATAACAAAAACAGGTAACAATAGATAAAATGCCCAGCACCAGAACTGCAGTTGAGTTGGGTAGCGGACGTTGCTGTAAAGGATTGTTTAATTGATCCATGTGAGTTGGTTTGATTAAATGTAAAAATTATTTCCAATTACTACCGGCTGATGTAGCAAGACCGATGATAATAAAAATCCAGACAACGTAAAACAGAACAAGAAGAGAATTAAGAATGATTCCGATAATAGAACATATTCTACCGGTTTTCGTGTTATTATAAGACCCTTCACTATACATACCTGGACTATTTCTATAGAGAGCCAAATCTTTATTTGCTAATACAACTCCAATTATACCTAATACAAAACCAAGACCACAAATAACAATTGATAAAATGCCTAAAACTAAAGATACGGTTGCGTTTGGTAGAACTGGCAACACTGTCTGATTCGATTGTGATAAGTAATCCTGTTGCTGATTTTGTTCCATTAAGTTAAGTTTTGGTGAGTTACAATTCTGTAAATATAATGTACCAGAATAATCATTGCACAAAAAATATACAGCGCTGTGAGAATGGTTGCCCCATGCTTAAATTTAAAGATCAGGTGCAGCAATAAGTAGGTCACCATCATCAAAATAGGGATGGCTGCTGGATATAAATGGAAACTTGTTGCAAAATCTCCCTTCAACAAAGCAACATAGCTACGCTGCAATCCACAGCCCGGGCAATCCATATGCAGGAATTTTTTGCTGGGACACATGAACATATTTTTCTCCAGCCATAATACAACTTTAGAATAAAAACCGGTTAAAAGAAATTCCTGCATGTTTCAAACATACAAAGCACAGCTTGCATTTTCAAATCAAAAAAAGCATGACCATTTCAGCCATGCTTCCCGTTTTGTTTTTTTTGGCGCAGAGAACAAGAGTTATAGAGTTAACGCAGAGAAACTCTGCGTTAACTTTGCTTCTTCATTCTCTGCGCCAGACGTTTTCCCGAAAGATCAATACGCCAACGCAAACAACACCCTCTCTTTAGAAGGCTTCCCTGTTAAGATGCACTTCCCTTCTTCCTGTTCATTATTCAACGGAATACAACGGATGGTTGCTTTTGTTTTATTCTTGATCTCTTCTTCTGTTGCTGCAGTGCCATCCCAATGTGCCGATACAAACCCAGCTTTCTTTTCCAGTATCTCAACAAACTCCTCCCATGTATCTGCTTTGGTAATATGACTGTCCCGATATGCCTTGGCTTTGTTGAACATATTTTGCTGAATGTCGTCGAGCAATTGTTTCAAATGATTGGCCAATCCATCCATGCTTACGGTTGCTTTTGTTTTTTCATCTCTGCGTGCAACTTCGGCTGTATTGTTTTCAATATCCCGTCCGCCAATAGCAATACGAACAGGCACGCCTTTTAATTCATGCTCAGCAAATTTCCAGCCCGGTCTTGCATTATCGCTGTCATCAAACTTCACACGAATGCCCAAGGCTTTTAATTCAGTCATGAGCACGTTCACTTTTTCACTGATGGCTTTCAATTGATCATCTCCTTTATAAATTGGAACAATCACCACCTGCAATGGAGCAATTTTTGGAGGCAGAACTAAGCCCTGATCATCACTATGTGTCATTACCAATCCACCAATTAAACGTGTACTGGAACCCCAGCTCGTTGCCCAAACATATTCCAGTTTATTTTCCTTATCGCTGAATTTTACATCAAATGCTTTGGCAAAATTCTGTCCCAGAAAATGTGAAGTACCTGCCTGCAATGCTTTACCATCCTGCATCAATGCTTCAATGCAATACGTATCTTCTGCACCTGCAAAACGTTCATTGGGGGTTTTTACACCTTTGATCACCGGCACAGCCATCCATTCTTCTGCAAACTGTGCATACACATCAAGCATTTTTCTTGTTTCAATGATAGCTTCTTCTGCAGTTGCATGTGCAGTATGACCTTCCTGCCACAAAAACTCGGTTGTACGCAAAAACAAACGTGTACGCATTTCCCAACGCACCACATTGGCCCACTGATTAATGAGTAAAGGAAGATCACGGTAAGATTGAATCCAGTCTTTGTAGGTATTCCAGATAATGGTTTCGGAAGTTGGACGGACAATCAATTCTTCTTCCAGTTTTGCTTCAGGATCAACCACAATTCCATTTCCGTTGGGATCATTCTTTAAACGGTAATGTGTAACCACTGCACATTCTTTTGCAAAGCCCTCAACATGGGCAGCTTCTTTGCTTAAAAAGCTCTTGGGTATAAACAACGGAAAGTAGGCATTTACATGTCCGGTATCTTTAAACATTTTGTCTAACTGATCCCGCATATTTTCCCATAATGCAAAGCCATAAGGTTTAATTACCATACAACCCCGAACGGCTGAATAATCGGCCAATCCGCCTCTTAAAATAAGATCATTATACCATTGAGAATAATCCTGCTCCCTTGTTGTAATTGCCGCTGCCATTATTGCCTTTCCTTTTTATTAAATGTTAGAATTAATTTAACAGCCATCCATGCATCAAAAAGAGCCCATGGCTTGTTATTTGTTGATATAAAATAGTTTATTTCACGAAGTTGCAAAAGTAGTAACTTCACATTACAAACTTCAAATTCAAAACATCATGGCACCACGAATTTTACTTTTTGGTTTGATGATTGCAGGACTTACATCCTGCGCTACCTATCGCACAGGTCAAACACCCGACGATGTGTATTATTCACCCGCAAAGGAAGGCGCTTCTTATGTGCAGGTTGACCGTGATGAAGATGACCGTTTAACCTACAACGAGCGGAATCTGGAAGATCGTCGTTTGCGCCAGCAGATCCGTGACTCCCGTTTCAGAAATTTTGATGATGATATTTACTGGAACAGCCCACGTTACAACAGCTGGGGCTGGAACACCTGGAACAATCCTTATAATACATGGGGCTGGAATAATAACTATGGTATGAATTACGGTTGGGGCTGGAACCATGGTTTCAACAACAACTACTGGGGATTTAACAACTATTACAATCCAAACTATATCTGTATTCCCGGCGGCAATAATTTAATTATCATCTCAGGTCCGGGTGCACCAAAAAACAGTTCGGGTATCCGTTATTCATCGCCCATACAGCGTTTTGTTAACTCCGGCACCAACTACAACACGGGTAAGAATTCGGGAGGTAACAGCAGCCGTTATTTTGGAACAACCAATTCAAACAACGGTACACGCCGTACCGGTTTCTTTGGTGGTGGCAATACCAATTCAGGTAACTGGAACCAGGGTAACAGCTCAAGCGGTAACAGAACGTTTGGTAACAGCAGCAATTCTTCCTCTAACAGTGGCGGAAGCAGCCGAACCTTCAGCAACAGCGGTGGTTCAAGCAGCTCAGGCAACAGCGGAGGTACTAAAACCAGCAGCGGCCGCCGTAATTAATTGCTGTCCCATTTTCAATTTCCCAAATTGTAAACACAATGAAAAAAATTTTCATAGGCGGGCTTGCTATGTTTCTGCTGCAGCAAAGTTTTGCTCAGGATGCACTGGATGCTCTGCGATACTCCTACCTCACTCCCACCGGATCGGCACGTACCCAGGCAATTGGCGGTGCTAATATTTCGCTGGGAGGCGACATCAGTTCTGCTTTTCTTAACCCTGCCGGTTTAGCTCAGTTTAAAACCAACGAGTTTGTACTGAGTCCCGGTTTTTTTATGAACAGCGCCAAATTAAACTACAACGACAGTGCATTCAAAGGCAAACGAAGTGTATTGAATACCGGAGCAAACGGATTAATCCTGAGTTTCGGCAGTCGTTTTAAAAGCAGCAATGTGCGTAATACAACTGTTGCATTTGCTGTAAACCAAATGGCGAATTTCAATTCTAATTTTTCATATCGGGGCAGAAATAATTTCAGTTCTTTTTCTGAAAAGTGGCTGGAAGAACTGGTGTACAGCAATGAGCAGAATTTTGATAATGCATTAAACAACTATCCCAATGGTGCCAGTCTTGCATTGCAGGGTTACCTGATAGATACATTACAGAATTTTACCGGCTACCGCACCAATGCAGACATTACAAAAATGCCACTTGATCAGTCCTTTACTTACCAAACCAGAGGCGGCATGCAGGAAGCAGCTTTCTCTATGGCATGGAACAACAAAGAAAAATTGCTGTATGGTATTACAATCGGTGTTCCGTTTTTAAACTATACACGCCGCACAACGGTAACGGAAGCGGACGGAAGCGGAAATACAGATAACGATTTCCAGAGTTTTACGTTTACTGAAACCTTTTCTACCAAAGGAAGCGGACTGAACGCCAAGCTGGGTGTACTGTTTAAACCAGTTGAATATTTCAGACTTGGACTCACTTTTCACAGTCCTACTGTTCTTACACTTACCGACCGTACAGATGCAACAGTGGTAAGTAATATTGAAAACTATTCCCGCAGAATCAATAACGATAACAGCAAGCCTTCATCTTATACCTATTCAACCAAGGAATTTACAAACGGAAATGATTACAGCTACCAGTATCAACTCATTACTCCCTGGCGTTTAGGCGCAAGTGCTTCATATGTATTTCGTGAAATAAAAGATGTTACCAAACAGAAAGCATTTATTACGGCTGATGTAGAACTGGTGAATTACAAAGCTTCCTCTTACAGAAGCAATGAAGCCGATCCTGCTTCAGGCGACAAAGCTTATTTCGAAAGCGTGAATCAATCCATTGATGATTTGTATAAGATGGCGGTGAATGCAAAAATTGGCGGCGAATTAAAATTCAAAGTATTTATGGTACGTGCAGGATTTAATTATCAGGGGAGCCCTTATGCGAAAGATGTATTGCCCGAAGGTGCAAAAGGTCATCGCCTCACACCCAGTCTGGGCGTAGGTTACAGAGATAAAGGCTTTTTTGTTGATCTGGCTTATGCTCACACCATTGGTAAAGATATTCATGTGCCTTACCTGTTGTTAGACAGTCGCTATCCGCTAGCAAGAAATAATTTTAACAACGGACAGATTGTAGGTACAGTTGGATTTAAGTTTTAACTGTACTGTAAATAAACCGAAAGCCGGAATCATTTATGTTCCGGCTTTTTTATTTTGTGTTCAACGTATTGAATTATTTCATTTAGTTGTGTTGGCAGAAACCATTTCATTTCTACATCCCGTTTAAACCAGGTTAGTTGCCGCTTGGCGTACTGGCGGGAATGTTGTTTGATCTTGTCAACAGCAGTTTCTAAACTCACCGTTCCATCAAAGTAATCAAACAATTCTTTGTAGCCTACTGTTTGCAAGGCATTGAGTTGTCTTAACGGATAAACAGTTCCTGCCTCTTCTAACAATCCATCTTTCATCATTACATCTACACGATGATTAATCCGTTGATACAATTCTTCTCTTGGCAGTTCTAAACCGATTTTAATGATGTTGAAAGGTCGTTCCTGCTTCTCTCCTTTTCTGAACCGGAGAACAGATTGCCCGGTTGATAACACAACTTCCAGAGCCCTCATCATCCGTTGCGGATTTTGCATTTCTCCTTCAACAGCAAACAATGGATCATGTGTTTGTATTTGTTGCTGCAGCCATTCGATTCCTTTTTGCTGATACTCTTCCTGTATTTTAAAGCGAATTGTTTCATCAATAGCCGGTATATCATCCATGCCTTCGCAAAAGGCTTTGATGTATAAACCCGTACCACCCACCATTACAGCAAAGTCATGCTGCTGAAATAGTGCAGTTACATGATCCAGCGCATACTGTTCAAAGGAAGCAGCATTCAGTGAATCATGAATTGAATGAGAGTTGATGAAATGATGTTGCACCTGCTGCAATTCCGGGACTGAAGGTTTTGCAACACCAATTGTAATTTCTTTATAACATTGACGGGAGTCGGCAGAAATAATTTCTGTACCGAAATGTTTTGCCAGTTGAAGCGATACATTTGTTTTGCCAACAGCAGTTGGCCCTGCAACTAAGAGAACTGTTTTATGCATATTGTATGATGAGTTTGTAGAGAACTCAACAAACATCTTCTGACGATGAAGAACTTATTTACATTAAATCAAAAAAGGATTTTATACTATCGAATTAAAACGCAGCTCCGTCGTCTTCTGTTTGTGCTGTTTCTTCATCTTCACCTCCTTCATCATTCAGGTTATCTGCATCCTCATCTCCTTCCGTTCCATAGCCTTCGGCTCCTGCAGTGAGATCATATTTCTCTTCCATTTCTGCCAGCTTATCACCTACTAAACCTTTTGTACCATATTGACTGGGAGCAATGCCTTCTGTACGTACTACAGCAGGATACGTCATCTTTGGGTTTTCTTCCTTGCTTACATTGATCAGTTCAACCAGGAAAGTCCAGTTCTTATTGAAATCATACACATAGGTAAACTTCTGGTTGGGTTCACGAATTTCTGAGCCCACTGTTGTTTCTTCCATTATCAACGGCTCAGCTTTATAGTCCTTTTCATATTTCTCTAAAGAAATTTCTCTTCCTCTTTGCCAGTGATCATTGCTGCGATGAAAAGTAGCTTTGTGTTTATTATCAAACTCATACGCCTTTAAGATTGTTTCATGCAGATCTTTAAAATTCTGTGTATGTCTGATTGCAACATCCCGGTAAACCGCATCATCTTCTTCCCAATAAACCCTGAAACGTAAAATGGCCATAAAGCAATTTGAAAATGAAAAAATTGAAAATTTGAAAATGGAATACAGTTGATTCCTTGTCAAGCATTCACATACAAATGTAAAATTATTCAGTCACAGGAACAAGATTAACTTCCTTTGCTTTTTGCAGCAAAAATGCAAATGCTGCATCATAATTGTTTTCAATAGCACCATCTAAAATGGCATCTTTAATAGCCGTTTTCAGATCGCCCACAATTTTTGAAGGAGGTACATTAAAGGTTTGCATAATCAACTCTCCGGTAATGGGTGGCTGCCAGTTGCGGATATGATCTTTTTCCTCCACTTCCTTACAACGTTGGCGTACCATTTCAAAATTCTGCAGGTACCGTTGTACTTTTTGTTGATTTTTTGAAGTGATGTCTGCATTACACAACATCATCAATGCATCAAAATCTTCCCCTGCATCAAACAACAATCGGCGGATAGCACTGTCCGTTATATTTTCTTTTGTAAGGCTGATGGGTCTTAAATGCAACTCAACCAGCTTACGCACAAATTTCATTTTTTCATTTGCCGGAAGCTTAAGCTGTGCAAAGATTTTGGGCACCATTCGTCCGCCAACTACTTCGTGCCCGTGAAATGTCCAGCCATGCCCTTCTTCAAAACGTTTGGTGGCGGGCTTTGCAATATCATGAAGAATTGCAGCCCAACGTAACCAGAGATCATCTGTGTTTTCTGAAATATTATCGAGTACCTGCAGTGTATGATAGAAATTATCTTTATGTCCCTTTCCATCAATGTATTCTGCGCCGGCAAGTGCAACCATTTGCGGAAAGAATAATTTCAGCAAACCACTTTTATACAGGAGATCAAAACCAACCGATGGTTTTTTGCTCAACACAATTTTATTGAGTTCATCAGCAATACGTTCTTTTGAAATAATGTGAATACGATCAGCGTTTTCAATAATACCCAGCCATGTTTCAGGCAATATTGTAAAATCAAGTTGCGATGCAAAACGAATGGCACGCATCATCCGCAACGGATCGTCACTGAATGTAGTGCCGGGCTCTAATGGTGTACGGATGATTTTTAATTTTAAATCCTCTACTCCGTTAAACGGATCAAGCAGTTGACCAAAATCGTCTTTATTTAAACTGATAGCGAGTGCATTGATGGTAAAGTCCCGTCGTTTCTGATCATCTTCTAATGTACCGGGTTCTACTTCGGGCTTACGTGAATGTGCAGCATAACTTTCTTTACGTGCACCCACAAATTCAATCTCGAAATCACCATGCTTAATATTTGCTGTACCAAATGTTTTGAATACTGAAACCTGCGGTTGTGGTTTGAATTGTCTGGCTACTTCCTCTGCCAATACGATACCATCGCCAACACAAACAAAATCAAGATCCTTACAGTTACGTTGTAATAATTTATCACGCACAAAACCACCAACCAGATAACAGGGTACATTTAAACGCTGAGCACAATCACCTATGATCTTTAGCAGTTCTAATTCTTTTGCTGTACAGTCAATCATCATACGTGGGCAAAAATACGAAAACGATTTCTGATGTCTGATGCAGGATGTATGAAGTAAGAAAACCGCCGCCTGAATGACTCAGTCGGGCAGGCACCCCTGTTTATTTGAACTATGTGTAACTCTTTACGGCCTCCGTAAAGCGGAGCAGGCCTCCAGTGAGGGGATTAACAAAGTGATCGCATGACATTACGGAATGCTGATAGTTTTTGCAAGGTTCATCCCATGAATCTCATGAATCCTAAAATCCCAGTTCAGACAATTTGCTCATACACTCCCATCACTTTAGCAGCAGTGTTTGCATTGCTGAAATGTTGTGCATGTTGCCAGCCTTTTTCGATTTGTTGCTGAACAAATGCATCATCATTGAGAATGCGTTTTATCTGTAGTGCAATTTCTTCGGGTTTGGTTGGATCAACATAAAACGCACCTTCTCCTCCAGCTTCGGGCAAACAGGAAACGTTGGAAGTAATCACCGGAATGCGGCTCCATAATGCTTCCAATACCGGAATACCAAAACCTTCAAAAACCGATGGATAAATCATGGCAATGGCCTGTTGGTAAATGGCCGGAAAATCTTCGGCCGATTGAAACGTAGGTGAGAATTTTGCCGTGGGCTGATCGGAAAGAAAAATAATACGATCGTCTAATTGATTTTTTGTAATGTAGTCTTTTACTTTTTGTTTGTATTCTCCGCCGTTACCAATAACTACCAATGGAATATCTGTTTCATTTCGCAGCAGATTCATTGCTGTGCAAAGATTCAAGAGATTTTTTCGTTCAATGATTGAACCGACGTACAAAAAATATTGATCAGGCAACTTGTAATGTGCTTTTACACGTTGTTTTACATCGTCTGTAATGCGTTCGCCAAACGCAGGATTACAACTCTGGTAACACACTTCAATTTTCTCTGCTGCTGTTTGATAAAAATCAATGATGTCCTGTTTGGTTTGATTGCTGATGGCGATGATTTTATCGGCATGTGCACAGGCATAACTGAATTTCTTAGTATAGATCTTCCGGTCAATCAGTTTGTATTGTTCCAGGTAACGTTCATGAATTAAATCATGAATGGTTACCACCGATTTAATTCCGGTTTGATTGATGTTGACAGGTAATTCATGACTCAGTCCGTGGTACAAATCAATGTGCAAACGCTTCAAGTCTTTTTTCACCCAATTACTTCTCCAGGCTGCTGATAATTTCTTCGACAAAAAAGAACCGGGCAACACTTCGTGTACATTTTGCTCATTGAATTGAAACGAAGTTGATGCCTTAGGATTAAACAGGAAATATTCGTGCTGTGGAAAACAAGCGGCCAATGAATGAATCAATGTACGGCTGTAATGCCCCAGTCCGGTTTGATTGTGAAAAGCTCTTTTTGCATCGAAGCCAATGTTCATGTGAGCAAAGGTGCGGAATAATTTATTAATGGTGAATGGTGAATAGGCAATTGACAATACGCAATAAGATTATGAAGTTTAAATGAGTGCGATGAATAGCAAACTGATTATCCCCTCCTTGGAGGGGGAAGTAGAGTCTTCCACATAGTAGAAACCGAAAGGGGTGGTTCCTTCGGCTTCGCTCAGGATAACAGAATTACAGAACGTACAAGAGCTTGCGTGGCAACAACCGATACCATGAAAAACTGCAGCTGGTATTCTATTAAGAATTATTTTCGCAGCAAATTTGAACAACGATGAAAGATTTGATTCTGGAAGCATGGAGCAACCGTGAACTGTTGAAAGAAAATAAGTACAGTGATGCTGTGCGTGCTGTTATTGAAGAAGTAGATAAAGGCCGTTTGCGTACGGCCGAGCCTGTTAGTGATGGATGGCAAGTGAACGAATGGGTGAAACAGGCGATCCTGATGTATTTTGGTATACAACAAATGCAGACATGGGATGTGGAGCCATTTGAGTTTTATGATAAAATGTTGTTGAAGAAAAATTATAAAGAGTTGGGTGTACGTGCCGTGCCGCATGCAGTTGCACGCTATGGTGCTTACCTCGCAAAGAATGTGGTGTTAATGCCGAGTTATGTAAACATTGGTGCGTATGTAGATGAAGGCACAATGGTTGATACCTGGGCAACGGTTGGCAGTTGTGCACAGATCGGCAAAGCTGTACACCTGAGTGGTGGTGTTGGTATTGGTGGTGTGCTGGAACCATTGCAGGCAAGCCCTGTAATTATTGAGGATGGTGTGTTTGTGGGCAGTCGTTGTATTGTGGTGGAAGGTGTGCGTGTGGAAAAAGAAGCGGTGTTGGGTGCTAACGTAGTATTAACGCAATCAACAAAAATTATTGATGTAAGTGGCGTTGAACCCGTTGAAATGAAAGGCCGTGTTCCTGCACGAAGTGTAGTAATTCCAGGCTCTTATACCAAGAAATTCCCTGCCGGTGAATTTGGCGTTGGTTGTGCTTTGATTATTGGTCAACGCAAACCAAGCACCGATTTAAAAACAAGTTTGAATGATGCGCTCAGAGATTTTAATGTGAGTGTTTAAAAACATCGTACAATAAAATAATCCCGGTGTAACTGCCGGGATTATTTTTTTCAGATCACTATCTGCATGAACGAAAAACGACATTTAACTACATCGGGTATTCTGCTGACGTTTGCAGGAGCAGTTTTGTTTTCGACCAAAGCTGTGATTGTAAAAAAAGCGTTTCATGATATCCACATTGATGCGTTGACCTTACTGATGCTGCGGATGTTGTTTGCACTTCCGTTTTATGTAGCTGTTGCAGTTTGGACGAAAGATGAACGACAGGTTTCGCTGACAAGAAAACAATGGCTTCAATTAATCGGTTTGGGTTTGATGGGTTATTACCTGAGCAGCTATCTTGATTTTGAAGGATTGCAATATATTTCTGCGGGCCTGGAACGATTGATCCTATACCTCTACCCCACGTTTGTTGTACTGATCAACTTTTTTGTGTTTAAGCAATCGCTTAACCGCATACAAAAATTTGCGCTGGCACTTACCTATTCAGGAATCATGCTGGCGTATGTTGGCGAGTTTGACTGGAACAATTTACAGGAAGGACATTTGTTGGGTGCATTTCTGGTATTTCTGTGTGCCATTACGTTTGCTGTATACATTGTTGGCAGCGGCAAAATGATTCCGGTGTTGGGTGCTACACGGTTTACCGTATATGCCATGTTAAGTGCCATTGGCGGTATTCTGTTGCATTACATGATCCAAAATAATTTTCATTTTTCTGTACAGGCTGTTGAAGATTATTGGGAGTATGGATTACTACTGGCAGTGGTTGCAACAGTGTTGCCTACATTCCTTACGTCGGCTGGTGTAAAACGGATCGGCTCCAATAACGTAGCAATCATTTCCAGTATTGGCCCTGTATCAACAATTATTCAGGCACATTTTATTTTGGGGGAAAAGATTACAGCAGCACAGGTTGCAGGCACTGTGCTGGTAATAACAGGTATTCTGTTGATTGGATTAAAACAGGAAAAAGCAAAATAAACGTGCCGTATCGTTGTTGGCAATAATCAAAATTCAGCTATATTTGCACCCTCCCGAATAAATCGGGACATGCCTGCCCAAGTGGCGAAATTGGTAGACGCACTGTGTTCAGGTCGCAGCGTTCGCAAGGATGTGCTGGTTCGAATCCAGTCTTGGGCACTGAAAGGATAAATCGAAAATAGTTTCGGTTTATCCTTTTTCTTTTATACAAGTTCATTTCTTGCTTTATAATTATTTTACGGCAAAAAAAGTCAGAACAATATTTCAGCTAACCGATTCATTTAACAACTTTGCTGTTCCTTTCTGATTAAATGTTCGTGCATATTGCCGGTCTGCTCGCAACATAACTGCTCCATCACTTGCTGTAATTGTGTTTTTAATATCGAAATGGTATGATTACCGCCTTCTTTGCCCAATGCGGAAACGCCATACATAAATGTGCGGCCCATAAATGTAAACGCTGCACCGGATGCCATGGCTCTTGCCACATCAACACCTGAACGGATACCACTATCCATCATCACTTTTAGTTGATGATTGTACGTTGCTGCAATAGATTGAAGTGAATGTATGGATGACTCGCCTGCATCTAATTGACGCCCGCCGTGATTAGAAACAATGATTCCATCTAAACCCAAACGAACAGCCATCTCTGCATCTTCTCTACTTGCAACACCTTTCAATACAATTTTTCCTTTCCATTTATCACGGATTGGTTTGATGCGTTCTTCATTTAACCTGCCTGAAAAAGTTTGATTCATGTACTGCCCCAGTTGTTTCATGTTCAACCCCTTGGGCATGTATTTTTTCATGGTTGCAAATTCGGGCTGACCATGTATTAATGTTTTAATAGCCCACTCCGGCCTGGTCATAATCTGCAACATGTTTTTCAATGTCATTCGTGGCGGCATGGCCAACCCATTGCGGATATCTCTTGGCCTGTAACCAAAACTCGGCACATCACATAACAATACCAATACATCATATCCTGTGGCTGCACATCTGTCCAATATATCATCTCTCAATGCAGTATCTGCAGGATGATACAACTGATACCATGCCCGTCCTTCGGTTATGTTTGCAATTGTTTCAATGGAAACAGTGGTAACCGTACTGAGTATAAAAGGAATGTTATGAGCTGTTGCAGCTCTTGCTAAAATTTCAGGAGCTCCCGGCCACATTAATCCCTGCAACCCCACGGGAGCAATACCAAAAGGCGCATCGTACACATGACCAAACAGCTCTGTTTGCAAACTGCTGCCTGTATGTTTGGTTAAATACAAAGGTTTTAATTCAACCTCTCTCAACTCGCTAGTATTTTTATACAGGTTTACATCTTCATTACAACCGCCATCTAAATATTCAAATGCAAAACCGGGAATTTTTTTCTTTGCCTTATTTCGTAAATCATCTGTTGACGGATATGCGCTGTTGTACTCCCACTTCATGTGTTCATTTTTATTGTTTATGGCCACTTAAAAAATCAGAATGCCCCTTTTCGTAAACTGATTTTGTAAGAATAACTGTACTGTTTTTTTAACAGCCGGTATTCATCATGCGGCAATGCACCCCAGCTGTTATCGCCACCTACTCCACGTTGTGCATGATCAACCTGCAGCACGGTTAACTTACGTGGTGTAACATCGCTGATGTGCTGTTGTTTTTTTGTGACACCCGGATCCAGATCTTCTGTTGTGTTGTGAAGAGTACTAAAGCAAAATGGTTGCTCCAAAGCATCAATACGAACCAACAGATTTCCATTGGTTAACTCCACCCAACGGGTATCTGTCTTATATCCGTTTTCCTGCGGACGGATGTACTTTGTAAACTGATCCGTTACCGTTGATGTGTAAGTGCTGATGAAGGACGCTGTGTTTCTGTCGCTGTAATTTTCATAAGGGCCACGGCCATAGTAATTCAGTTGACTGAAACCATTTACCAGCATCATCCGCATACCAAAACGGGGCAGTTCGGGTAACTCTTTTTGAATGTTGATGGATGAACGTACGGTTACATCGCCATTGCCATCTACTTTGTATTGAACACTGTATGCCGATTGAATATCGGTGAGCAGATAGTTTACCTGAAGTACCAGACTATCGGCCGACTGATAAATCAATTCTGTTTTTACTGTTTTCTTATTGTGATGTGCATTGCGCCATACAGCAAGCGTATTGGGCATATTGCTTCCAAAATCATTGTCTGTTGGTGCCCGCCAGAAATAAGGTTGTGGCAACTGATTAAAGATCCATTGATGATTGTAGGTATAATAATTCCAGTTGCCGTTTTTCAGATTAAAACTTCCACGTACGTCTCCGGCAGTAAAATGCAGATCATTGCCTTTCTGTTCAAGAGACAGTTTTGCTGTTACTGCAGGAGTTGATGAAAAATAATTGCTGATGATAAACTGCTCTGCGGCTGTTTTATGATTTGCTGCAACAGCCTTGCTTTCATTTTTTGTAAAGGCATACAGCAGTACTGTGTACTCTTCTCCTGCTGCGGGGTTCAGCGTACCGTAGTTGATGGCAAAGTTTTGTGTTTGGCCGGGTTTTGCATTCAGTGTAAACGGATATTCTTTCAGCAACTTTCCGTTTTTATATACAACCGCTTTGTAAGTGAATGCATCGAGAGATGTAAAGTTGTACTCATTGAATGCTGCAAACTGACCCTTTGCTGCATCCACCGCTTTAAATAAAATACTCTGGTACACTTTTTTTACTTCGTACAAACCCGGATGCGGCTCACGGCTTGCATTCACCAATCCATTGGCACAAAAATTTTCATCGTTGGTAAAATGCTGGCTGCCGAAATCGCCGCCATAAGCCCAATACGTTCTGCCAACATCATCTTTGGTGAGAATTCCCTGATCAACCCAATCCCAAATACAACCACCCTGAATGTTGTTGCTGCTGCGGATCATATCCCAGTATGTTTTAAAATTACCGCTGCTGTTACCCATTGCATGACTGTACTCACACATGATGTAAGGTCTTTTTTTGGATGGATTATTAGCATAACTACGCATCGCATTCATCCAGGGATACATGGGTGCAACAATATCTGTATTCTCTTCTTCACCTGCCTGCTCAAACATGATGGGTCTTGTTGCATCGGTTTGCTTTAACCATTTGTAAGCATCTTGAAATACTTTTCCGTTACCACATTCATTTCCCATACTCCAGTTAATGATGCATGAAAAATTTTTATCCCGCTCATACATGCGTTTGATCCTGTCCCAATGTGCGGCTTCCCATTCGGGACGATACGCTACATGTCTTGCTGTATCAAACCATCCCTGCCAGGCAGCACCCATTCCATGACTTTCAATATTGGCTTCATCAATCACATACAAACCATACTCATTACAGAGTTGGTACCACAACGGATCATTTGGATAATGTGATGCACGAACCGTATTGATATTATACTGTTTCATGAGCTGAATATCTTTGATCATCAGTTCTCTCGAAGGTACATGACCTTTTCGTTCATCATGTTCATGCCTGTTTACACCTTTCACTAAAATACGTTGTCCATTCACCAATAAATTTCCGTTGCTGATTTCTACTTTTCTAAACCCTATTTTTTGTTTGATGGTTTCTCCACCATTTCCATTTTGATCTGCAACTGTAACAATGAGTGTATACAGGTTTGGATATTCAGCACTCCATTGTTTTACCTGTTTGATGTTGGTACTGAAATTAAATTCGTTGTTACGGATGCTTACTTTTTTTTGAAGTAATGACTTCCCTCCTTCATCCTGTAAAATAATCACAGCAGAAGATGTTGATTGCTGCTGCTGAATAAAACCCTGAATACTGAGCGTACCATCTTTATAATCATTACTCAGCAATGATTGAATACGGATGTCTTTCAATTGTACGGATGGTCTTGCTATCAGCAATACATCCCGTTCAATACCGCTGAGACGCCAGAAATCCTGATCTTCAAGATAACTTCCATCGTGCCAGCGAAACACCTGCACCGCCAATACGTTTTCTCCCTTCTGTAAATACTTTGTGATGTTAAACTCAGCAGCCGATTTACTTACTTTACTCATCCCTACCTGTTTCCCATTTACCCACACATACATACATCCGGTTGCGGAACCAAAGTGTAAAATTATTTCATTACTCTGCAATTGATCCGGCACCGTAAACACTGTACGGTATGTTCCCACAGGATTGTAGCTGTGATCAATAAACGGTGGATTTTTAGGAAATGGATAAGTAATGTTGGTGTAGATGGGAATGCCAAACCCCTGCAGCTCCCAGTTAGAAGGAACAGCAATGGATTTCCATGCAGCATCATTAAAACCGTGTTTAAAAAAATCAAGCGGACGTGTAGCCGGTTGATCGGTATAATGAAATTTCCAGTTGCCGTTTAATGATATAACTCTTGAAGAAGTTTCATTGGTTTCATTGGCATTCGCAAGTGGTACAAAAAATGCATGCGGGGGTTCTTTACCAATATCAACAATCGCCGGGTTTTCCCATTCTGTTTGATTAAATAACTGTGCCTGTAAACTGATGCAGGATAATATACCTGAAAAGATGCCGATTAATTTTTTTGTGTTCATTTCAATATCACTTACCGTTTTTATAAAAGTTTTGCAATACCGCCCAGTACAACGGATAACAAAATAATACCAACACCCAGCAAGAGCCTGTTGAAGGTTTGTTTGCTCACTCCTTTCCACTCGTTGAATTTAATACCCCATAAGTTTGATACAATAATGATGGACGCCATGTGCAGGATCCAGCTGCTGGCACCATTGCCCAATTTGGTTTCGCCCATACCATAAAAAAAGAATTGCAGGAACCAGGTAGTACCGGCAATGGCTGCAAATACATAATTATTGAGCAAAGGCGTTTTTGAATCGGTATAGTTGCTGTATGATTTGTTTCGAATGTTGAGAATCACACACCAGATGAAATTGGTAGTTAATCCGCCTAACAAGATCACCACAAATACCACATTATTTACAAACAAGGTTGAAGAACCGGTTTGTTCTGCTGCAGCTTTCGCCACATCTGCCATTGGTTTACCTGCTTCAATACCAAAACTAAAACAGGCACTTAAAATACCGGATACCGTTGCTACGATTAAACCTTTTGCAAGGTTGAATTCTTTAACGCCTTCAGCTTTTTGTTCTGCGCTCAGTTCTTTTTCTTTGCGCATACCTGCTTTGCCACAAACAGCAATACCAATTAAACAAACTACTACACTCAGCAATACCACCAGTCCACTGTTGCTTTGCAGCATATCGGTGAAACTGATTTTTTCCGCTTCGGGATAAACATCATAATAAAACGATGGAACCAATGCACCAAATGCGCTGCAAAAACCCAATGCCACACTCATACCCAGACTCATACCGAGGTAACGCATACTCAATCCAAACGTTAAGCCTCCAATGCCCCAGAGCAAACCCATGAGGTAGGTATAAAACAAGGTACTGCTGTCGGCATTGCTGATAATTTCAATAAAACCCGGAACAGTAATGGCTGCAGCAATCAATGGAACAATGAGCCATGAAAAAATACCACCGGCCAGCCAGTAGCTTTCCCAGTTCCACTCTTTTACTTTTTTATAAGGCAAATAAAAACTCCCGGAGGCAAAGCCGCCGATGAAGTGAAAAATAACTCCGAGTAATGCCTGCATGAATGAAGAATTAATAATTAATAATGAAGAATTGGTAATACTTTTAAATGCCGAATTATAGTTTGTTATTTTGTTTCAATTATCCACTGCCCTTTCTCAGTGCATTCGTAATACCAATAACCTGCGTCTTCTTTTATAAAACGAAATACTTTTTTATTAATGGACAGCTTCATTTTATTGCTGAGCTTTGGTACAGCAATCAAACCCTTCGCATCAATGGTTTCTACATTCATTTTCATTCTGCCGTCTTTTGCAGAAATAGTGATGCCAATAAATCCTTTTGCAGTAAGTGTTCTTGCTGATACAAAATTCAATCCACCTAATTGCGGTTGTATTGTGTAAGATGCATAACCGTTTGCAGTTGGACGAATACCTGCTACATAACCGCTCATTAAACTCAATGGTCCGCCCGTCCAGCCATGATTATACGTACCGCCGCCGTATGTTGCACTTCCTATTTCCCAGCCTTCCCATAAAGTAGTGAGCGGACTTTCAATCATTTGCCTGTAACGGTTTTTCATGCGTTGCAAACCTGCGGCTGCATCCTGCATAATAAAATAACTTTCCAGAATATACTTTTCAAGATACGGGCCTGCATGCAGTGTGGTATCAAGTATTGGTTTTAATTTTTTCCATTGATCCGGTTTTACCAAACCTGCACAAACCGCTAACCCATTGCCACGGTCATCAGCAAAAAATTTGTATTCATCACTTGCAAAACGATTGCCTTTCCAAAACTGCTTTTGAAAATTGGTTTGTATACTTTGCATTTGCTGCTGATAAATGGCTGCATCATTTTTCAATTGTAAATGTATGGCCATGTTCAATGTACTTTCCAAAGCCATATAATACCAGGCATTATCCAATAAAGGTACATCCACTTTATCCCCCCAATCGTGCCAGTCCCAACCACCAGTGCGGTGTTGTACCAATCCATTTTCATTCAGCTTCCACAAGCTCATGTACTTTTTAATAAACGGATAGGCATAACGGATCATCGCTGTATCGCCACTGTGTTCAACATATTTCCAGATGCCGTACTTGCTGATGGCAGCCAGCATCTGCGCAGGCAGTTCTTTATCCCAGTTACCTGCAGGAACAGGCGAAAACAAAGCCCCATCCGGTTTCTGCCACTCCAGTAAATTGCTGATGGCTTTTTTGATGGATGTTAACCCATTGCTGTCGCAACTGTAAAAAATTTCTTCCAGTACAATCACTATATCACCCCACCATTGTGCCCGTTCTCGGTCGGGTGAATCAAAAATACCATCCCGCATATTTACATTGAGCGTTGTGGTGCTTTTTGTCCAGAGTGTGTTTAAGAACGCATCATTGCTGTTAAAAAAGCCAACATACTTCGTGTCGAATTTTGTTTCACGGTATTTCAGCTCAAACACTTTTACTTCTTTTGGAAACGTATAGATCACCTGATGTCCGTTCATATACGCAGGTGTTTCAAATTCCTGCACACCTTCTTTGGTAATATACTCTGTGCGTACATTGGGTGCACTGCCTCCTTCATAATTATCGGTTCGTATATCAATGAGTAAACCGGCAGGTGCTTCAATTTTAAAATAAGGAGTAACGGTAATGTTCTTTACAAGATCAACCATGTATTGATTGCCTTTTACAACAGGCTTCACAGCATAATTTATCAGGCCACTGTTGTGCCATAAAGGAACAGGCCGTTTCCAGAGTTTATTCCACGGTGCAGTGCCTGCATACCCAAGTACAACTGTTTTTTTCCATTCACTGTCGTTATAGTTTGGCTGAATCCAGTCTTCATTATCCAGGCGTGCATCGTACCTTATATTGTGTTCTGATAAACGAAAATTAGGTTGGGGCGGCAAACTGTTTTGATAGCTGAGATGATGTGCCATCTTCCAAGCATTCTCATTCAAACTATTTTTCCCGTCTGTGTTCAACTCAAACAACAACCCTGCTTTACCGCTGCTTTTATGACTGAAGCCATCTTTACCCCAATACCAAACCAATACTGCAATACTATTCTCTCCTGTTTGTAAATAGGGAGTAAGATCAACTTCATCAAAATACGTATCATGTGGTGTGGGGCCACGTTTCAATTGTCCTTCAAACACCACCAATGTTCCGTTAATGTACAGCCAGTATTTTGAATCGCATGAAATAGAAGCAATCGCTTTTGCAGGTTTGGCTTGTAATGAAACCTTGTTTCTGAATTTATAAAACGTATTGGGAACAGATGGAGAATCTTCTCCTATCCATTTTGCCTGCCAGTTGGTTTTAATAACAGGTTGAGCAGAGGAAGGCAGAAAAAATAAACATCCTGCACAAAAGAACAGCAGTTGATACACACTGATCCTTTTCACTTTTTTATTCTTCTGTTTGCAAATATGACCAACGTTGTACATCATTCTTAAAAATAATCTTTTAAAAAGAAAGCCGGAACGAATCCGGCCTTCGGCTGTAACGATTGCTTGCCATAGATCTGAAAATATTACCAGCCGCTGTTTTGCGGATAGCCAAACTGCTGTATTTCACGAAACGGAATACCTAAGACCAGTTTAATATTTGTATACGCATTTATATCAAGCGTTGTTTTGATTGCTTTCTCTGCAGTGCCATGTGCCTGCATAACAGCAGCAGCTCTGCCGGTTCTTACCAAATCAAACCAGCGGTGTGCTTCACCCGCAAATTCAACTCTACGTTCTCTTTCAATCGCAAGTCTGAATTCATCTTGCGAATTCACTGCCAGTGCAGGTAGTACGTTCCCCTGCGTTTTGTTAGGCAAGCCTGCTCTTGTACGAACTAAATTTAAATTGGTGAAGGCTTGTGCATTAGGGAAGCCGGCTTCATTTAAACATTCTGCCTGCATCAGCAACACATCAGCATAACGGTAAATGGGCCACTGACATGGGTTTAATCTGGTTGCTGCATCCCAATATAAAAACTTGCGTAAAAATAAAATGGTATTCGGTCCGGTGCCTGTGCTTCCGATTGTTACTGCCTTTCTGTTGTCATTGGCTTCGTATGCATTATTTAAATCTGCTGTTGGCTGATTTAAACCACCACGGCTGTTACTGCCACCGGGCCAGATGGTTGTACCTGTGCCCCAGGGAGTCCATGAACCCATGAATGTAAACGAATAAGCTGTTGGTGATGGTACGGGGAATGTTTGAATTTCAAAAATAGATTCAACACCGTTTTTTGTAGCAGGATTAAAATTATTGACATACTGCGCATGTAATGAATAACCAGTTACTGCATTCAGCAAAGGCAATGCATCTGCAAAACGTCTTTGCACCATGTACACTTTTGCCAGCAATATTCTTGCAGCATCTTTAGTCAACCGGCCTTTTTGTGCAAGCGGTACTGTTGCAGGAAGTTTATTGATAGCAGATGTTGCATCAGGAATAATCACATCAGTGTAAACCTGTGCTGCCGGTTTACGTGGATAGTTGATGGCTGCATTCGGATCAGGTTCAATTAACACTTTGGTTACTATGGGAACATCGCCATACAACTGCACCAGATTAAAATAATGAAACGCACGGAAGAACAATGCTTCACCTTCACGGATGGCTTTGAGCGAATCGGAAGTGAACGGAATATCTGCAATACTTTGCAGTACATAATTGGAACGTTCAATGGCTTCATAACTTTCACGGTACATGCCGGCAATGTTTCCTTCATTAGCAGCAGCAACAAATTCATCGAGCTGTTCAGTTGCAAGTCCACCTCTGTCGTTGGGATTATAGCGGAAAGATGTATTATCACTCAGCATATCACCCCATATCCACATGTGATTGTTGTAGATGGGATAAAGTTTACGGTAACAGGCCACAACAGCCTGATCAACCTGACTTTCATTCTGCGGAAAATTATAATAGCTGTAACGATCCACCGGATCAAGAGTTAAAAAATCTTTTTTACATCCTGCACTCAACAACAGTATCAGGCAAAAAGAGATAACAGATATATGACGCATGACAAACAAGTTTAGAATGTGATTGAAAATCCTACAGTAACGGTTCTTGAAACAGGATAGCTGCCGTAGTTGATGCTGCGTAAAGCAGATCCATCATTTGAACGACGCACTTCCGGATTACCATATTTATAAGCAGACAGATAGAATACATTTCTGGCGCTGATATAAAACTCACAGGTTTCAAGTAATCGTTTGTTATTTCTGGTTGGCCCCTGCAATGTATATCCGATGGTTAAATTCTTTAACCCGATATAGGAACCATCATAAATTTTATTACTTGCAGGAAAACGAACAAACCTTGTTGTAGAACCGGATGGTGATGCTGTACCCGGAAATGTTTTTGTTGTTGGATCATCGCCCGGGCGCCATCTGTCGAGCATCTGACGATCAATATTAAAATTACCATCTACATTCCACATGATTTCACGACGCAGGTCATAAATCAATCCACCTAACTGTCCGGCAAAAATGGTACGGAAGTTTAATTTTTTCCAACGTACCTGGTTGTTCCAGCCAAACATTAAATCCGGATGCGGATTGCCAAGGATCACATAATCCTGTTCAAAGTTATTTTCCAGCACACCGTTACCGTTGCCATCTAAATATTTTAAACTGCCTTCACGTGCACCTGCATATTTGGGAACAGAAGGATCTGCAATATCTGCTGCAGTATAAAGACCCAACACTTTTAAACCACGAAACATACCAATTGGCTCGCCCGGTTGTGAAATAGCAACCGCTGTTCCATTTCCTGCAAAGCCACTTAAGAAACCGCCGGGTAAATAATAGTCAAGAATTTTATTTACATATTTTGATGCGTTGATGCTGGTTGTCCATGTAACATTACGGTTACGCACAACTGCTACATCTACCTGTACTTCAAAACCACGGTTTTGTACACGGCTTTGCTGATTACCTAACACCGAACCAAAACCACTGATCCATGAATAAGGAATATCTGCAAGCAATCCACCGGTAATCTGCTGATAATAGTTAAAGGCGAGGTTGATCCGCTTTCGCCATAAAGTTGCATTCAATCCCACATCAAACTGCTTGCTCTCTTCCCATGTAATTAAAGGATTGGGCAAACCGGTTAACGTATTACCAAGTGTAAACGTATTACCGAACATATAAGATGAATTACCTACTGAACCAAGAAAGCCATAAGCAGAAGCGCCGTTGTTATTACCGGTAATGCCATAACCAACTTCAAGTCTTAATTCATCGAGCCAGTTCCCTTTTACACGGTTCATGAATTTTTCTTCAGTTACACGCCATGCAACAGAACCTGCAGGGAATACACCATACTGCACATCTCTTCCAAAACGGGATGACCCATCTCTTCTGATAGAAAAGTTTGCAAGATATTTATTGGCATACGAATAATTCACCCGACCGATGAGAGATACCAGTCTGAATCTGGAGAACTCTTCACTTCCGGTAAAGTTTCCGACAGTAGCCTGTGATACGTTATTGAAATCGGGCAGATAAAAATTCTCATCAATAATGCGTTTGGCACTCATGGTTGAGTTTTCTCCTGTTTGCTGCTGCACCAGATAACCGCCAAGGATTTCTGCATTGTGCTGTTTAAATTCAATGCGGTAGCGAACAGTGTTATCGCTGATGATGTTGTTGATGGATTGGTTAAACAGTACAGCTCTTGCACTATCAATATTTGGAAACTGCGGAGTTAAACTTCCATCGCCTACCAGATTAGCCGGCTTAAAGTTTTGAGAGCGGGACTGTGTATAGTTCCAGGATAAATTTGTTTTGAAGAACAGATTTTTCACCGGTTCAAACTCAAGGAATGTTCCTGTTAACAATTGTGTAGAACGTCTTACCTCACGTTCTTTTAATATCTGATACAACGGGTTGGCTGTGTAGTTACTGGTAAGCGGTCCCTGAGTTGTATAATTAAATTCTCCGTTTGGTTTATACACTGATACACTTGGATCAATCCAGTACGTGCTGGTGATGGTACCGTATGCACTGAACTGTCCTGCGCCGGGATCATCTGCAGGGCGATTTTGTTCTGTACGTGAAGGATTGATATTTAAACCAAAACGAAGTTTCTCTGATAATTTCAAATCAAGATTTGAACGGAATGAATAACGTTTGATATCGTTGTTGATGATTACGCCTTCCTGGTTGAGATAATTACCACTGATGAAGAAACGGGTGTTTGCATTACCGCCGCTTACACTAATGCTGCTGTTTTGTGTAATAGCCTGGCGTGTAATTACATCAAACCAGTTTGTACCGGTTCCAAATTGTGATGGGTTAATATATGCAGAAGCAGCAGGTAAAAAACGTAAGATCGCTGTATCGGAAACAGGAATTTTAGGATCTCTGTAAATTGAAAAGCTTGCATTGTTCGTTGCTCTGATATCATCAATTGCTTTTTCTTTTCTGAACTGAGCCAGCTCTGATGCATTCAATACATCGGGTACATCAAACGCCATGATGTTTGAAAATCCGAGACTGGTGGAAAACGTAATTTTCGGCTTGCCCGATTTTCCTCTTTTTGTTTTTACAACAATTACACCTGCAGTTGCTCTTGAACCGTAGATTGCTTTTGTTGCGGCATCTTTTAATACTGTTACACTTTCAATATCATCGGGATTAATCAGTGCAAGCGGGTTGTTGTTCTGATCATTTCCGTCTTCATAAATAATATCATCAATTACAATGAGCGGTTTATTACTGCGAAAAGTATTGATACCACGGATTAAAATTTCGGGGCCACTGCCGGGTGCACCTGAACCTTCTCTTAATGTAACACCGGGTACCATACCTGCCAATCCCTGATCAATGGAGGTAATTGGTTGCTTAGTAATCATATCACTGTTTACCTGTGTTACAGCACCACTAACATCTTCTTTTTTTCTGGTACCGTATCCAACCACCACTACATCCTGCAGTTCGTTATTGCGTTCTTCCAGTGAAACTGAAAAAACAGTTGTTGTTCCGGTTTTAATTTCAACAGTCTTAAAACCTACACTACTAAAAACAAGGGTACGGCTTGAAGAACGGGGTACATTTAAACTAAATTTTCCCAGTTCATTGGTGGCTGTACCAAATTTTTTATCGGCAGTTGTAACAGATGCTTTTTCAACAGGTTTTCCATCGGGGCCTGTAACAGTTCCTGTTAAAGTAACCCTGTCTTCCTGTGCAAATGTCTCTACTGAAAAAAAGGTAAACAGACTGCAGAGTAGTATACTCATACATAAAAGGCTGTTGAGCCGGAACTTTTTTTGCATAGCAATCATTTAAGTAATTAAGCAGTTTAAAACAGAAATAAACTTTCTGACAGAACTAAATTAACTGAGATTGAAATGTTGGCTGTCCTGTACTTTCCTGTGAAAAAACATCAAAGTGATGGGCGGCGGATCAGCGAGAACGGATTTTTGATTTTTATACTTTGTTTTTCCAAAATTAAAGTGGCAGCAGTAGAGCCCATTGCTTCAAAATGTGTAGAGATAGTAGCGATGCCGCCAGCGAGTATTTCTTTTAATGTAGTTTCATTAAATGAGATGATGCCGATGTGTTTCCCCAACTCGTACCCTTTTTCCATTGCCTTTTTTACAATATCCACTAAATCGGCTTCTTCAATAACAATAAACAACACGCCTTTCTGCAGCTTTACGGTTTCAGTACTTTGTATTACGGAATGCTTCTTGTTGTAATGACTGCAATACTTTCGGAATCCTTTTACAATTTCAAACGGATAATTATCATTCTCAGGAAATACCAGACACAACTCTTTGTATTTACTCAATACATCATCCCCACTTTCAAGTGCCTCATAAATATCATTTTCAAAATCCTGGTATACGCTTAAATAATTCCCTTTTAACTCCGGCAGGTGTTTATCCAGTATCACCAGTTCATCTTTAGAAATTTTTTCCAGCTCTTCAATAATATTCACCGTTTCAAGCCCTTCATAAAAGTGCGGCATGATTACATAATAATGATACTTACCTCTGCTTTCTTCCAGTATGTTCTTAAGCAGAACCGCATTGTAATGGTGCACCTGCAGGTCTACCGTTGCTTTTGTACCAAGGGTATTAATAAAGGAATAATAAATAAATTTTTTGTAGGCGCTGAGTTTATTCAGCACCAGCAGGATGCGCAGCTTACTGCCTTTTAAACCATTTACAAAAAAACCTTTGCCTCTTACGGAAGTGATGATGCCTTTTTCTTTCAGCTCTTTGTATGCTTTCTCCACCGTATCACGGGCAATATCGTACTCAAAACTAAGCTCATTGATAGAAGGAAGAGTATCATCTTTTTTAAGAATACCCTTCTCAATATCATTGATAATGGCATTGATAATTTGCCGGTACTTCGGTTGCTTGTTATTTAATTCAGTTTGAAACTTCCACATAAACAGGATAGTTCAGGACAGATAAGAATGGAAACTTTGCCAAATTAGTGTAAATTTTGCGAACAGAAGATTCAATTAATTGACATTGCAGTTACCGGCATAACCCATTGACTGCAGTATTTTAAAGAACCAATTTTATTATCAACCATATGCCCAATACGATTGCATTCAAATACGTACAGTATTTATGGGACGACGCCCATGCAGCATCAATTAACAACGAAGTAGATTCATTTATTTACCGCTCTAATTTACTTGGTGCCGATCTGCGCATTACCAATTATGCCGGTGGTAACACAAGCTGCAAAACAACGGCTGTTAATCCCGTTACCGGAAACACAGAAGAAGTAATGTGGGTAAAAGGAAGCGGTGGCGATATTGGCACACTTACTAAAAAAGGTTGCGCTGTATTGTACACACAAAAACTGCATGAACTCAAAAAGCGTTACAGAGGTTTGGCTTTTGAAGATGAGATGGTGGATCTGTTTAATTATTGTCTGCACGATTTAAAAAGTGCAGCACCTTCCATTGATACACCTCTCCATGGTTTATTACCATTTAAACACATTGATCATTTACACCCCGATGCTATTATTGCCATTGCGGCAGCAAAAGACGGCGAACAGATTACTGCCGATTTATTTAACGGAACCATTGGCTGGATTCCCTGGCAAAAACCGGGATTTGATCTGGGTTTACAATTAGAAGCGGCGGTAAAAAATAATCCGGCATTAAAAGGTGTTGTTCTCGGCGGACACGGTTTGTTTACCTGGGCTGAAGATTCGTACGAATGTTATATCAATACCTTAGAAACGATTGAGAAAGCAGCGGCTTACTTAGAAACACAATACGGAAAAAAGAAACCGGTATTTGGCGGAGAAAAAATAAATGCATTACCTGCAGATCAACGCAAACAACAGGCGGTTGCACTTGCACCGGTGCTGCGTGGTTTGGTTTCATCGCAGGTACGAATGATTGGCCATTTTACAGATGATGCACGTGTGCTGGAATTCATCAACAGCAATGATCTTGCTGTGTTAGGTCCAAAAGGCACCAGTTGTCCCGATCATTTTTTACGCACTAAAATCCGTCCGTTAATTTTACAAATCCCTGCTGATGCAGCCATCCATACAGCAGAAACTATCAGCATCATTCAGCAACAGGTACAGGATTACCGTAACGATTATACTGCCTATTATGAACGATGCAAACACAGCAACAGCCCTGCATTAAGAGATAACAATCCTGTTGTATTTCTTTATCCGGGTGTGGGAATGTTTACGTTTGCCAAAGATAAATTTACAGCAAGAGTAGCGGCAGAGTTTTACATCAACGCCATCAACGTTATGAAGGGTGCAGAAGCCATCAGCGAATACAGCGGCTTAAGTGAACAGGAAGCCTTTAACATTGAATACTGGTTGCTTGAAGAAGCCAAACTGCAACGCATGCCCAAACCAAAATCACTGGCAGGAAAAATTGCTTATGTAACAGGTGCTTCAGGCGGAATTGGCAATGCCATTTGTGAACTGTTTCTGCAAAACGGTGCCTGTGTAGTATTAAGCGACAGAGACAATGCAGATATTGCTGCAACTGAACTGCAACAGAAATACGGTAAAGACTTTTGCACCGGTGTAAAAGCCGATGTAACAAAACAAACAGAACTGCAACATAGTTTTGAAGAAATGATTCTGCAGTTTGGGGGCATTGATATACTGGTGAACTGTGCAGGCATATCCATTTCAAAACCATTGGAACAAACCACACTTGCAGACTGGAATTTGCTGGAAGATATTCTGGTGAAAGCACAATTTATTTTGTCTCAGCAATTCACAGAAATTATCCGTCAACAAAAAACAGATGCAGATATTGTAAATATTGCCAGCAAAAACGGATTGTATGCCGGCCCAAACAATGTGGCGTACGGAACCGCAAAAGGAGCACAAATACATATGAGTCGTTTACTTGCTGCAGAACTTGGTAAAGATAAAATAAGAGTGAATGTAGTAAACCCCGATGCGGTTGTTCGTGGCAGTAAGATTTGGGAAAACGGCTGGGCCGAAGGCCGGGCAAAAGCATATGGTGTAAGTGTAGAAGAACTACCGGCTTACTATGCAAAACGCACTTTGCTGAACGAAGAGATATTGCCGGAAGATATTGCCAAAGCGGTACTTGCTTTAACAGATGGCTCTCTGAAAAAATCAACCGGAAATATTATTAACGTGGATGGCGGTTTTGCAGGAAGTTTCTTACGATAAATTTCAGTCATAATCAATCATAAAGCGTTGCATGTCCATGCAGTGCTGTTTTTAAGACTTTACTATCTTCATTTTATAATTTTGCTTGCTGTATGATTCAGGATCGCATTGCACAACATAATCAGGAACAACAACATCACCTCCCATTCTTTCAGGCAACAGCATCCATGCTTACTGCAAAAGGAGTTGATATAAACAATATCATTTCAAAGCTGCAGCAGCTGCAGATCGCTATCCCCTCCTGGGCCTTGGGTACTGGCGGCACAAGGTTTGGAAGATTTGCAGGTGGCGGCGAGCCCAGAAATTTAGAAGAAAAAATTGAGGATGTTGGATTGATCAGAAGTTTAAGCGGTGCTACCAATTCCATCTCTCTTCATATACCATGGGATATTCCAACAGATATCACTGCTGTTCAACAACAGTTGCAGCAACATGGTTTACTCATTGATTCAGTCAACTCTAATACATTTCAGGATCAGGCCGGACAAAAGCATTCTTATAAATTCGGATCGCTCTGTCATACTCAGGATGCGGTAAGACAACAGGCAGTTGAACACAACATCGAAGTGATTGAGCATGGCAAACAACTGAACAGTAAAGTGCTTACGGTATGGCTTGCAGATGGAAGTAATTTTCCAGGCCAGCATCATTTCAGGAAAGCCTATCAACGTACACTGGACTCACTTCAAAAAATTTATCAGGCATTACCGGCCGACTGGACAATGCTGGTTGAATATAAACCTTACGAGCCCAACTTTTACAGCATGATTATTCCTGATTGGGGAACAAGTAAATCACTGTGCGACAGTTTGGGTTCGCAGGCAAAAGTATTGGTAGATCTGGGCCATCATTTACCCAATACCAATATTGAACAGATTGTTGCAAGACTGATGCATTTTAATGCACTTGGCGGTTTTCATTTTAACGGCAGCATGTATGGCGATGATGATTTAAGTACCGGCAGCATAAAACCCTTTCAGTTGTTTTTAATTTTTAATGAATTGGTTGATGCAGCACAGGATGAACAACTGACCGCACAGACGATTGCTTACATGATTGATGCAAGTCATAACACTAAAGACCCTGTTGCTGATTTACTGCAATCACTCGAAAATATTTCAATTGCTTATGCCAAAGCATTACTTGTAGACAGAAAACGATTACATGCCGCACAGCAAACAAATGATGTAGTAACTGCAGAGCAGATTTTACAGTGTGCATTCCTTACAGATGTAAGAAGCATTGTAGCCGAAGCAAGACACAGAAACGGCTATGCAATCAATCCATTGCAATGCTTTACAGCAAACGGATTCAGAGAAGAACGTATAAAAACAAGAGGTGCAAACGCCACCGCTACCGGACTGTAATGGAAGAAGTGTACCTGATATACGATATTGGAAAAACAAATAAAAAATGCCTTGTTTTTTCTCATGATGGAAAAGTGGTGGATGAATACAGTGAACAGTTTGCAGAAACAACAGATGAAGATGGTTTTCCCTGTGAAGACATTCTTAAACTGAAAGAATGGGTACTGGGCCAATATAATTTACTCTCAAAAAAAGAGGCGTATAAAATCAAAGCCATCAACTTTGCAACATACGGAGCAAGTTTTGTACACATTGATGAACATGGCAATCCTTTAACTCCACTGTACAATTATTTAAAACCTTTTCCGGAACAACTTAAAAAAGATTTTTTATCAAAGTATTTTAATCACAACGCCGATGAATTTGCACTTGAAACAGCCAGCCCGTTTATGGGCATGCTTAACAGCGGATTGCAATTGTACTGGCTGAAACATAAACAGCCGGAAGTTTGGAAAACTATTCAATACAGTTTACACCTCCCCCAATATTTAAGTTATTTATTTACAGGTAAACTGTTGAGCGATTATACATCAGTTGGTTGCCATACCGGGCTGTGGGATGTTACAAAACAAACCTATCATTCATGGGTATTGGCAGAAGGGATTGATCAAAAAATACCGGTGCTTACTGCTGTTCCTGTTGCAGGTGAAAAAGATGGAATACTGATCGGCACAGGATTGCATGACAGCTCATCTGCACTGATACCGTACTTAAAAAAATACAAAGCACCCTTTTTATTGATCAGCACAGGTACCTGGTGCATTAACCTGAATCCGTTTAATGCAACAGCACTCACACAGGAACAATTACAAAAAGACAGTTTGTGTTATCTGCAGGCAAACGCACAACCTGTAAAAGCATCCCGGATATTTTTAGGAAAAGAACATGAATATCAAACCAAACGGATTGCAGCACATTTCCATGTGCAGGAAGATTTTTATAAATCCATTGAGCACCCTGCAACTATTCATGTAGCAGAATTTATTCCAGCTTGCATGGAGGGAAGTGGCCCAAAGCCTCAACAACAACAAACAGAATGGAATCTCTCCGTTTTCAGCAATGAACAGGAAGCATATACCGCTTTACTAAAAGGTCTTACCGATTTACTAAAGCAATCCATTGACCTGGTGAATACAAATGAAGTGACTGATTTTTTTATTGATGGAGGTTTTGCGGCCAACCGTCTTTTTAAATATTATCTGCAGAAGAATTATCCGCACATAAATATTGCAACAGTTGAATTTCCTCAGGCAACAGCACTGGGTGCTTATTTAAATATTAAATCTGCTGAATCTTTAACTTAATCTTGCCTGTATCCGGGATTAGGTTGAGTCATTTTTGCACCAATATTTTTCCTCCACGTCTCCAGATCAGTTTTTAACCGTTGTACGATTTCAGGATTTGACTCAGCAATATTTTTCTTCTCGCCTTCATCATTGCTTAAGTTATACAATTCTAATTTTCCATCTTCGTACCATTCAATCAACTTATAATTGCCGCTGCGTACTACTGCTCCGGGTTTACCATGTTGCGGACTGTAATGCGGAAAGTGCAAATAATAATTTCTATCGGCCATCTTCTTACCTTGCAACAGGGGGACAATGCTCAGTCCATCAGGGCTATTCGCATTTACATTTGCCAGCTGCATACAGGTATTAAATACATCATCTGTTGTAACAAGCGCATGTTGCTGTTTATTTTTTGTAATAACCGACGGTGCCCAAACAATCCATGGTGCTCTGATACCGCCCTCGTAAATATATCCTTTGCCTCCACGTAATGGTGTATTTGTTGTGGGTGGTGTATACTTTGCAAAGGCAGGCACTTCCTGCACATCTAAACCACCGTTATCACTCACAAACAATACAACGGTATTTTTATCTAATCCGTTTTCTTTTAAATAATTGATTAAGCGCCCAACATTGTAATCAATATTTTCCACCATGGCGGCATACTCATCTTCGGGCAGGCCTTTGTAATTTTTTTCTTGGCGTTTTTGTTTGTATTTATTTACCAGTGCCGGCTTTCCTTCAATAGGCACATGCGGTGCATAAAAATTTAACTCAATAAAAAAGCTGCTGTCTTTTTTACTGCTGATGTATTGAATGGCTTTTGATGTTAACGCATCATCTAAATAATCTCCTTCTTTGGTATCGGCCAGTAAATCTTTATAAGGTGTGCCATGAAAGAACGGATAGAAAAATGATTTGGGCAATCCTTCTACTCCACCTCCATATACTGTACTGAAACCCTGTGCAGCCGGAGATGAAGCACCTCCGCCCAAATGCCATTTACCAAAATGAGCAGTAGCATAACCTGCCGGTTTTAACGCTTCAGGGATTGTTGTTAGTTGTACCGGCAATCCTGTTTCAATTTTTGGCGTAATTAATTTTTGTTTGGGTCCTGCCGGACTGTAGCCATGCAAATGCTCGGTAAGATTTATACGTGCAGGATTATTTCCTGTGATAATACTTGCTCTGGTGGGGCTGCACAGTGGTGCTGCTGAATAAGCATGCATAAACTGCATTCCATCACCGGCCATTGCATCCAGATTAGGCGTTTCTATAAACCGGTTACCATAACAGGCCAGATCATTTCTGCCTAAATCATCTGCAAGTATGATGATGATGTTTTTGCGTTCAGTAATTGCTGTACCTGTTTGTACTTTCTTTGAAGTATTACATCCAAGAAAAAACAAGACTGTATAAAAAAAAAGTTTTCTCATTTCTTAATTGTTAACCGGTATTGATGAATCCATTCAAGGGGTTTAATTAAACCGTTGCTGTAAAATTCAAACGGCTTACTCCAGAACTGGTAATCGTGGCCTTTGATGCCGTCTGTTGCAGAGCCCCAGAGATCGCCCATCCAGATATATTGTGTGCCGTTGTTTGTTTGTACCGGCATTACAAAAGTTTGCTGTGCAGGTATCACCGGTTTTCCCGGTTGCTTTCCTGTTTTAAACATACGCAGATTTTTTTGACCGCCGGATACAGAAACTTCACTTACAAAAATTGGCTGAACTGAATCGTTGTACAACGGTTGAATTCTGATACGGTCTGTAACAACTGCGGAAAATTTCAATGCATAGGTTGTTTGCATAGATGAATGTGTAACAGCAGCGGGTTGTAATTTCAGCTCTTTCCATTCTCCATTTTGCAAACTGCTAATCTTAAACTGATGTTGAATAATGGGTTGATGAAGCACGGGATTATCCACTTCGCCACATTGTCCGCTGCGGTTGCCGGTGAACTGTTGAATGGTGATGGAAGAAACAGGTGCAGATTTATTTAACCAGATTTCAATGCCTTGCTGCTGCTTTGGATCCAGTGTTTCAAATAAATTATCATTGGCAAAACCATCATTGATCACCGCCGATAATTCGCCGGGATACCGGTTGATGTTCTGTCGCCAGGTATATGGCCCCAACGGATTCTTTGCGGTGAATACCTGTGCACCACTACCCTGTGTGCAAAAACAACAGGTATAGTCTGTGAGCAGATAATACAAACCATTCCGTTTAAACATACTGCCGGCTTCACAATGTTCTGCAATAAAATCACTGCCCTGCAACGTGCTGGCTGTATAATCTTCATTCAGCAATTCAACAGATACTTTATGATTGCTGATGGTATTATAACTGAGATACGCTTTGCCATCATCATCTGTAAACACACCCAGATCACCTACACCTAATGCATTTTGCTTTACAGTTACATGATCGTTTATAATTGTAAAAGGCCCTGTGGGCAAATCGCTTATAGCCACGCCAAACTGACCGTTCCATAATTTGGGATACCAGTTATACCATAGCACATATTTTTTTGTACGGGCATTGTACACCACATGCGGACGATAATACACTCCACCCGGTTTGTCTTTTAACAGCGGTCCTTCATAGTTCCATTTTATTAAATCAGATGAAGAATAACAAACGTATTCATTCGCTGTTGTAAAGCCATTGGTTGCGCCATACTTTGTGCCATACCAGTAAAACATTTTTCCAAACTGAATAATGCGACCGTCGTGTGCATCAACAATCTTTCCTTTAACATCTGTTCGTGGCTGTGCATTATTTATAACAACCGTTTGTTGAGCGGCACCATTTACGGTAACCATAAAACAACAAACGACTGTCATCAAAACAACCAACCACTTTTTATTTATGCATTTTGTCATACAATTCATTTATTCAGGTGTAACATCAACAAAGCTTAACAGATTTGTTTACATTCTATTCCCATCATCCAGGCCAGTTTATGAAATACAGTTGCCGTATGTCCTGTTCCAATGGCGCAATGATGCGAGGGGCCTGCCTTGCTCCATGCATCAATAAAATCACGGACAGGCATATTAAAACGGTAGCGGCTGTTGGTATTTCCAATCTGCAAGGTTTCTCCATCTTCACTCATTCCTTCAGCAACCAATAAAAAAACCTTGCCATCGCCACCCTGGCAAACACTTAATAAAGTTACCGGCCCGCTCTTTACTTTCATTTGAATAGACAATCCTTTACCCGGTTTACCATGGTACACCGGCAAGGGAACTAATCCCACTTTACCATCTGCAATTGAAAAATGTGCCGGGCCATCATGACCTAACAGAATGATATTATCATTAAAGTCCAAAGCATAAAATTCAGAGAAAGAACCACCGCATCCCAGCAAATCCATCAGCTTCATGGCCTGTACATTTTTTACTTCATACTCACCTGCAACAGGAATATTCCGGCCGGTTAACAATGTAAGCCCGGGTATAAGTGAGGTAACAATATCCAGATAAGCATCATCTCCCACTCCTTCATAATAATAAGCCAATGAACCCAGCTGATGTTGATGAACCAGCTTCTCCAGTGCAACTGAGGTTTTAGCTGCACGTTGCAATTCGGCTGTTTCACATTCTGCAGATACATCAAATGCAGTTTTGAAATCATTGATCTTGCTGTTGATCTCCTGCTCTGTAACTACATCTCTCAACTGTTTGAGCATACCCATTTCCAACAATTCAAAATGATTGCCAAATACAGCCGCCTGTTGTGTTACATCACTATACACATCCAGCATGCCATTATAATAATGTCCCAATAAACCCACACGGTTATGCGCCATTGCTTTTTTTATACCTGCTGCCTGCACGTAAGCTGAGGCCTGCTGCCACACGTACTCTTCGTGAAGATACCCGCTGATCAACTGATACGAAATATGTGAACGGTTAAATACACTTGCCAGTTCGGGAGCAACACAACTCTGGCAATAAGCCAGCCATTCGCCCGTCATTTTTCCACGATCACCAATGGCATTAAAGGTTTGATAATTGATTGCTTTCTCCGGTTGCAGATTAAGAATTATCACCGGCACTTTTAATTTTTGTACCACCGGTAATACATTGTGTGAAAGGGCGTATGTACTGATGGAAAGAAAAATAAGATCTACCTCCTCCTGTTGAAACAGGGCGGCCGTTTCATTTGCTTTTTGCGGATGATCAACAATACCGGCATTGATCACCTTTGCATCCATGGCCGATAATTTTTCAAACACGGTTTGCTGATACCCCTGCAGCTTTTGCAGTAAGCCATCAAACTGAGGCCAGTAAGTATCTAAGCCAATGCCGTACAAGCCAATCGTTACTGTTTTTTTCATTTGCGGTAGAATAAGCTTTTCTAAAAATAAGCGAAAATGAAAAGTTGATATCCCGAAAGATACCCTTTCAAAAATATTAATCAGGCATCTTTAACTATCCTGTACTGTCTTTAGATACAGGCCAAACTTTATAAACGAGTGAAAAATATGACAAGCGGCTCTTTTATTTTTTTACATTCACATTTCATTGCTTCCTGACCGGGTAAAATAAATAATTACTAAACCTGATTGCATATGCTCACAGACATCAACCCCAAATTACCCATGCGTGATAAAAAAGTCACCAGAGATTATTATCTTCAGCAACTGGGGTTTGAAGAATATGGAAGTGCAGATTACGAGGGTTATCTGATGGTTCAGAAAGATCAGGTTCAACTGCATTTTTTTGAATTTAAAACACTTGATCCGAAAGAAAATTACGGACAGGTCTATATCAGAACCAATGCGATTGATACGCTTTATCAATCATTGCTGGACAGAAATGTAGCAATACACCCCAACGGATCATTACAAATACAACCGTGGGGGCAAAAAGAATTTTCGTTGTTAGATCCTGATAACAACCTTCTTACTTTTGGTGAAGCGGTGTAATGTTTGAAAACAAATAGTCAGCCATCTGTTAACAAAAGAATTAAAACATGTACTGCAGAGACAACCATATACTTCTTCCATACCCGTTGATGCCGCTGCCATGTGTGCGATAATCCTGATTGAATAAATTCTGTAACCCGGTGTTGATTTTAAATGTTTGTTTGTATGCATACCCTGCATATAGATTCAATACAGTAAAACCAGGAGTACCACCTGCAGGGATCCGGTTATCTTCTCTGTCGCCACGGGCCAGCCGTTCTTGTTTATCTGCAAACCAGCATTCGGCCGCAGCAAACCAATGGTTGCGTTGATAGGTTGTTCGAATCCTTCCATTGAAAGGAGGTATACGACGCAACGGTTCATCATCACTTGTATTGGCTCCATACAAATAAGCAATACCTGCATTTACACGCCAGTTTTTCAGCAGCAGAATTTCTGCTTCCGTTTCTGTACCACGGATAAAAGCACGACCTGTATTTTCTTTTTTGTACACATTGTAACCACTGATCTGTTCGTTTTCAATCTTCTCTCTTGTGATCAGTTGTTTTAACTGCAGATAAAAAAAACTTGAAGTAAACCGGAAATTCCTGCTTCTGAATTTATAACCCGCTTCATAATTCACTGATCGTTCAGGCAATAAGTCTGCAGCAGGAATTTCATATCTGAAATCAACCAGACCAAGCGTTCCCATATCATCAATATTGGGTGCACGATAGCCACTGTTGAATGAAGTGAATAAATAATGTCCTTTATACATTTCATACGAAAGGGCAACATGACCTACCAATGCTGATGGCTGCAGGTATACATTGCCGAGTGCACTGTCTTTAATACGGATTCCAAAAAAATTATACCGCAATCCTGCATCTGCTTTCAACCGCTGAAACTGAAAATGATGCAGAGAGAACAACGAATAATTTCCATATCCCGAACCATTAGGATACAATCCCCGTGCAGTTCTGCTGCTGTTCAATTGGAGGTCAGTCGTTGTTCTTGAGCTTTGTACATGATCGTAATATAAATCAACACCTGAACGGGCTGTCCAGTTACTGTTTACAACCGAGGCAATATCGAGTGTAACAGCAAAGCTGTTGACGTTATCTTTTTCACGTACTGAAATAAGCTGATTATTTTTTTGACTGTTGCGGCCCTCCTGCATTTGCTGATGAGAGACAACAAGATCAATGGATTTAAACAACCGATTGTGATTGGCAACCGAAAGTTTCAGATAACTCAGCATGCGTTGCTGCGGATCCATTTCATTCACCTTAAAATTCTCTAAACGGATTTTATGATACACGGGTACCTGATCCTGAATTAAAAACTGTTGTGCAGTTGTAAGCAGCACCCTGTTGTTTAATTTGAATTTCAGTTTAATGTTGTAGGCCATCTCGTTGTAACCACTGGGACTTTGCCTTCCCGTTGTATCGCCAGCAATAAGATCTCCAAAATTTCTTACCGTTACTCCCGCAATGGCAGCAAACTTATCACGGCTGTATTGTAACTCTGCCCTTGCTGTTTGTTCCATATTGCCCGACATGAATTTAGCAAGCACTGTTCCACCTGTACGTTTTGCAGCTGCAGATTGAAAAACAGGATCTTTTGTAAACACATGTACAACGCCTCCAATGGCATCTGATCCATATTGCACAGAACCTGCTCCACGCAGCACTTCTATCTGTTCAATATTAAACGGATCAATACTGTTGAGATATTGATTGGGCCCGTAACGAAAAGTTGCATTGTTTAACCGGATACCATCTATCAGAATCAATGTCTGGTTACCGGTTAATCCTCTAACAAAAGCAGAACCGCCACCATGATTTGTTTTCTGCAGAAAAACTCCGTTCAATCCCATCAATGCTTCAGGTGTTGTACGTGGAGCAAACTGTTCCAGTTGTTTTTTTGATATAACTGAAGTTGCATATCCTGCAGTTGCTTCAGGTGTTTTGGTACGATTGGCAGTAACAATCACTTCTTCCAATGGTTTAGCTGTAGTATCTGTTTGTGCCTTTGCCTGTAATACCGTCAACAACAAACATACAACACTGAATTTTTGTAACCCTTTCATACAATTATTGATTCTGCTCAAATATAAAAATGCAGTCATCCTGTTAACCTGTTATTGTTTTCCTGTTTTCTTTTTTGATGGTCTGTTTTTTTCTTCTTCTTCCTCTTCTTCTGATTCAACAATTTTTACAAAAGCACTCCGTCGTGGCGCAGGCATTTCACTTGCTTCGCCTTTTACTGCTTTCCAAATCACCTGGCTGAATAATAAATCAGGAATACGATCTTCTTTACTGAAATCAAATGTTGCACTCAGTTTTGCACTTGCAGTATGTTCTTTATTCACCGCATTGAGATCAACCTGTGCAGGTACAGATGTAAACGGCGTATAATCAGGAACAGGTGTAAAACAACGCCACATAGGAACAGCAGCCGCATCATACTGACTCATGGGTGGTAACCCCAGAATTAATTCAATGGTGCGCAGCATTCCACTTGTTGAATACATGGTATGATCAATGAAGTTCCGTTTTACATAGGGCCCTGCAACATAAGCGGTGGTGCGGTGTGCATCCACATGATCAGGTCCGTTTTGCGCATCATCTTCCACAATAAACACAACGCTTTCTTTCCACACCGGACTGTTGCTGAGATGTTCTAAAAATAATCCCACAGCCCAATCATTATCTGCTACATGAGCAAATGGTGTTGGCCGGCCAATACTTAACCCTTCTGTATGATCATTGATGAAACGGAGTGTGCTTAATCGTGGCACAGCGTTAATGGCTACCATGGAATCGAAATCACGTTTCCACTGGTTTACACGTGTGGTATCTCTTACACGTTCATCCCAACTGGTATAATATGGGCAGAAATGATTTTCCAACACGGGAATGTTTGCTTTGTAATCATCCGCAAACTCACCATAGGTTCTGTAGCTGATACCTGCACGTTTGCAGTAATCCCAAATAAAACCAAGTTTTGGATTGGCAATACTTCTGTTTCCCTCTGCATCATAATTTCCGCCTCTGCCTCCGTAAGAAGTGGGCCAGGTTTTTTCAAGATAATCATTTGCATTGGCAGCGAGACTCCAGTTATGCCCATCAGCACTAACCTCTCCATCAACATAAAAATTATCCAGCAATACAAATTCATTCACCAGTTTATGTTGATTGGGTGTAATCTTTTTCCCAAATAAAACCAGACTTGTATCACCGTTACCACCGGGTACATCACCCAGCACCTGATCATAGGTTCTGTTTTCTTTAATGATGTAGAACACATATTTTATTGGTGATGGATCTCCTACTTTCATCGGCACCGGATTTCCTTTTTCACCCTGTGCCTGTAATTCTTTTGTTTTTGAGTAAGGCGTATTTTCATACACCGCTTTTGAATATACCTGCAGCAACGCATCATTGGGTTCATCAATAATACTCATCGTTCCTTTCATTAACCCGCCGATATATTGGATAGAAGATAAGGTAGCCGTATCTCCTTTCTGATAAGCTACATTTTGCTCTGTACTCACCGGATTGGGTCCATTGGGATTTGCAAATGACTCAAACCCTTTTCCATTACTCACTATAATTTTTTTACCTGCCACTTTTACATTGGTCGGATACCATCCAACAGGAATAAATCCTTTTGATTTACTGAAACCGGGCACAGATACATCAAACACCGCCAGACAATTATTATCTGCATTGGCAATGTAAAGCGTTTTTTCATTGGAACTTAGTGCCAATCCATTGCTGGCACTTCCAACAGGTGCATTGGGATACAATGCAGCATTCAACACTTCGATCACTTTATTTTTACGCACATCAATTACCGACACGCTGTTATCATTTGCATTGGCAACAAACAGAACAGTGCCTGCTTTATTCAACAGCAATTCATTGGGATTATCACCCACATTAATTGCAGCTTTTACTTTTTTTTGCTGCACATCAAAAACCAACACCTGATCTCCACCCCATAAGGAAATGAACAACGTTTTTTTATTGTTTGATAATAAACAACTGTATGCTTCTGCTCCCAATGATTGTGTGTGAATAATTTTTTTGTTTGATAATTGAATGATGTAAAGCGAATTGTTTTCTTTCGTAACCACATACATTAAACCTGCTGCATCATCTACTTCAATTCCTGCAGGTGAAATTTTTTCGGGCCATTTGTTACCAAGCAGAATGGAGTCTTTTAAACGCAGACGGTTATTGATGATGGCGTATTTCAAAATCCGGTTATCATTTCCGCCACCGGCATATAAATACTTTTCATCGGCGCTGAACTTAAGTCCATACCATGCTGCAGGAACAATCACACGATCCAGTTCTTTTTCTGTTACAGGGTTAATAAGCTGAATGCTTTGTGTACTTTGACCGTTGTTGGTAACAGCCATCAGTTTTTTTGATTTTGATAACGCAATGTTTAAAGGGAGGTCGCCTAATGGCAACATACGGCCCGCCGGAGAAAGCCGCCATCCATTTGGAAGCAACACACGGCTTTTATCTAACTTATTTTTTATTACTGCAGTTGACTGTTGTGCAATCAATGACTGAATGCAAAAGAAAAAAGCGAAAACAAAATGTAGTACACGCATAATTGATTTTTTTCAGCTCTTTTGAACAGGTAAACAATTAAATTCTGCGTGAAAGGTAGGAAAACAGGATTAGTTTGATATGAAGTTAACTTAAATTTCATGCCGCATTCCCTTTGCCACACGAAACAGATGCAGCACGTAAGGAAACAATGCATCCATGGTTTCTTCTGCTCCTTTGGTTGATCCGGGCAATGTAATGACGAGTGAGTTACCTATGAAACCTGCAACACCTCTCGACAGCATGGCATACGGTGTACGTTGCTGACCGTAGTTACGTGCAGCTTCCATCATACCGGGAATTTCCCGATCAAGCAAAGGTTGAATGGCATCGGGAGTAACATCTCTTGGTGAAAGTCCTGTTCCGCCTGTGAAGAGAATTAAATTATATCCTTCTTCGCTGTATTGTTTTGCTTTTGATTGAATCACTTCAAATTCATCCGGAATAATTTCGTACACAGACGCTGTTAGTTGATGCGTCTGCAGTTTTTCGATGATTGTTTTGCCGCTAATATCTTCTTTTGTTCCTGCAGCAACAGTATCGGAACAAACGATCACTGCAGTGCGGATGCTTTCTTTCAGTTCATCTTTAAAATCTGTTTTTCCGCCTTTCTTGCTTTCCAGTTTGATGGAAGAAATCTGAACGCCTTTATCCAACGGCTTCAACATATCATACATCGTTAATGCAGTAATGGCGGCGCCATGCATAGCTTCAACTTCCACTCCTGTTTTATAAATGGTATGTACTTCAACAGAAATTAAAATACTTAATCCATCAATGGTATGTTTGATGGAAGCAAACTCAACAGGCAACGGATGACAATCGGGAATCACATCACTTGTTTTCTTGATGGCGAGTAAACCAGCAGCACGTGAAAATTCAAACGCATCGCCTTTGGGAACAGTTTTGTTTTGAATGGCTGCAATTGTTTCAGGTTTCGAAACAGTGAGCAATGCAGTGGCGATTGCCTTGCGCAGTGTTGTTGACTTATGTGTGATGTTGACCATTGCTTATTGATTTGTTAGAGTTCGATAATGTAAAATATGAAATGTACGTATAGCCTCAGAGAGGCGAAATGTCAGTAAAAGAAGTTACAAATGAAGGGGAAGCCCCAGCGGGGCGACATATTTTCTATAAGCATCAGGAAACATATCGCTCCTACGGAGCTTACTACACCAAACTTATCTTTAACTGCTACTAACATAACACCCCGATGGGGTTACTTTAATTATTGATTTACTTTCCATTGATGCGTTTCGTCTTCGAATAATTCCTTGCCCCAGATTGGTAATTCTGTTTTAATCCGTTCTACCACTTCATTGCAGGCATCAATGGCTGCACGACGATGTGCTGATGAAGTAAAGACAAACAAACAGATTTCGCCAGCTGGCACTGTACCAAGACTATGATGAACATGCATACAGGTAAGATCGTATTTGGCGAATGTCTCTTCACGAATCACATGCATTTTTTTTAATGCCAATTCTTCATAGGCTGTGTATTCAATAGCTGCAACTTTCTTTTCATTGATCACATCGGCCCTTACCTGTCCCAGAAAAATGCTATGTCCTCCAATGTTTGTTTTTGAGCTGTGTTTTGCAATACTGTCTGCAATAAATGTTGCAGCAATAGCACCTTGAGTAAATATATTCTTTGGTTTATGTTCCATTACACCGTTTGTTTTTGCTGCTGCATCCATTGCTGTATGCCGCCTTTTAAACTATAGATCTTTTTTGAAGTGCCGAATAATTCGTTCAACTGTTTTGCAGCTGCTGCACTTCGCTTGCCTGATAAACAAAATAACACAATGGTATCTTCTGTTAACCAAGCAGTATGTTGCTGTAAACTGTTCAGCGGTATTTGCAGATGACTGAATGCGGTTATGACAGGTAATTCATCTTTTTCCCGTACGTCAACAATCGCTACTGAACCATCTGCAATCATCGAATTAAATTGAGTTGTGTTGATTTCGTTCATGACAGTTGTTGAACTGCACAACATTTCATAATCTGTTTGTTGCAATACCGCTTCGGTTGCTGGTATCAGTAAACGAGTGTCGGCGATTGCCGTAATTTCCAACTCGTAGGTTTGATTATTCAATGTATTATAAGTGAGTAAACGATTCGCAAGCAACGTCCCAGTTCCGGTAATCAGTTTAATCGTTTCATTTGCCATCATACTACCGATGATTCCGGGTAATACACCCAACACACCTGCCTCAGCACAGTTTAATACTTCACCCTCTTTTGGAGGATGCGGAAACAGATCACGGTAATTTGTTGAACGTTCATGATTCAGTAAAACATTGAACACAGCTAACTGTCCTTCGTATTGCGAAATAGCTCCGTACACAAGCGGTTTGTTCAGCAGCACACAGGCATCGTTGACTAAATAACGAGTAGCAAAATTATCAGAGCCATCCACTATTATATCAAATGCAGAAAGAATACTTACTGCATTTTTATTTGTCAGTCGTTCGTTATAAACTGTAAATCTTACTTGCGGATTCAATTGCTTCAATACTTCAACTGCGCAATCAACTTTCGGTCTGCCGATCATTTGCACATTGTACAATACCTGCCGATGAAGGTTTGAAAGCGCTACTACATCATCATCTACAATTCCAATACTACCAACACCTGCCGCAACTAGATATTGTAACAGCGGACAACCCAAGCCGCCTGCACCAATGACTAATACAGAAGCAGACAATAATTTCTGTTGCGCTTCTGCACCAAACCCTTTCAGGATCAGTTGCCGTTGGTAACGTTCATATAGTTGATCGTTGTTCATTTATCCTCCTGAGAATGGTGGCAATAAGGCAACGGTGCAATTCTCAGTTAAAGAAGTATTTGTTGAGATCGTTTTCTTATCTACCGCTATCATAAATTTTTCAGCAGCCAGCGCCGGGTACTGCAGACGAAGCTGCTCCAGCAATTCATCCGTTGATCTTACATTGTTCATTTGAAGTGAAGCACCTGCAATGTCAACCAGTTTTCCAAAAAACAAAACCTCCACACGCATCATTGTAGTATTAAGCAGCAAAAATAACCCAACTCAGGTTACCAATAGTTTTACGGCGGCAATTAATAGTACCGTCGCCAGCAAATATTTCAACAGACCCTGTTTTAATTTTACAGATCCGAAATAAGCACCCGCCAATCCGCCGGCAAAAGCAATCACTACATAGAGATACATATCCGTTGTAAACTGAATGCCCTTTGTGAGTTGTCCTGCCAAACCTGAAAGCGAGTTGACGAAAATAAATAATGCACTGATGGCAGCTGTTTGTTTCATATCGGCCCAACGGAGTAACAACAGCACCGGCGACAAAATAATGCCGCCTCCAATACCGATCAACCCTGAAAGAAAACCGATTACTGCACCAATTGCAACGGCAAGAAGTAAGGAAGGATGCTTTTGTTCTTTTTCCCTGATGTTGCTGAAGAAAAAGAAACGGATCACCGGGAGTAACAGCAGCCAACCCAATATCTGTTTGTAAACAGAAGCATCAACAGAAATCAATCCGCCGATAAATGCAAATGGAACAGAAGCAATCGCAAACGGCAGAAACAATTTCAATCTGAAATATCCTCCTCTGTAAAACTGAATAAACGAAGTAAGCGACACAAATAAATTCAGCAACAATGCTGTCGGCTTCATTACATCGGGTGCAATGCTGAAGATGGCCATCAATGCCAGATAACCACTTGCACCACCATGCCCGACTGATGCATATAAAAATGCAACAAGGAATAAAAGAAGATAAAAAAGATAGATAAAATCCATTGCGGTTATTCAGGTAAAAGATGAATAGTGACAGGATCGTTTGCTTCATACTTTTCTTTCTCGCCATCAAGCATCAACAAACAATTAGCAGTTGCAAATGAATTTAATTTGTACGATTCCTGTGCAGCTAAAGGCAAAACTGTTTCTCCGTTGTAATATGCTTTCTGAAAATGTGTAAGCCCCGGTGCTTTTTTACAAGCTGCTGCTAAAACAGTTTGCATAGTCTTTAATTGCAAGGGACGCTTTGTTTGCAGCGACAATGCTTCTGTTACATATTCATAAAAACAAGTAAGCACTGATGATGGATTACCAGGTAAACCAAATATTATTTTTTCGTTCTTTGTTCCAAAGTATAAAGGTTTGCCCGGCCGTTGTTTTATTTTATGAAACTGTTGCACAACGCCACATGTATTTGCGGCCTGCAATACGAAATCATAATCACCTACACTCACACCACCTGTTAATAATACAAGATCACTTTCATTTAATGCCTGTTGCAGGACTGCAATCAGCTCTTGAAGATCATCTTCTGCTTTATAAATTTTATGAACCCGCAGATGTAAGGATTCCAATGCAGCTGTTAAACCAAAAGAATTGGATTCATACACTTGTCCATATGATAAAGTTTTGCCCGGCTCCTGCAATTCGTTGCCGGTAAGAATAATGCTGATCACCGGATCAGGAATCACTGATACTTCTGTAATACCAATCCCTGCTAAAAACCCAATGGCAGCTGCAGTGAGTAAACTTCCTTTGGGTAAAGCCAGTTCACCTGCTTTTATTTCTGAACCTATCGGACGAACATTGCTGTTGCGTTGCAGTTGTTCATCTTCAATAATTAATCGTCCGTTCGCTGTTTTTACTTTCTCCTGCATCACCACTGTATCAGTTCCTGCAGGCACAGGTGCGCCTGTAAATATGCGGATGGCCTTACCAGCTGCTACTTCAACAGCTGAAGAACTTCCTGCAGCCATCTCTCCTTCAATGATCAATTCTTTTTGCAGATCATCAAATGCAAATGCGTAACCATCCATGGATGATTGCGGAAAAGCAGGAATATCAACCGTTGCAAATACATCTGCAGCCAATACTTTTCCTCTTGCCTGTAATAATAAAAGAGTAACAGGATTTAAAGCTGTTACGTTTGTTGAAATAATATGTTTTGCTTCTGCTACTGAAACCAACTTGATAATGATTTTTCGATTTTTTATTCCCTTTCTGTGTTATCTGCGTAATCTGCGGCCAATATTTTTTTCCATGAAGTGTAAAAGACTAAACTTTTCCCGTCCGAGGAGGACGTCTGACGTGGCGTTTATCTACCTTACAGCTTATACCATCTACCCTCCACCTTCTTTTACATCTTTCAATTTCTTATAGTCCTCCACCGTATCAATATCTATCTCTCCTTGCGGAAAAGAAACAAATGCGGCTTCGCTCATATACTTTCGAACTAAACTTTTTGCTCCTGTATCACCTGTTAATTCAAGCAATGCAGGAAAAAAGTGTTTGGCAAATAAAACCGGCGTACCAAATGTATCAGCATATTTACTTGCAACAATACTGCACTGTTCTTTTTTATTCAACTCCATCAACTTATTTAATAAGTCTGCTGTAACAAACGGCTGATCGGCCACCATAAATATTACAGCTTCAACTTCAGGTTTCAATTTCAACAATGTTTGCAGTCCAACACGCATTGTTGAAGCCATTCCCTCTTTCCATGAATCGTTTACAACTATTTCAACAGTTGTATCTTTCAAATGACGTTTGATCAGATCTGCATTTGCGCCCAAAACAACTACCGCAGAAGACGCATCAGCAATCTGTGCTGCATCAATTGAATGTTGCAATAATGTAACACCGGCATAATCCAATAATTGTTTGGGAGAACCTAAACGGGATGATTCGCCTGCAGCGAGTATGATCACACCTGTATTATTTGTCTGCTCATCTGCCATCACTGCTTAATTTCTGTAACTCCAACTCCTTGCGAATATGAATACTGTCTGTACGATCTTTCAAAAAACTTCCTGAACGCCCTGCAAATACCGCTTTAATTTCTGCCAATACAGACAATGCAATTTCTTCTGCAGCTTCAGCGCCGATGTCCAGACCAATCGGCCCATGGATCATTGCACGTTGTTCGTCTGTTACTGTAATCCCTTCTTCTGTTAATTCATCCAACATACGCTCCAAACGTTTCTTTGGCCCCAGTGTGCCAATATATCTGCAGTTGATCTTTAACAACAGTTTCATCATTGCAAGATCATACTTGTAATTATGAGTCATTAATACAAATACCGTCCATTCGTCAATTACAATTTGCTGCAAAACCTCTGCAGGTTTACCTGCAATTAAATGATGAACATGGGGATAGCGTTGAATGTTTGTATGTGTTGGTCTTCCATCTGCAACCGTTATCTGCCAACCCAGCAAACCCGCCATGTTGACCAATGGAAATGCATCATTACCTGCACCAACAATGATCAACGAAACGGATGGCTGCAACAATTCAACAAAGGCAGTTAATTCAAATGATTCGTATTCTTTTATTACAGACGATCCTGTTGCAAGAGCAGATACGGCATCATCCTGTACAATCGTCTTTAAAGCATCATCATCAATGGTACTGTACGTTGTTTCCTTATCAAGAAAAAAACAAGTGCCTGGTTGATGGCCATGAAAATTACTTAAAGAAAACAAGGTGACTAAAACCGTTTCCTTTCTGTATAACTGCGAACGTTCCAGTAATACAATGGGATTATTCTCATCTTCCACATTTATCGGCTCAAATAAAATATGCACAATGCCATTACAACCTAACTGCACACCAAACTCAACATCCTCTTCATCCATTGAATTGTAGGTAACCAGTTTGTTTTGGTTTTGATGAATAGCCAGCAAGGCTTTCCGTAATGCATCACCTTCCAGACATCCGCCACTGATAGCACCGGTCATCCGTCCATCTTCTTCCACCAGCATACGGGCTCCGGGTCTCCGGTAAGAAGAACCTTCCACATACACAACAGTAGCCAATGCAGTTTTGATTCCTTTCTGGATTGCATTTTTGTATGCTGCAATTATTTCATTGATCTCTTTCGTCATGCAATAATGAAAAGAATTTGTGTTTACAAATTACTCATTACAATTTCTTATAGCCTTTTGAGGGAGCTTTTAGTCCGGGTTGAATATCTTTGGGCATGATGGCAGGAT
>JALHRP010000012.1:0-33956 GCA_022841365.1 Chitinophagaceae bacterium | reverse complement strand
AGGATATTTATTACCCCATGAATTACGGATATAATTTGCAACATCTGCAGCCTGCTCGTTACTGAGACTGATGCCGGACATTTCTCCATCATAATCAACCCCATTTACTTTCAACGGACCTCTCATACCCTGAAGAATTATTTTGATCAGTCGGTTTTTATCGGCCAGATTTTTTGATTTTGCCAGAGGAGGAAAAGCACCTTCGAGCCCCGTTCCCTCTGCCATATGACAAGACATACAATTCGTCTCATATACCGTTTTACCACGTTTTACACTTGCTTTTAAATCATAGGTTTGATTAAAAGAAAGCAATGTGATTGTTGTAATAGACAGTACAAATGTTACAAGTATCATTTTCATATTCCGCTCACTTATTTTTTTTGCTGTTAATCTTACTTATGATTTTTTTTGAAGGTCATTTGAAAAAGGCTGATTGTAAAAACGCTTCTTCTCACTTTTATACAATGCATTGGCTACTGCTGCAAAGATTGGCGGAAAAGGTGGTTCACCTAAACCTGTTGGATTGATCTCGTTCTGTACAAAATGTACATCAATTTTTTTCGGTGCTTCCCTGTGACGGATCATTCTGTAACGGGTAAAATTATTTTTCTCCGGAACACCCTCTTTAAATGTCAACTCGCCATACAATGCATTACCAATTCCGTCCACCACACATCCCTGCACCATATTAACAGCCGCATCCGGGTTAATCACAATACCGCAATCAACTGCACTGGTTACCCGTTCAACAAATGGCTGACCGTCTTTCTTTATAATGTCAACCACATGCGCAGCATAGGAATTGTGACAGAAATAGGCAGCCACACCACGACTGTATTGTTTGTTTGTTGCACTACCCCAACCCGATTTTTCTTTCACCAGTTTCAACACTTCTGCATATCTGTCTGCATCATACTCATTGTTTTTACCAACAGGATTTTCTTTCGCCCGTTTCAACAACTCCAATCTGAATTCAATGGGATCTTTCCCCATTGCTTCTGCAACTTCATCTAAGAACGATTGCTCAGCAGCTGCATTGAAATTAGAACGTGGTGCCCTGAATGCACCAATGGTAATATTGGAAGGAATTTCCCAACCTTCAGCTAAGTAGTTGTCAACTGCACCAGCAGGAAACCTGTTTGCATGAATTGGATGTTCAGGAATACCACCACCTTTTACATGAAACGCAATCAGGTTTTTATTTGCATCAAACGCTGCACGATAAGTAGCCGTGTAAATCGGGCGATAAATGCCATAAGTCATATCATCTTCCCGGGTGTACACAAGTTTCACCGGAGCTTTTACTTTTCTGGAAATCAATGCAGCCTCAACAAACGTATGGCCGTATGCTCTCAAACCGAAGCCACCACCCATACGGGTTATCTGCATATCAATTTTATCAGCAGGCAGATTCAACACTTTTGATAAAGTGGGTTCAATCCAACCTGCTGCCTGGTGCGGACCAACGATCAATGCTTTATCATCGGTTACATGCGCAAAACAATTCATCGGCTCCATGCAATTATGTGCCAGGAAAGGTGCGTTGTAGGTACGTTCAAGAACCTTTGCTGCATTTTTAAACGCTGTTTCAGGATCACCATCTTTACGTAACAATTGTGCAGGCTTTGCTGCATACTCTTTCATTTTTGCAAAATGTGTAGCGGTACTTTCCAATGCACCCGGCACAATTACTTCCCGCTTTCCATTTCTGCCAGCCATTGTATCTTTTGTATCACCTTTCGGCTCCCAGCTTACTTTTAATTTTTTACGGGCATTCATCACCTGCCATGTTGTGTTACCAACTACAACCAATAAATCGTTGAACGTACGTGTATCAAAACCTGCCTGCTCAAATCCATCTTCATACAACTTCAATGTAAACACATCTTTGATGCCCGGCATCTTTAATATTTCACTTGCATCAAATGATTTTACTTTCATTCCGAATGCAGGCGGATGCTGAATCATAGCGATCAATGTTCCTTCCTGTGTATAGTCTAATCCAAACAGCGGTTTACCTGTAACAATTTTCACCCCTTCCACATTCTTCTGTGAATTTCTTACAACCGTAAAATTCTTTACATCTTTCAGCTTTACTTCTTTTGGAATAGAAACGCCTGCAGCTTTTGATGCAAACTCACCATAGGTTCCTGACTTGCCGCTTTTTTCATGATAGATCATTCCGGCTTTCGTTGTAAGTTCTTCAACAGGAACATTCCATGTTTGTGATGCTGCTGTCAGCAACATATTTCGTGCAGCTGCACCCGCATCACGAAGAGGTTTCCAATACATGCGGACAGAATTACTGCCGCCGGCAAATTGCGGTCCGAATTTTACATTGTCGTGATGCCCCATTTCCACCACTACTTTTTTCCAATCTACATCCAGCTCCTCTGCAACGATCATCGGCAATGAAGTCATTACATTTTGTCCAAACTCAGGATTGGGGTTGAATATTTTGATGATGTTGTCAGATGTGATTTTAATATACCCGGTTAACTCATGCCAGTCTGCAGGCAGATCGGCGGGATTTATTTTATCCTCCAGACTCAATTTTGCCAGGCCGCTGAAACTAATCATCATACCACCACCTGCAAGAAAGGTTGATTTTAAAAATGCCCTTCTGTTATAATCAGTTTTATTTTTTTCCATTGTTGATGAGTTTAAAAATTCAACATTGCGTGGTACGCAGTGTTACATTTGTTTCGCTGCTGTTTTGATGGCCTCTTTTATACGCAGATACGTTCCGCACCTGCAAATATTTCCACTCATAGATGCTTCAATTTGTGCATCGGTTGGATTGGGATTGCTTTTCAACAATGCAGTGGCCGTCATGATCTGCCCTGTTTGACAGTAGCCGCATTGCGCCACATCCTGCTCTATCCATGCTTTCTGTACCGGATGATCACCGTTTTCACTCAACCCTTCAATGGTAGTGATCGCATTTTTGCCTACTGCAGAAACAGGTAACTGGCAGGAACGAACTGCGTTTCCATTGAGGTGAATCGTACATGTGCCACATTGTGCAACACCGCATCCGTATTTTGTGCCGACAAGATTTAAATGTTCTCTCAACACCCATAGTACAGGTGTTGCAGGATCTGCATCAACCGAAACTGTTTTACCGTTCACGTTCAAACTGATTACTGGCATAGCGGGATACTTTTAGGGAAGTTAGTTATTATCCAAAACATGAATACATAAATCAACAACAATTATATGAATACTTGTTTTGTGAAGATCAACGGGAATTTGTAAAAAATTTTATTTGCTGTCACTATTTAACTTAACTGGTCTCATCAACTTTGAAAAGGTAAGCGAGCCCATCTTCCATTTGCCATTTTCTTTGATATATACTTCCGTAACCATAAAAGGATTGATCACTTCGTTTCCTCCCACAACAGCCACTAAGTCAATATCATTTAAAAGGATGGCAGTGTTACCGATAATGTTGATGATTACTGTGTACACCTCAGCTTTCTTATACCAAATGCCACCACTCTTAATCACATTGATTTCCTGTTCCTTTCCCCAGCTTCCTCCCATGTGAACAAACATCGATTTTTCATTAAAAAGTACATTTAAAGAATCTACATTCTTGTCTGACATCCACAACCATTTCTTTTTTGAGAGATGTGTGATTTCCTGCTCTGTTGCTGAAGGATTGCTTTTTGGTTGTTGTGCGCAGGCCCATTGCACACTCATTGTTATGAAACAGAGGCTTAGAATTGATAACTTCATACAACTGTAAATTTAGATACAAAGGTCTTTGAATTTTGTTCTCCTGATACTACCCGTATTACTGATTTATCTACCAATATTACAGATTAGGGCAAATGAAATGCCAAAGGACAGGTAAAGAAAGTAATTTTGATTGAGATAAAACATTTGTTATGGATGCAATAAGAAGATTTGAGACCATCAACGATTACAATGTCTTCAACAGGAATGAAACGCAACACCCACTGGTGAGTGTGGTCGATCTTTCGAAGGCAGCACCGAGAGAAGGATCAAAGATGTATTTTGGTTTTTATACCATCTTTTTAAAAGAAGTAAAATGTGGTGACATGACCTATGGCAAAAATACCTATGATTACCAGGAAGGGACATTGGTTTTTCTGGCTCCCGGACAAACCGCAGGTGTTAACAGCAACGGAGAAACCTATCAACCGAAAGGATATGCGCTGCTATTTCATGCAGATCTGATTCATGGCACTTCACTTGGCCGGCACATGCAAGACTATTCTTTTTTTGGTTATCAATCCAATGAAGCGTTGCATATATCTGAACGTGAACGAAAAATTGTATTCGATTGTTTTACGAAAATTGAATACGAATTGCAACAGTCCATTGATAAGCATAGCAAAAAACTGATCGTTTCGAATATAGAAATGCTGTTAAACTATTGCGTTCGTTTTTATGACCGGCAATTTATCACCCGTGATAATTTATTGAAAGGAATTTTAGAACGGTTTGACAACCTGTTAACTGAATATTTCCAATCTGATAAACTGCAAACGATCGGTCTGCCTTCAGTGACGCATTGCGCAAGCGAACTCAACTTATCTTCTAACTACTTTGGAGATCTCATAAAAAAAGAAACCGGCAAAACAGCACAGGAATACATCCAACTGAAGGTGATTGATCTTGCAAAAGAAAAAATATTCGATCACAACAAATCAGTAAGCCAGATCGCTTATGAATTAGGATTTAAGTATCCGCAGCATTTTACCCGTTTGTTCAAACAAAAAGTTGGTTACACGCCGAATGAATACAGGGCGTTGAATTAAAAGCTTGTGATTAAGCTATGCCAACTGTTCGGCAAACGGCATCTTGCGTAATCGTTTTCCTGTAGCTGCAAAAATTGCATTGGCAAGAGCTGCTGCTAACGGTGGTAAAGCCGGTTCTCCTAAACCCGACGGTGCTTCATCACTTTCAACAAACTGTACATCAATTTCAGTTGGTGCATCTTTCATCCGTAAGAACTTGTACGTATTAAAATTTGTTTCGGCCACTGCGCCATTTACAAATGTTACTTTCGGAAACATGGCATGGCTGATACCATCAACAATTGAACCCTGTACCTGGTTTTCTGCACCACTCAAATTAATTACACGACCGCAGTTGACTGCGCAATACACTTTCTTCACCTTTGGTTGTCCATCTAACATATGTACATCAACTACCTGCGCTACATAAGAACCAAATGAAAACCAGGTAGAGAAACCTCTAAACACGCCGGGTGTTTTTGTACCCCATTTACTCATCTTCGCCACAAGTTCAACCACACTTTTATATTTTTCCGGATCGTAATTTATTTTGCCAACGGTTTGCTCTTTTGCTTTTTTAAACAACTCCAAACGAAACGCCACCGGATCTTTTTTCAACGCCGTACATACTTCATCCATAAAACTTTCGGCCACATAGGCCAAGGTATTTGCACCGGGTGCTCTCCACCAACCTGTTGGTGTATTGCTTGTAAAACCCTGTCCTTCGGCTCGATAATTTGTAAGAGCTCCTGCAACATAACTGTCTCCTCTTACACCACGACCAATACCAATACCCGATTGATGCCAGGATAATAATTGATCCGACGAAAGTGCTGCACGGTATCTCCACATTTCTGCCGGACGATAAAAATCATTTTGCATATCATCTTCACGTGTCCATTGTACTTGTACAGGACATTGTGCTTCAGCCGAGATCAATGCCGCTTCAACTCCATTATCAGTCATTAACTTTCTTCCGAATCCACCACCCTGACGTGGCGATGAAATGCTGATATTTTCTTCCGCTATTCCTAGTAGTTTTGATATCTCAGCTCTAACTGCACCGGGTACTTGTGTTGGTCCAAACAATTCTACTTTACCATCTTTTACATTGGCAAAAAAGTTCAGCGGCTCCATTTGTCCGTGCGACAATGTGGGTATTTCGTATGTTACATCCAGCACTTTTGCTGCACCGTTTTTTGCTGCCTCTACATCGCCATCATTTCTCGTTGGTTCTGTTGGGGCAGGTTTTTCAAGTGCCTTTTTAAACATTTCAAAATGTTCGGCACTGTTTTCCAGTTTCTCATTAGCGTTCCATTGAATCACTAAAGCGTCTCTTCCTTTTTTTGCAGCCCAGGTAGAAGTTGCAAGCACAGCAACGGCGTTCTTGATCTTCACTACTTTTTTTACACCTTCTATTTTTAATGCGGCTGCATCGTTTACTTCGCCCAATGTTTTACCATAAGCAGGCGCACGACTTACCATGGCGAACAGCATACCTTCTTTTCTTGTATCAATTCCAAACAACGGCTTACCTGTTACAATGTGATGTGCATCTACATCTTTTACTCTGGTGCCGATGAGTTTAAAATCTTTTGGATCTTTTAAGGTTGGTTTCTCCGGCACTTCCAGTTTAGCAGCAGCAGATGCCAGCGTTGCATAACTCAATTTTTTTCCGCTTGCTTTATGAATCACTTCTCCGTTTTCAACGGTACATTCTGTTACAGGAACATTCCATTGCTGCGCTGCAGCAGTGGTTAACATTTCACGGGCTGTTGCACCAACAGTACGTAACTCCGTAAATCGTCCACGAACCGATCCGCTGCCACCGGCAGTTTGCCGGCCCATTCTTTTATCTAATGCTGCGAGTTCAACTTTTATTTTTTTCCAATCAACACCCAACTCTTCTGCGATGATCATTGGTAACGATGTTTTTACCCCCTGACCAATTTCAGGATTTGGTGCAAATAACACAATGGTTCCGTCGGCAGTAATTTTGATATATGCATTGGGAGTAAAAATCATGTCGTCCAATGCCTTTGCTTCTGCCGGCAGGTTGAACAAACTAAAACTGATGAGCATACCGCCACCTGATAAGGCAGATACCTTCAGAAAATTTCTTCTTGAATGTGTTGTTGCCATAATTAGTTTTTGCTTTGTGTTTTAGCTGCTGAATGAATTGCTTTACGAATGCGCACATGTGTTCCGCATCTGCAGATATTTCCCGACATGGCATTATCAATATCCTGATCGGTTGGTTTTGGATTACGTTTCAACAAGGCAGCGGCACTCATAATTTGGCCCGCCTGGCAATAACCACATTGCGACACATCCAGTTCTTCCCATGCCTGTTGCAACGGATGATCGCCTGTTTCGCTTAATCCTTCGATGGTAACAATGGCATTATTTTTTACAGATGAAACCGGTAAAGAGCAGGAACGTACAGCGCTGCCATTTAAGTGAACGGTACATGCACCGCATTGGGCAATACCGCAACCGAATTTTGTACCAACCAAGTTCAAATGATCTCTCAGTACCCACAAAAGAGGTGTTGCAGGATCTACATCAACCGATACTGTTTTACCGTTTACATTCAAATTGATTGCTGCCATAATGAACTACTTTTTTGGGAAGTTAATCATTCTTCAAAACATGAAAACATAAAACCATACCAATTATATGAACGACTGTTTTGTGTTGATTAACGGGAATCAGGAGGAAGAATGTTTAATCAAATTGCGGATGGGGCAAGGGGCAACTAAACAGAGGATGTTTGAAGCGGCGGATTCATTTTACTGCTAGGCAACGGCTCCCATTTAACTACGTGCAGATATCCATCTTTATTTCTTGAGAGAAGTTGCTGTGAAAAAGGAACCGAATGGAAGAACGATATTAACCACCATTTCTTCGTTATTAATCTTAATATGCTCATCCATTAAGGGATTATCAATTCCGAACTCTTTCACTATGTACTCCATTTGAGGTTTATCAGGAAGTTCACCTGATATGTCGAGTTTGATATCAAAATAATGGCAACGACCTTTATTTGGATGGTCTACTAGATAGTAGCATATCCAACGTCCGCCTCCAACAAGCACCAAATGACCGGGGTCTTCGCCGGGTGTAGTCATCTCGCCATTCTTCATATCAAGTAAGTCGTCCGTTTGATAAATATAATTTTTGGCATAATCAACAACTTTTCTGATTTGCTGTCTTTCGTTTTCAAAAAAAGCAAGTACCATTTTGTTTAAATTTTGTTTTACTGGGTGGTGCCCTCACCAACTAGCGGTTTAAGTTTTATTTCGGTTAGAGGGGACACCAATCCATAAGAAAATGCTTGGACTATATCGGGGGCCACAAGTCGGGCAGAAGTTAAACGAATCTTGAATTTCTGATGAGCAGTTTTGACAAATCTTCATGATCTAATATAATTACCGATAACGTTTTCGGGCTTGGCGAAGGTGGCGATTTTCACCACAAATTTTGATGCGGAGAACAAAACTTTTATTAACCACAAATGTGTCTGCGGAGCACTAAACCGCCACTTTTGCCAAACCCGTTTTATGGTGCGTATTTCTATTTTCCTTTGTATTCAATTGTCTCCTTTTTAAGTTCAATCAAGTCCTTATGCTTGTCGTCAAGTTTCATATTCTTGACTAACTCTAAATATTTTTCTTTTCCTGGTAGTTCAGCAATTATAAGCTCACGAGCAAAATTCACAATCGCTAAATTTTTTAAATATTCATTCTTTATTTTATCGGAATTACTAATTGCTAATTCATATAATTGCTTACCTAGTTCATATTCCTTATTTCTTAATGCAACTAACCCAAGTGTTGCCTGAATAGTAACTTTAGTTTCATTTGGTAATGACGAAATATCTATTTCTTTAATTTGATTTATATATTTAGATGCATTAAGAATGTTGTTCGACTTTGCTAGTTCGTAAATTATGTTATTTAGTAAAGTTGGGTCATTGGGATTAGCTTGTAAACCAACTTCACATAAAAGGACCGATGCATTAGCGTCCTTCAACAATGAACCTGCGATATATGAGCCTAATAAAACAGGTCTTTTGGAGAAAGGAGTGTCTAGGAACCATTTGATACAATTAAAAAATGCCTCTTTCCAATTTCCTTGCTCATAGTGTTCCAATGCGAATGCTTCAAATGGATTAATTACACCTCCAAAAGAAAATGGGTTAACCGAGAATCGAGAATCTTCTTTAGAAACCCATTCTAATTGGGCTAATGCGTTGTCATTAGGTTGCAGCATTGAATTATCAAAATGAGTTTTTGCTTTTTTAAACGAGCCATCATTGAATTCTAAGGTACCTAAAGAACTATATAGTTCGGTAAGCTCATATGGTGAAAACTTGTTTGAATTGATAAGTTTTTCTCCGTCTTTAATCAAAGGAGAAAATCTCTTCATAATTGAAGATGTTGCAATATGTGCAGAAATTAACCAGGGGTCATATTTTAATGAGTTGCTTTTTTTAAGTAATACAATGCCTTATCAAATTGATCAGTGTGTATAAATAGTCTTGTAGCTGAACGAAGAACGAATCTATTGTCAGGTGCCAAGTGTAGAGCTGTCAGCATTGCTCTTTCTGCTTTTCTTTCCTGTCCATGCATTATATATAATCTTGAAAGCTCAACCCAGACAATTGGATTGAATATTTCATTAATGGTTCTCTTTTTTGTCCGATTAATTACCTTAAATAGTGATTTATTGTTAATTAATGCATGAAACTCATTAATAGTTTCTATGTCTTTCTCTAGTATAAAAGTTTTAGCCTTTGAATTACTGTTATTCCCAATTGGTACATCAAATGCGTCTGTTAGTGAAAGCAATGTATTAGAAGCAGAATCTGAATTTTTCTTGATAAGAGCTATCGCTTCAATCAGCTCGAAAAACTCACTTTTGCCTGAAATAAATGCGGCATTAACTAATTCAGCGGCAGTTCCTATATTTTTAATTTCACTCCAATCATTAACGACTCTGTCTATATTTATCTCTAGTGGCTGTGAATTGGATGTACTCAATTCGCCAATTTGCAAGGTACGTTTATAGTCACGCCAATTGGGTATTAAACGCCTTTCTTTTATTTCGTAAATAATAGCCATTATTTAAATAAATATGTTGCTTTTTTAGAAAGAAGGTCAAACTTTGAAACAACCCTTTGAAAGTCATATTGGTTTCCGATTTGGCTGATTGCTTTAGGATGTCCACGTTTTTCTGGATAAGGAAAACAACAGTACTCCAATACTTCTATTAAATCGGCAGCTAATTCTTGATTGCTAATAGAACCCTTAAACTCCTTTAATGCTTTGTAAAATGCGTCAACTAAATAATCTGTAACATCTAAAAAACTTCCTCCCCATTTTCCCCATCGAAATTGAGGGTCGAGGTTTTTTCCTATTAATGCGGTCATATTAGCACCCAAAAAATAGTATGTTACTAGACTGCCAAACAGATACATATCTGTTGCCCGGACTCTTTTGTTCCAATCAGGTTCAACATACCTATATAAATATTCAGGTGGTGCATATGTAAATTCACCAGGAAAATCTTTTCCATTATCATGTGGTGCATCAATATCGGAACAAAGTGAACGACCTAAATCACCTACTTTTGAAACAATACCCTTGTCATAAAGTAAAACATTTGACGGCTTTAGGTCTTGATGTCCTATTTCAATACCATGCAATTGTTTTAATCCAACCGCCACGTCATGCAAGGATTTTAGTTTCCAAGCTAAATCAATATCCTTACTAAAATTCATGTGTGATCTAACGTCCCCTTCTGCCATTTCAAAAATTAAATAAGGAACATTAGAAATAGTATAGCCTTCAATAAACTCTTCTCCTTCATCTATTATCATTGAGACCTTAGAAAGTCTATTGTTTTTACATTTAAGTAAAAGTTCTTTCTCAAACTGGTATGCCTTTGTTTGTTCGTTAATTATTTCAACTATTGATTTTCCTCTAAAGAGTTGAAAAAAAGCATTGAAATTTAAAGCTTTTAAGAATGCGTCCTTTTCACCATTGTTTACAATGTAACAAAAACTGAAAAAGCCACCAGTTGACCCTGGTTTAGGTTCGATTTTCTTTGTTACTATCCACCCATTATTTAGGTGTCTACCAGTTAGTGCATGTGCTGCATTATCTTGTGTTTGATTCATTTTGTTGTAGTTTTAATATGCACCATAACGTTGAGGTATTTGCGAAGGATGGAAAATAGAATTCCTTCCGCCCAGCTTTTGCAAATACCAATGTTATGCACAGGTGTTCTTCTTGTCATTTTAGAAATTATTAAGGTCAACATTATTCCTTATCAGCCAATTATTATCAAGTCTACCAAAGTTTGGGTTGTTATTATGAATCCAATGTTTTAATAGTCTTGTCATAGAACGATTTACAGGTGATCCTGCTCCAGAAGGAGTAAATATATTTGTAGTGAGGCGTCCAGCCATACAATTGTGATTTATAATTAAATTCCATTGAGCAGCCCAAATAACTGTCGGTCGTCTTGTGAAGTAAATCATCTTGATTTGAGGGTTTTCGCATAAGTAGTTTATTATGTTTTGTGTATTCCAATTCACCTGTCCTAAAGCGTATAGTTGTTGCAAACCGCCAACATTTCCTTTTTGTCCATCTTGTATTAAATTGTATTCTACTCCATTAAAAATCACATTGTCATTTGGAATAATTTGGTAAGCTGGGTTGTTGTTATGTAGAACTTCAAGAACTATGTCAGAGAACGTTAGTTTTAATTTTCTATTTAGGTCAAATATTTCCTGTAATGTCGGGTTGAGGATTGCTGGTGGTATACCGTTTGGCGGCATTCTTCTGTTTGGAATTACTACTGCGTTATGAATAAACAAATTCTTAAAAGCTGGCCAAAAAAAGTTTCTGCCGTAAAAGAAGTCGGCAAAATTTGCATTATGTGTGTCGGGATTAAAAGTCCCAACAATCATTATTTCAGGTTTGTATGGAGTTATGTCAAGAATGGCATTGTGAGTTTCAAATCCATTACCAAAGTTTGTCTGATAGAATTTATGTTGGATTGACATTGTTGTTTGTTTGTTGGAAGTTCATTGTCGCTTTGCTCATTTTTAGTGGTTGGAGTCTCCTCCAACCACCTTGTACAAATATATTTCGGTCGGTGAGGACACCAACCGATAAAAAAAGAATTATCGCTACTAAGTGCTCTAATATTCAGCACAACGATTGGCAACTAATGTTGGCTAAAGTTTTTTGATAAATACTGTTTGGCTTTTTCACTTCCATATTTTACTGCATTTATAAAGTCAGCTTTAGCTAACTCTAGATTACCCATTTTTAAGTAAACCCGTCCACGTAAATAAAACGCATTATCACTGTAATAGCAGTACTGAATTGCATACCCATAATTGTTTAACGCTTCCTCATATTTGTCTTCGACTATGTATTGATTAGCAATTTCAATATATTGATCGCTAACTATTTTTAGTTCTCCCTTTATTTTATTTGTCAATAAAATATACAATTCATGTGAGCTATCATATCCAAAATGTTCTGCTACAGCAATTGGTGTTTCTGACTGATCATTTCCTACTTTAACTTTTGCTCCAAGTGTTATGAGTGCGTCAACCATTTCTTTATTTTTTGTTCTAACTGCAACATAGATTGGAGTTTCGCCGTTTTGCCCCTTTTTGTTAGGGTCAGCTCCTAACCGTATCAAATTTTTTACAAGTTCAGGGTCTCCAAATCCAATTGAGTTGTGCAACAAGCTATCTCCAAAATGGTCTACAGTAGTATTTATGTCTTTTAAGTTTTGCAGTGCGAATTCAAGAATTTCTTCCTTTGTCCAATAACTTATGTCATTATCTGTGTAACTCATTCCTTTAAAATTGTAACTAACACCAAGATTTATGTGTGCAAACGTTTCTATGCGTTCATACTCAAGTTTTGGCTTTATAGATTTTATATAAATAAATTTTCTGGAGTATCCCTTCACATCATCTTTCCTCTTCTACTGCGCAGCAATCAAAAAAAATTGTCCGGGGTAAAGCGTGGATCCGATAGCTATCGGATTTGGTTGGCTTTGGCTGTTCCGGTGTTCACGGTTGCAGTTTCACTTGCTGGCGCATTGCCAAAATATGATTTTTTCCTTAATAGTTAGAAAAGTTTTTGTAATAGTCCACGGTCTATAGTCAACGGTCCACCAGACCCGAATGGTTTGGATAGTTTGCCGTTAGAGGTAATAGCCAACGGTCCATCGTTTTTAAACTCACGGGGTCGGCTAAGGCAAGACCCTTTTCTTGATATGCATAATACACTACCAAAATTTCCACCAGGGCTTTTTAGATTCAAAAACGACAGTAATTCTTCCATCCTGTGTTTTAGTGACAACCTCATTTTTGGCATTCAGTTCATAAACTTCACCTTCATCACCCTGTACTTTTGCTTTAAATGTTGAGGCAATGTTCAACATTTTTTTAATGATTTTCTCATCCGGATCTTTAACTGTGATATTTCCTGAATTGTGATCAAACCAAACAGGCATATCTTCTCCATATGCTGTCCAAACTGCGATTCCTGCTTTGTTCATCCGCAATATGTTTCCGTTCGACAGTTTTGTTTCAGCGAAATTATCTAGACGCATTTCTGAATCTAATGATAGGAAACTCTTCCATTCATCTTCTGAGATGAAAAGTTGTTCATTTTTATCATACCAAATTTCTTTCCTTGTGATATGTATGTCGTAGCCCATTTTATTATTTTTTTGTTGTTGAAATCTCCTTCAACTAATTTTTATAAATGTATTTTGGTTGAGAGAGGACACACACCGATAAGAAAAATCTGAATTAAGTTGGTCCCTCTTTTATTCGTCCGACGAGGGCGTCTGACGTGGTATATTTCTAACTTCTCAACTTCGCCAAGGCTACGTTGAGCAAGCGTACCTCGTACTTCTAACTTCGTACTTTCTTCTATCCCCCAATCCCGATCATACTTCTGTTGTGAATTGTTTCTGGATGGATGTGTTCAAAGTCGGCAGTGAATTGTCCGCCCAGCTCTTTTGCTTTAGAGGCAATATTTTGTTGGATGAGTTGAGTAACGTCTTGTCCGCTTCGCAAAGCAGTTAACAGATCCATTTCTTTTTCAGCAAACAAACAATTTTTCATTTTACCATCGGCCGTTAAACGCAAACGGTTACAACTGCTGCAGAAAGGTGCACTCATGGTACTGATGACAGAAAATGTGCCGGCATGACCGGGAACGATATATCCCTTTGCTGTATCATGCGCTTCATTCTTCAACGGAAGAAACGAATACTGTTGCTCCACAACCTGTAATATCTGTTGCCAGGTGAATACCTGGTTGCTCGTCCATCGGTTACCGCTGAAAGGCATAAACTCGATGAAGCGTACATGCACGGGTGTGTGTTTCGTCCATGCAATAAAATCATTGATCTCGCCATCGTTTAAACCTTTCATGACCACCACATTTACTTTTACATGAAAGTGGCGGTTAATGAGCAGTTGAATATTATCCATCACTTGCTGAAATTGATCTCGTCGGGTGAGATGCCGAAACGTGACGGCCTGTAATGTATCGAGACTGATGTTGAGTGAACGAACACCTGCTGCTTCCAGCACATCCACAAACTCATGCAATCTTGTACCGTTGGTGGTGAGTGTAAGTTTAACGGGCAACTTCGACAAACGAAGAATGATGTCGGCTGCATCTTTTCGCACCAATGGCTCACCGCCTGTTAAACGGATTTTGTTGACGCCCAGTTGTACAAATGTTTTCGCCAGGATTTCAATTTCAGTTGCCTGCATCAGGTGGGCTTGCTTTGTAAACTCATACTCTTCTTCCGGCATGCAATAGAAGCAACGCAGGTTACAGTTATCGGTTAACGATATCCGTAAATAATTGTGTACTCTGTTATATTGATCAATCAACATATTGTTTTTTTATTGTGCGATGATAAGCTGTTGGTGAGGACAGCAACAGCGGCGGCACGCCGTGGTCGGTGTCCCACCGACCACGTTAGCAACTAGGTATTTAATTGCAACGTAGCTTTTGTTTGCACAACCTTCAACTCATCTCCCACTTTTATCATTCCTTCGTTCTTGTATAAAATATTCTGTCCAAAATACACTTTGTTATTTCCAGTTCTGTAAGTTGACAATGTTTTCAACGGTTCTTTTGCTGTGATGCCGGTTTCCTGATCGGTTGTTGTTAGCACGCATCTTGCACAGGGCTTTACTGCATACAGATCAATGCCGTTGATCTGAAAATGTTTCATGGTATCTTCTTCAAAAGCAGTTCCTCCTGTAAAAACAATATTCGGACGAAAGCGATTCATGGGTACCGGAGTTTCTAACCGACTGTTTAAATCATCCAGCGACGCCAGCCCGATCATCAATACCGGAAATGCATCGGAGAAACCGGTGAGCTCATCAGCTGTTGCATAATCAGTATCTACTTTTCGTTTGCTGTCATCGGGCATATACACCAGCTTGCAAATACGTTTCAGCTTTTCAGTAAACCATTTATTTACAGTATCACTCATATCTATTGCTTCACACATATCATCCCATATCTGTACATTGATCAAACTGCCACTTGGCTGATACAAGTTAACACTGATCGTATCCACTTCGTTCCCCTTTTCATAAACGGTTAATTCATTTGCATGAATGGCTGTACGTAACAACGCCATCTGCGGAAACTCCCGTTGTGTTAAAAAGCGATTGTCTTCATCCACCAGCATCCAGCGACGATCGTGTTCAATACCTCTGTCGGTTAAACGAGCCGAGCTGAGTTCAATTCCACCCAACGACTTTACTGGATAAACATATAAATGACTGATTGAAAGCATGCTTAAAATTACAGCATTCGTGCACGCAGTCCATTGTTGATTTCATTTGTACCGGCTTTACTCTAAAAAGACTTATTGATGATTCTGAAATCAGGAGAATAATGACAAAAAAAATCCCCCGATAGATCGGGGGACTTATCTGGCTTCAAAAAATTTACTACGTTTTAATGTTCTCTCAGGTACAGAAGCCATAGACAGTTCATAGGGTCGGGATTCAAAACAGGCCTTTCGGATTTTGCCGCAATTGCGGTTTGGTTTTCATAGTTTGGATTCTACACTGTTGGAATGCAAGATTACATCTGTTTTGAATTTTGACAAGCAAAACCAAAGACTCATTTCAATAAACGCATAGTAACTCAACAAAAGGCTAAGTGCATTCACTTAGCATTTACAGCACGAACAGCTTGTTTTCAATACCTTGAATAATTCATCCACATTACTGTGAACAACTTTTTCTTCAAAAAAATCACAGTTTTTGCAATTTAAGGATCAGATTTACGGCATCTTATTTTTGAAATAACATTGAATGGAACAAACAAAAGAAATATCTGCTCTTCTGCACCTTATAGATGATCCTGATGCGGAGGTATACTCAACCGTAAGTGAAAAAATCATTTCATTCGGGAAAGATATCATTCCCAATCTGGAACATTTATGGGAAACCACACCCGATGAAGCCATTCAGGAGCGGATAGAAATGCTGATTCACAGTCTGCACTTCCGTGATCTGCAAATGGATATTACAGCCTGGGCAACCGATAAAGAACACGATTTATTTACAGGCGCATTACTGGTGAGCCGTTACCAGTATCCGGATCTTAATCTGGCTACTCATTATCAGGAGCTGGAAAAAATGCGCCGCAACATCTGGCTGGAGCTCAACAGTTTTCTTACATCGCTTGAAAAAATTAATGTACTCAACAATATCTTATTCAATTATTACAAAATCAAAGGCACTGAAATCAATTATACTCAACCCGACGATTTTCTCCTTCACAAACTGGTAGAAACAAAGAAGGGGAATGTGATCCCGATGGGTTTACTGTTTATTACACTGGCCAATTTGCTGGACATCAACCTTTACATGGTCAACATCCCCCGACAGTTTATCCTCGCCTATTTTGATGAAGACCCTGAAAATGTTGTGGATGCCACTTACCCGCCGGAGCATATTCAATTTTTTCTGGACAGTGCAAGCGGTCAGATTTTTTCGCACAAAGATGTGGAGACCTATTTTAAGCGCATCAGCGTAACGCCTACTGCCTCTTATTTTAAACCGCTCAGCAATAAACGCATGATTCAGCTCTTGCTGGAAGAATATGCAAAATGCTTTTCAGACGAAAAGAGCCTGTATAAAAAAAATGATCTGCTTTCACTTGCTTCGCAATTAAATGATACGGAAGATGACCAATGAGCTGATTTCCTGGAACGATTTTGAAAAGGTGGATATCTGTGCCGGCACAATTACTGAAGCGAACGATTTTCCCAATGCACGAAAACCTGCTTATCAGTTAACCATTGATTTTGGAGCAAAAGGAATCAAACGCTCATCTGCACAAATTACTCATCACTATTCTAAAGAAGAATTAATCGGTAAACAGATTGTTGCGGTCATCAATTTCCCTGTAAAACAAATTGCCAATTTTTTCAGTGAGTGCCTGGTGCTTGGTGTGTATGATGAACACAAGGAAGTTGTTTTGCTTAGGCCTGATAAAGCGGTTCAAAACGGAGGGAAAATTGGTTGATGTGCTGATCAATACCGTTCATTATGCTTCCCCTCTTGGTACACTCCTTTTACAGGAAGAAGACAATCAATTAACCATTGTTCATTTTATGGATGATGCGATTGATGCAGTTCTTTCAACAACTGATTCACCTGTTTTGCAAAAAACCATTTTGCAGTTAGATGAATATTTTGCAGGCAGGCGTAAACAGTTTGATTTACCGCTATCTCCTGCCGGCACTGCATTTCAGCAAAAAGTATGGCAACAGTTGATACAGATTCCTTTTGCAGAAACCATTACCTATCTGCATGTAGCCAAACGGTTGGGTAATGTAAAAAGCATACGGGCTGCTGCATCAGCCAATGGAAAAAATCCGTTGGCCATTATTATTCCTTGCCACAGAGTGGTTGGTGCAGATGGCAAATTAACCGGTTATGCAGGAGGTTTGCATCGTAAGCAATGGTTACTGGAGCATGAAGCAAAAGCAGCCGGCAAACAATCTTCTTTATTTTAATTACTGCAAATCTTCACTGGTAAATGAAAGCGGCAATAACATCCCTGCATCAGGAATGATGTACACTTTACCATGCATGCCGCCAAGAATAAGACGAACCGGCACTTTGGTTTTTTCTTTAAACTCTTGCAACGCCTGCCGGCAAATACCACAGGGAGAAATGGGATGATTGCTTTCCCCATTGTTGTTGTTGTAGCTGATGGCAATTGTTTCAATCGGCATTTTTGGATATAGAGACGATACAGATGCCAGCACTACACGCTCTGCACACAGTCCTGCAGGGAAGGATGCATTTTCCTGGTTGCTGCCTGCAACAATTTCACCATTACTCAACTTGGCAACAGCGCCCACCTGAAAACGGGAATAAGGTGCATATGCATGTTGGGTTACTTCTCTTGCTTCATCTAACAGCCACTTATCTTCTTCTGTAAGATCATCAATAGACTCATATATCTCGTAGGCGAAATGATAGTCTTGTTTAATCATTGTACTGTTTTTTAGGTTTTTCAATGTTGGGTTGATGGTATGAGACAAAAAATCCCCCGAACATGTCGGAGGATCCATCATAAAAGCTCGGTATCAAATATACACTATTATTTTATTGATCTGAAAATCCGTTTCCACCTTGGACCTTTGTCCCAGCTGAAGAAAATGAGCGAAGCCTTCCCTACCACATGATCTTCAGGAACAAAACCCCAGTAACGGCTGTCGAGCGAATTATGGCGGTTATCACCCATCAGCCAGTAGTAATTCATTTTGAACGTATACTTGTCTGTTTGCTGACCATTTACAAAGAACTTCCCTTCTTTCATCTCAAAACTGTTGCCTTCATACGTACGGATGACACGTTCGTAACGGCTGTAAATTTCAGGTGTAAGGGCAATGGTTGCACCTTTTTGCGGAATATACAACGGACCGTAATTGTCAATGGTCCATTTTGCATAAACGGTATCATTAGGAAAAAGATCATAGCCACCAATACCTGTAATCCCCGGTTCATATTGATAATTCACCGGCATAATGGAATCAACAAAAGATAATTTGCTGAAGATTGCAACCTGTTCTCTGGTTAAAAATATTTCATACAGATTATTGCCGATGCCTCTTACTTCGCCCAGATTTTCTCTGATGCCATATTCTTCTTCCAGCATAGTAAAGTCAAGCGGCTGACCTTTGGTACGCAACACATAATTGGTTTCGGATGCAGGCGGAATGTCGTTCATTTTACCATTGATAAACACCACACCGTTTCTGATTTCAAGTGTATCACCTGCAATGGCCACACATCGCTTTATAAAGTTTTCACGCTTATCAACAGGTCTTGTAATGATGATATCGCCATATTTATCCCAGATCAGATTCCTATCGCCGTTTCCTTCATTCTTATCACGGATGGCTTCATAATAAGTTCTTTTAGATCCAAAATTTTCTTCATCGTTAATGACTGTATCGCCTACCGGCAGGTTAAACACCATTACATCATTTCGTTTTACAGGTGTGGTAAACCATCTTCTGTATTTTAGGTTGATGATATCGAGATAAGACTTTGTATTAACAATTGGAAGTGTGTGATGAACCAGCGGAAATGCAAGTGGTGTATTGGGCACTCTCGATCCGTAAGCTGTTTTACTTACAAAAAGAAAATCATTCACCAGTAATGAACGCTCCATTGAAGGTGTTGGAATTACATAGGCTTCAAACAGAAACATACGGATTAAACCAGCTGCAACAATGGCGAATATGGCTGCATCAACCCATTCTCTTGCCGCAGATTTTTTATGCGTTCTGATAGCATCAACTCCAACATATTTATCGGTTTGATTAAAACCGATATAAATGAAATATAAAAAGGAAGCAAATACAGTCAATGCATGTTCCCAGAATTTAAACTTGCCGTAAGTCTTTACAAATTCTATCAGAATAGCAATGGAAATAAACCAACCGGCTACAGGGATAAACTGCAGGAAAAACCAATACTTTTTCATGCCGGCCAGCTCCGTCATTATCCAGAGATTATAAAAAGGCACCAATGCTTTCCATGGCGCCACACCTGCTTTTTTAAACATGCCATACAACCCGATGGCAGGTAATAACACGATCAGGATATTAATGATAAAAATCCAGAGGATTTCATTGAACGACATGCTGTTATTTTTTAATGCTCACAAAAGTAAGGGTTTCGGTTTTGTGCCCTTATTTGAACTGAAAAATATTCTGTTTCATTTAACAGGGCTGCATATGCTGCTTAATTCACGGTTTATGATCGGGCTGATTTCACCTGCTTTGTTATAAACCATGAAGTGACCGCCATTTTGAATTAAATAATCGGCTTTTACATAACGTGATGGAAATATGCGATCCCCTGTTCCATGTATATGTAGGCAATTTGAGGGAATTGTTACATTACTCCAGTGGACAATTTGATGAATAGCCCAACGGAGATAATTTTTATCTACTTGTTTTCGAAAGGTATCGGTCATTTTCTTTTCATCAATACTTTGTACACCAAGAAAATAATTTTCGAAGGGAGATAAAATTTTTGCAGTTTCAGGTCGGATTAAACGGTGTAACTGAAGTGTTGCTGCTATCCGAAACCAAAACGGAATCTCCGTTTTTTGTTTCACTGAAGAAATGAGAATCAATTTTTTAATCTCAAATAGTTTAGCAATTTCTATACAAATCATTCCGCCAAATGATACTCCCATGAGCACAGGATGATGTTCTTTAACCACTTGAAACATTCTTTTAGCATAGGATTCAATTGGTTCATTCACCATTGGTACAAGCCAATTTAAAAAAACCAATTCAACATTTTCCAACTGCAGTTTAGAAAACACCTGTTCATTGGCGCCCAAACCGCTAATACAGTATATACGCTGACTCATATCCGTGGAATCACAAAATTCTGTACATCTTCATCGGTAATTGTTTTACCAGATAAAATCACCAGCCGCTCCATCACATTCCTGAACTCACGGATGTTACCGCTCCAGTTGTGCTTTTGCAACGCTTCAATTGCTTTTTTATCAATCGCTTTTTTTACCTGCCCGTAATCATCTGCAACCTGCTGTAAGAAATGTTCAGCCAGCAATGGAATATCTTCTCTGCGTTCGTTCAGCGAAGGCACATGTATAATGATAACACTTAAGCGATGGTACAGATCCAATCGAAAATTTTTCGCTTCCACTTCTTTCAATAAATCTTTGTTGGTAGCTGCAATCACACGCACATCAACGGTAATATCTTTCTCGCCTCCTACTCTGGTTATTTTACTTTCCTGTAACGCACGGAGCACTTTTGCCTGCGCAGTTAAACTCATATCACCTATCTCATCTAAAAACAAAGTGCCACCATTGGCCTGTTCAAACTTACCAATGCGTTGTTTAATGGCTGAGGTGAAAGATCCTTTTTCATGACCAAAGAGTTCGCTTTCAATCAACTCCCCGGGTATTGCTGCACAATTCACTTCTACAATCGGTCCGCTGTTGCGGTTACTTTTTTCATGCATCCATCTTGCAACCAGTTCTTTACCGGAACCATTCTCACCTGTTACCAGAACCCTTGCATCTGTTGGCGCAACTTTATCAATAGTGTCTTTTATTTTTTTAAGTGCTGTACTTTCGCCAATCATCTCCTGCACTTTACTCACCTTGCGCTTTAACACTTTGGTTTCAGTTACCAGTGTTTGCTTATCCATTGCATTGCGAATGGTAATGAGCAGACGGTTTAAATCGGGTGGCTTGGCTACATAATCAAATGCACCTTTCTTAACTGCTTCTACTGCGGTTTCAATAGTGCCATGCCCGGAGATCATGATAATGGGGAGATCAGGATGACTCTCTCTTGCTTTTTCTAAAAACTCAAGTCCATCCACTTTGGGCATTTTAATATCACACAACACCACATCGTAATTCTTTTCCTTAATTTTTTTTAATCCTTCTTCACCGTTCTCTGCATCATCAATCTGGTAACCCTCATAAGAAAGTATTTCACTCAGGGTTTTACGGATCGCTTTTTCATCATCTACAATTAAAATATGATTCATACCTGTTTAACAAATTCTTTTGTGGAAAATAATGTGAATTGATTCAAAGCTAACCAAAAACCATGCAACTATGAATGAGCTTATTGTTTTCTTTTCATGGATGAGTGTTTGTGCTTATTGTCCGGCTCCATCTCAGCATTCAATCCGTACAGTAGAACAAATTCCAGTACCTGCAAACTATAAACGGATAAACGTAAACTCAGGTAGTTTTGGTTGGTATCTGCGAAAGCAGGAACTGAAAAAAGAAAAAACGGTTTATCTGTACAATGGAACAGAAAAGTATAATCAACAGGCGCAATATGCCGTTTTAAATATTTCTGTGGGCAACAGAGATCTGCAGCAATGTGCAGATGCAATTATGCGGATAAGAGCGGAGTATCTGAAAGCATCCAATCAACCCATTTGTTTTGCTGACAATGCAGGCAAAAAGTATTGCTGGTCTAACTATCAGCACAAGGGATGGCAGCGCTATCTTGAAACGGTTTTTGGCATGTGTGGTACGCTGTCGCTTGAAAAAGAATTGAAACCAACAACCTGGAAAAATCTGAAGCCGGGCGACGTGCTGATAAAAGGCGGTTCACCGGGGCATGCGGTACTGGTGATGGATGTAGCCATACACACGGGTACGGGTGAGCGGTTGTTTTTACTTGCACAGAGTTATATGCCTGCACAGGATGTACACATCCTTCAAAATTTGAGAGAAAAAAGCATAAGTCCATGGTTTAGAGAGCCATTACAAAATACTATAAACACTCCTGAATGGACTTTCTACGCAAACCAACTACGTAGCTGGCCATCCTTTTAATTCGGTAAATACCATTTTAAAATACAGGTTTTATCCGATTGTTTGAGAATGAAATGATAGCTACATTTGAACTGAACCAATACCAATCCCTATGAAGCTTAGCTCCATTACTACACAACCGGCCTGGAAGATTGCAGTTAAAATTTCAGCATTAGGCCTGTCGCTTGTGTTTATTACCTACGGACTTGTTTGGGTTATTTTAAGCACTCTTCGGTTGTTTATTGAAGGGCTCATGCCTTAACAATCGGAGAAACAATCTGTTTAAGGTTGAAGTCGGCGGTTTTACCGCATGGGAAAGTTATGCCAAAAGAAAAGCCGGATAGAAATCCAGCTTCGTTTAAAATCCAATATCCTATGAAAAACCGTTGCAAATATGCCCTAAATCTTTTGAAAAACAAATTATAAGGACATTTATTTGTAAAGAATACAAAAGCCGTTCAAGCAACTTGAACGGCTTTTTACTTTATCTGCAAACAGTTGTTATTTTTTCATGTACATCACCTCTTTCACCAGCTTTACCGTTCTTGGCACATCGGGCAGATAAGCTCCTACCAGTGTTGGCGCATAGTGCATGGGCGAATCGCTGCTGGTAATTCGGCGGATGGGTGCATCTAAATAATCGAATCCTTCTTTTTGAATGCGGTACGCTATTTCAGAAGAAACAGATGCAAATGGCCACTGCTCTTCTACAATTACCAGACGGTTGGTCTTCTTTACACTTTCAAGAATGGTAAACCAGTCCAACGGACGGATGGTTCTCAAATCAATTACTTCGGCCTCAATCCCTTCTTTCGCCAGTTCTTCTGCAGCACCCAAAGCCACTTTCATCATTTTATTAAACGAAACAATGGTTACATCACGGCCTGCACGTTTAACATCGGCCTTACCTATTTCAATTATATATTCTCCTTCGGGTACTTCACCTTTATCGCCATACATCACTTCACTTTCCATAAAAATTACCGGATCGTTATCACGGATAGCTGCTTTCAGCAAACCTTTTGAATCATAGGCTGTGTAAGGCGAAATAACTTTTAACCCCGGAATATTGGCATAATAACTTTCAAACGCTGTAGAGTGCTGTGCACCTAACTGACCTGCAGAGCCGTTGGGTCCACGAAATACAATAGGACAACCCACCTGGCCGCCACTCATTGCCAGCATTTTTGATGCAGTGTTCAGTATCTGATCCAACGCCAGTACCGCAAAGTTCCAGGTCATAAATTCAACAATAGGACGAAGGCCGTTTTGAGCCGCACCTACTGCAATGGCGGTGAAACCAAGTTCAGAAATCGGCGTATCAATCACCCGTTTTTCACCAAACTCATCCAGCATTCCCTGGCTTACTTTGTAGGCTCCGTTGTATTCAGCAACTTCTTCACCCATCAAAAAAACGTTCTCATCTCTGCGCATTTCTTCCTGCATTGCTTCCCGCAGTGCTTCACGCATGGCAATTGTTCTCATTGAAATAGCTTTGTTTTAATTCCGTTAAAAACGGGTGTGCAAATTTATTGATAGATGCCCAAACACCCAAAACAGATTGCAGCACGTAAAATGTAAGCGGTCAAACAGCAAATTCTTCTATCTTGCCAAAAATCTTTTGTTTGAAAACGATTCTTGTATTTGGTGCCGGAAAATCGGCAACTGTTTTAATTGACTATCTGAAAAATACCTGTGCAGAAAAAAACTGGAAGCTGATTGTTGCCGACAGTAATCTGCAGCAGGCCGAAGCAAAAGTGCAGCAGCACAGCCATGCACAGGCGGTTGAAGTAAATGTAACGGCAGCCGATGAACGAAGTATGCTGATTGAAGCGGCAGATATTGTTGTTTCATTGTTACCTCCGTCTTTACATATTCATGTGGCAAAAGATTGTGTGGCCATTGGCCGCAATTTGCTCACAGCTTCGTATGTTGATGAGGCGATAAAACAGCTGGAGGCGGAGATCAACAGTAAAGAAATTCTTTTTTTGTGCGAAATGGGTCTTGATCCGGGTATTGATCATATGAGCGCCATGCAACTTATTGATGAGATCAGATCAAAAGGCGGAACAATTTCCTCTTTTAAATCGCATTGTGGCGGATTGGTTGCTCCTGAAAGCAATGACAATCCATGGCATTATAAAATAAGCTGGAACCCACGCAATATTCTAATGGCGGGACAAGCTGGCGCTGCATATAAACAAGCAAACAACATCATTCGGAAAAACTATAATGAGGTATTTGAAAACTGTGAGCAGTTACAAATTGATGAGCTTCCTTTGTTTGCCTGGTATCCCAACAGAGATTCATTAAGCTATATTCCGCTTTATCATTTACAGGAAGCAGAAACCTTTATCCGCACTACGTTGCGATATGCTCCTTTTTGCAATGGCTGGGATGTGGTGGTTGATCTGGATTTAACCAATGAAACTGATGCAACTGAAATTACACAGCATCAAACCTATCAGGAATGGTTTGCTGCAAAACTGAAAAAGATTGAAGGCAGAGAGCTGAGTTTTCGCATGTATCTTGAACTGTATGTTGCAGAAGCTGCTCATGATACCATACTGGAACAGTTTGCATTTCTTGAACTGGAAAGTGATGAAGACATTCCCTCAACTGCAAAATCCAGTGCAGATATTTTACAACAACGCATTGAAAAAAAATTAGCCCTGCAACCGGCCGACAAAGATCTGATTGTGATATTGCACGAAATTGATTACACGATCAACGGTAAACAATCATCCATAAAAAGCAGTCTGGTTGTTAAAGGTGAAGACAGTTTGCATACAGCCATGGCAAAGACGGTTGGCTTGCCGCTTGGTATTGCAGCTAAACTTATCCTTGAAGAAAAGATAAAATTGAAAGGATTGCACATTCCAACAAGAAAAGAAATTTATGAACCTGTGCTGGAAGAATTAAAAATGCATAGCGTAAAATTTAAAGAAGAAAGGTTTTAAGTAATTCTTTTAACTCCTTCACTCCTTCCGTTGCCGGTTTTTCAATTGCCGTTAAATTATAAACTGTAGATGTGTAAGGAATCTTTTTATCAACGATAAATTTAGGAATTGAATCTGCTGCCACAGTAATTAATCCGGCTGCAGGGTACACTGCTAATGAAGTACCAACTACAACAAAAATATCAGCTTGTTGCACAACAGGCACCGCTTCTTCAATCATCGGCACTGCTTCTTCAAACCAAACAATGTACGGACGAAGCTGTGCCCCATCATCTGCTTTATCGCCCAACTTAATATCGCCGGTAATATCATAGATCAAATGCTCATCACGTTCGCTCCGCATTTTTAATATCTCTCCATGCAGGTGAAGCACATTGGTGGAGCCGCCCCGTTCATGCAAATCATCAATGTTTTGAGTAATGATGGTTACATCAAAATATTTTTCCAATTCAGCTAAACCAACATGTGCAGCATTGGGTTGCGCCTTCAACACATCTCTCCTTCTGTAATTATAAAAATCAAGTACCAGTTGCGGATTCTTTCGCCATGCACGTGGTGTGGCTACCTCTTCAATCTCATACCCTTCCCATAAACCATCACTGTCACGAAACGTACGCAATCCACTTTCGGCACTGATGCCGGCGCCGGTTAATACCACCAGTTTCTTTTTCTGCATCATCAAAAATAAAGAAAGACTTTAATCAATTCGGGTGAGATCTTTGCCGGGCTTTGCATAACTATACCTTGCCAGTTTATCCGTTGCATAATAACCGTCAATGCCAAGTGAGGTAATGATGTTTGCTTTTTCTAAATCCAAAAAACCATCAGGAGCTAATATCTGTTCATCTGCAAACACACCCGTAACAGAACCAATTACAAAAAACGTATTGTTGAATTTGATGGGAATAATTTCTTTCAACTCCATTGCATATTTCACCGGACTTTCAAACACAAACGGAGCTTTACTATGCACTGTAAATTCTTCTGTTAAACCCACCGCACTGAATTCACTTTCACCATCCGCATATTTTGCACTTGTTTGGTGCGCCTGTTCTATAAGATTGGCAGGAATTAAGTTGATGGTATAATGACCAGTCGCTTCGATATTACCAAGCGTATGCGGCGCAGCTTCCCGTGGACGGTTTACAAAACCGATCAATGCAGGATCGGCACCGATATGTACAATATTGCTGAATAGAGCAAGATTACTGATGCCGTCGTTATTGACCGTTGCAATTAAACTGGCGCTCTTAAATCCACTCAGGCTGTTAATGAAATTGCCTCTGTAAAACCGCTCCCACTGCTGTATTTCTGTTGAACTGAAAAAAGCCATCCTGTTTCTTTTAAGTTCTTAAACATTAGAGAGGCAAAATTGTTTGATGTTACTATGAGTTCTGTTACGATCATCTTTCCGCATCAGTTATTCAAAACACATCCGGCTCTGGACAAAAAAAGTTCTGTTTACCTTGTTGAAGAATGGTTGTTTTTCCGTCAATACAATTTTCACAAGCAAAAACTTGTACTGCATCGTGCATCTATGCAGTTTTATGCTCAGTGGTTGAAGGAAAAAAAGCACGATGTAACCTACGTTGAATCAACCAAAGCAGAGAATGATGTCCGTCAATTGATCGCTTCGTTGGCCAAACAAAAAACCACCGAAATTCATATTGCCGATGTTGCCGATAACTGGCTACTCAAACGCATTCAGGAAACATGTCTACAATACAAGATCAAACTCAACCTTCATACAACTCCCGGCTTTATCAATACAATGGAGGAAGTGGCTGATTATTTCAGTAAACGAAAAACCTATTTCCAAACTGACTTCTATACATATCAACGAAAACTGCGTAAGATATTGTTAGAAAAAGACGGTAAACCACTCGGAGGTAAATGGACCTTTGATGCCGAGAACCGGGAAAAATATCCAAAGAAGCAAACACCCCCTGCGATTAAGTTTCCAAAGCCGAACCAGTACATCAATGAAGCGACTGAATACGTTGAAAAGAATTTTGCAAATAATTATGGTTCGATTGACGGGCCGCATCTTTTTGTTTGCAGTTTTGAAGAGGCAGAGAAATGGCTTGATGATTTTATTGAACAACGTTTTCAGCATTTCGGTATTTATGAAGATGCCATCGTAACAAAAGAAATCATTCTTCATCACTCCGTGCTTACACCGATGTTGAACATTGGCTTGCTTACACCGCAACAGGTGTTGGATAAAGTGTTGAACCAAGCAGCGAAGCACAACATACCACTCAACTCATTGGAAGGTTTTGTACGGCAAATCATGGGCTGGCGTGAGTTCATCCGTATTGTATACGAACGGGAAGGAACCAAACAACGCACAACCAACTATTGGCAATTTAAACGGAAAATACCGGCAAGTTTCTGGAACGGCACTACCGGTATATTGCCTATAGATGAAACAATTAAAAAAGTATTGAAGACGGGCTACTGTCATCATATTGAACGATTAATGGTATTGGGTAATTTTATGCAGCTCTGCGAATTTGATCCCGATGAAGTGTACCGCTGGTTTATGGAATTGTTTATTGATTCGTATGATTGGGTGATGGTGCCGAATGTATATGGCATGACGCAGTTTGCAGATGGAGGGTTGATGACCACCAAACCCTACATTAGCGGAAGTAATTATTTAATGAAGATGAGTGACTATGAAAAAGGGGCCTGGCAAGAGGTCTGGGATGGCCTCTTCTGGCGTTTTATGCATGTACACCGAAGTTTCTTTTTACAAAATCCAAGATTGGGCATGCTCATCAAAACATTTGATAAGATGTCGGCAGAAAAACAACAATTACATTTAAAGAATGCTGAACAGTTTCTAAAACAACTCGACCAATGAATTTAACTCTAGAAGATAAAGACCGCATAATTGAAATGGCCTGGGAAGACCGCACACCTTTTGAAGCCATTGAACTGCAGTTTGGTTTAAAGGAAAAAGATGTGATTGCTTTTATGCGTGCCAACAGCAAACCATCCAGCTTTCGTATGTGGCGTAAACGTATGGCCGGTCGTACCACCAAACACACAGCATTACGAAGTGATGATGTGAACCGTTTTAAATGCAACCGTCAGCGCAGCATCAGTATGAATAAAATCAGTAAACGATAAGTATGAACATCCTCCTCACAGGTGCCAATGGGTATATCGGCCAGCGACTCATTCAGTTGCTGTTGCAGGAGGAGCACATCATCTATTGCTGTGTAAGAAACAAGGAACGCTTTGATGCAGAATACCGTCACCCGAAAATCCGCATCATTGAAATTGATTTTTTAAATCCGGGCAATGTACAACTGCCCGTTGAACTGGATGTAGCCTTTTATCTCATTCATTCCTTAACATCAGTTGCAGGAACCTTTGAAGCAGAAGAGCAACGTTGTGCAGAAAACTTCAACCAACTTATAAAGCAAACCAATACACAACAGATCATTTATCTCGGCGGGATTGTTAATGCAGAACATCTGTCGCAACATCTCTCTTCCCGTTTGCATGTAGAAAGTATTTTAAAAGCAACTGCTATTCCGTTAACAATTTTACGTGCAGGTATTATAGTCGGTTCAGGCAGTGCATCGTTTGAGATCATCCGTGATCTTACAGAGAAACTACCGGTCATGATCACCCCGCAATGGCTTAATACCAAATGCCAGCCCATAGCTGTGCGAAATATCTTGCAATACTTAATGGGTGTGATGTTGAAAGCATCAACCTACAATCAGGATTTTGATATTGGCGGAAGGGAAGTGCTCACTTACAAACAAATGATTCTGCAATTTGCCGAAGTACGTGGATTGAAGCGCTTCATCTATACACTGCCTGTGATGACGCCACGTATTTCATCTTACTGGTTATACTTTCTTACATCAACTTCTTATCCGCTTGCAGTGAATCTGGTGAACAGTATGAAAGTAGATGTAATCTGCAGACCCAATGAGCTTGAAAAAGAATTACACATCAATCCATTCACCTACAAAGAAGCTGTTGCACTTGCATTTGAGAAGATTGAACAGAACATGGTAGTGAGCAGTTGGAAAGATGCGTTCAGCAGCAGCAACACATCCCTACAGTTAATGCAATACATGCATGTACCGGAGTTTGGCTGTTACAGAGATGTAAAACAACGGGAAATAAAAACGGAACAAATAGAAGCCATCGTAAAAAAAGTGTGGAGTATTGGTGGTGAAACAGGTTGGTATTATGGCAACCTTCTATGGATGCTTCGTGGTTTTTTAGATAAATTATTTGGCGGTGTAGGTTTGCGTCGTGGACGTACCAATACAAATAAAATTGAAGCAGGCGATGCATTGGATTTTTGGCGGGTACTGGTTGCAGATAAAACACAAAAACGTTTGCTGCTGTATGCCGAAATGAAATTACCCGGTGAAGCCTGGCTTGAATTTCGTATTATGAAGTTGAAAAACAAACTACAAATAAGACAGGTTGCAACTTTCCGTCCCAAAGGAATCTGGGGCAGGTTGTATTGGTACAGCGTGTTGCCTTTTCACTATTTTATTTTTAATGGCATGATCAATGAACTGATAAAAGAGGAACAACAGGCATGAGGAAATTGATACCCATAACTGCTGTTTATCTCCTGGGCTTGGTATATATACTTGCCGGCATCAATCATTTTGTCAATCCGGATTTTTATTTGCCGCTGATACCCGATTACTTTCCAAATCAAACGCTCTTCAATTATGCAAGCGGCGCCGGTGAAATTTTAGCAGGTATCACAGTATTAATTCCTTCAACTAGAAAATTTGGTTGCAATGCCATTCTTTTTTTATTGATCGCCTTTTTACCTGCTCATATTTATTTTATTCAGAAAGGCGGCTGTTTGAGTGAATCGCTTTGCGTACCTGTATGGGTGGCATGGGTTCGGCTCATTGTCATCCATCCAATTCTATTATACTGGGCTTATACATGCCGTACTATTAAATAAGTTGAACATGATTACATTTCCCGCAGATTATAATTCGATTCTTGAACGTATCGAACACATTGATCCCATCCGTTACAGTAAGACGAGAAATTTTATTGATGGTGATGTTACTTATCTATCGCCCTATATTTCACGAGGAGTGATCAGTGTAAAGCAAGTGAAGGATTTTATTCTAAAGAAAGGTTTCAAACTTTATCAGATTGAAAAGCTTTTGCAGGAACTTGCCTGGCGTGAATATTTTCAACGTGTTTGGCAGGCAAAAGGAACAGCCGCCATTAACGCTGCTTTGAAACAAGAGCAGGTAGATGTAAAGCATACACAAATGATCAGTGCTGTTGCGACTGCAGCAACAGGTATTGAAGCGATTGACGAACAGATCGGCAATCTGTACCACACAGGTTACATGCACAATCATGCACGTATGTACACGGCATCTATTGTTTGCAATATTGGCAAAGCACATTGGTTGCAACCGGGCAAATGGCTGTATTATCATTTGCTCGATGGCGATCTCGCCAGCAATAACTGCAGTTGGCAATGGGTTGCAGCGGCTTTCTCTTCCAAAAAATATTTTTGCAACCAGGAAAACATCAACAGGTATTGTAACAGCAATCAACGCCAAACATTTCTTGATAAGAGTTACGAAGAATTACCGGAGATGGGCATTCCGAATGCATTACACCAAACAGTTGACTTGTCATTACACACGGTTTTACCAAAAGCAGATGCAATCAAGATTGATTCTTCAAAACCGGTATTGATCTACAACTCTTATAATCTTGATCCCAATTGGCGAAAAGAAGAAGATGTGAACCGAATTTTGTTACTGGAGCCATCACATTTTGCAAACTATCCGGTGAGTGAAAAAGTGATGCAGTTCATTCTTGATCTGTCGAAGAACATTGAAGGTATACAGCTTTTTGTGGGCGAATTGGATGAACTGATACAATTAACAGGCAATGCAGTCATCATCTCCAAAGAACATCCGGCCTTTGAACATTACAGCGGAACAAAAGACAGTCGTGACTGGATGTTTCCACAGGTAACTGGCTACTTTAATTCCTTTTTCAGCTATTGGAAAAAATGTGAACGTTATTTATAGCTGTCGTTCAACCAAAGTATTTCTTTTTTGTTGAAGCATAAACTCATTTCATGGAATCAGTAAAAAATAAAAACGTATTAATTGTTGGTGCTACAGGCGGCATTGGCAGCAGGGTTGCCAAATTATTGGCCGGCAGCGGAGCTAATTTGTTTCTGGCCGGTCGTAACAGTGAAAAACTGGCGGCATTGGCACATGAGCTCAATCTTTCTGCATCTAAAACACTGGCACTTGATATCAGTAAACCATCGGAGGTAGCTATCTTGAAAGAACAATTTTTTGCTCAATACCCTACCATTGATGTGTTAGTGAATGCTGCTGGGCTTGGCATTATTAAATCATCGGACACGTTAACGGAAGATGAGTTTATGCAAACAATCTATACCAACCTGTATGCACCATTCTTATTGGTGAAAGCATTTTTACCCAATATGAAAGAAACAAAGAAAGGGTTGATCATTAATATTCCGGGCATCTTAGGTAAAGTACCGATGTTGGGTGCGGCTGCCTACAGTGCATCGAAGTATGGATTAAACGGTATGATGCAAAGTATTCGTGAAGAAGTGAAACGCACAGAAATACGTATTACCAATTTATTTCTCGGTGGAGTTGATACCCCTTTCTGGGATGGCATTGATCTGCGTGTACAACGTGATAAAATGGTCATGGCCGAAGAAGCAGCCAAAGCGATTTGGTTTTTATGTCAGCAACCAACCAGTGCAGTGGTAAGTGAAATGGTGGTGCAGCCCTTCAACCATCAGGCTATTTGATAAAAAGAAATGGCTGCCAACCGGCAGCCATTTCTTTTATGGACTCATTTATTAATTAAGCTGCTTTATGAAATTCAACTTGATTAATTTGAGATGTTGGCCATTTGCCAAACAACTCCTCTACCACTTTTATTCTGAATTCAAATATTTTCTTCAATTGCCCTTTCACAAACAAGGCATTTGCAATGTTACCCAGAAAACCAAGCGGATTTCGGTAATGTACAATATCTGTCATCTCCACTCCACCCTCTATCATCTTAAAATGATGCTGATGGTGCCATAACTGATAAGGGCCGAAGCGTTGCTCGTCCACAAAATATTCCTTGTCTTTAACATGCGTAATCTCCGTCATCCAGTAAACGGGAATTCCAAGTACAGGTTTTACTTTATACTCGATAATCTGACCGGGATACATCTTTGTGCCGTGGTGCTTTGAAAGAATTTTAAACCCAAGATCACTGGGTGTTATCTTTTGAAGATTCGCCGGATTTGAGAAAAACTCCCAGGCGGTTTCAATATCGACGGGGATTTTCTGGACAGTTTTTAATGAAAAGGTTGCCATTAATTGTTGTAAAGATTATTAGCGATGACAATTTCAGGGTACTCATTTTTTTCGGATGCCCATTGATACAATAAGGCACTTCCAATCGGCTCATAAATATCACGCTTCAATGGATCGGTGGGCAGTTCTTTCATTGGGACTAAAACCAGATAATGTGGCTCCACATAATCATAATGTTTATCAATTGTCAATCCTTTTACTTGAACAAACTTGTAACCTTTGCTCTGAAGATGATCCAGTGCTTTGGTGTTAAATTCGATTGTTGCGCTCCGGGCTTCTGCTATTCCTTTTCTCATGGTAATTGAATTAATGAATGAATACCATAATAATAAAAAACAGAGGATTTTGTTCAATTGGCAACAAGAAATTAACGATTGTTTACTGAGGAATGGATTTATAAAATTACATCTTCAACAGATGGATGCACGAACAATCATGTCGGGGAGTAAAAAAAAGATTATCAATATTAGATTCAAAGAAACCCGTCCGACGAGGGCGTCTGACGGGCATAAAAAAACCCGTCTTCAGTTGAAGTACGGGTAAAAAAAAATTGTGCCCACGAAAGGAATCCCCGCCTGACCGGGTCATTCGGGCAGGGAACCTTTACATCCTTGCGCATGCAAAATTTTTAACCCAATCCTTCATACTATAAAAATAAAAAAACCCGTCTTCATTTGAAGTACGGGTAAAAAAAATGTGCCCACGAAAGGAATCCCCGCCTGATCAGGTCATTCGGGCAGGGAACCTTTACATCCTTGCGCATGCAAAATTTTTAACCCAATCCTTCATACTATAAAAATAAAAAAACCCGTCTTCAGTTGAAGTACGGGTAAAAAAAAATGTGCCCACGAAAGGAATCCCCGCCTGACCGAGTCATTCGGGCAGGGA
>JALHRP010000011.1 GCA_022841365.1 Chitinophagaceae bacterium | reverse complement strand
CTCTTCCGATCTCAGCAATGCAATATCACTTTCTTTTAAATCGGGAATTTTCATCTTTGGTTCTTTCTCCGGATCACATGCAAGCGAAGAACCAACAGTAAACAAACGATCCTGTATTTCTTTTAAGATTGCTTTAGTGTGTACATCAGCTACATGATCACTCACCAGGCCAACGTACGAGTTAAGTTCATCAACAGTGCCGTAGGTTTCAATACGGATATGGCTTTTGGGCACTTTTGTGCCGCCAATTAAACTTGTTTTGCCCAGATCGCCTGTCTTTGTATATATTTTAAATGCCATAATATTATGATTGAGTACTCACTAACAAAAGTACCTGCGAAATAGTTTGAAATAAAAAAAGGAGAGTGCAAACTCTCCACAAATTTTCTGGCTTTCTGTTTACAACGCAGAAACCGGCTCCGTTTTTTTGGTGTCGCTTTCAATAACACCATCTCTTAAACGAACAACCCGTTTTGCGTAATGAGCAATATCTTCTTCATGCGTAACTAACACGACCGTATTACCTAACCGGTGAATTTCAGTAATCAGATTCATAATCTCTACAGAAGTTTTACTGTCGAGGTTACCTGTGGGTTCATCGGCTAAAATAATGGCTGGGTTATTCACCAATGCACGTGCAATGGCTACACGCTGTATTTGTCCGCCGCTTAGTTCATTTGATTTGTGATGAGAGCGGTCTGCAAGATTTACTTTTGCCAGCATTTCCAGTGCACGTTCATTCCGTTCTTTTTTAGGAACACCTGCATAAATGAGCGGCAATGCAACATTCTCCAATGCAGATAAACGAGGAAGCAGATTAAACTGCTGAAACACGAATCCGATTTCCTGGTTACGGATTTCTGCAAGATCATTATCTGCCATCTTACTCACATCTTTTCCGTTGAGGATATATTTTCCGCTGGTAAGTGTATCGAGGCAACCAAGAATATTCATCAATGTACTTTTGCCTGAACCCGATGGACCCATCAACGCAACAAATTCGTTTTTCTGAATATCCAGATCAATCCCTTTTAAAACAGGCAGTTCCTGTTTGCCGAGATAATAACTTTTGCGGAGTGTTTCAAGATGTATAACTGATGACATAAGGAGTGTAATGTAAAATTATTTTTTGATCACTTTCGGAACCATAAAAAAAGCTTCATTTTTTAACGCCGCATTTTGCAATGCAACTTCTCTGGAAACAGAATGTTTTACTTCATCTGCACGCAGCACATTGATCTCTTCTGTAAGATGCATCAGCGGTTCAATACCTGTTGTATCAAGCTCCTGCAGTTTTTCAATAAAGCCAATCATTTGCTGCATGTCTTTTTGCAGTTGATCATTTTCCTGCGGCTTTATCTCCAGCCGGGCAAGGTGACTCAGTTTATCAATTAATGCAGCGTTTACTTCCATCATTCAAAAATAAGAAAAAGCAGGGTGGTATGTCATCTTTTGATTGAATGATGAAAAACGGGTTATTCTATCTGTTGCACATTCTGTTTACTTGTTACAACATGTTATAATAAGATGCCATTCAAGAACAGAAAAGCTGTTGAAAAATAAATGAGCAGCCCGGTTACATCTACCAGTGTAGCAACAAATGGGGTAGATGAGGCAGCAGGATCGGCTCCAAATTTCTTTAATAACAGGGGCAGCATTGATCCCATCAATGTTCCCCACAGCACAATACCTATCAGCGAACAACCTACGGTTAAGCCTATCAGCATGGCATGATCGCCAAATGTGTTGGTGAACGAACTCCATACAAAAATAACGGTGAAGGCAAGTATGCAAAGGGAAGAGCCCAGCAGTAAACCGGAAATGATTTCCCGTTTAAAAATTCGCCACCAGTCTGCAATGGTTATTTCACCCAGCGCCATAGCCTGTATAATAAGGGTAGATGCCTGCGAACCGCTGTTGCCTCCGCTGGAAATGATGAGCGGAATAAAGGTGGCGAGTATCACCACTTTGGCAATTTCATTTTGGTAACTCTGCATGGCCGAAATGGTGAGCAGTTCACCAAAGAATAATATGATGAGCCATATAACCCGTTTCTTAAACAGCAGTATGATGGGTGTTTCAATATAGGGCTCATCCAACGCTTCGGTACCACCCATTTTCTGCATGTCTTCACTAAACTCTTCATTGGCTACCCACAACACGTCATCAATGGTAACAATACCGAGTAATTTATTGGTGTTACTCACAACTGGCAGGGCCACACGGTTGTTCATTTTAAATGCTTCGTTGGCAGTTTCCTGATCGTCGTACACATTCAACGCAATAAAACGTCCGTCGCTCAATTCTTCCACCCGTTTGTCGGGAGCTGCAAGAATAATATCACGGATGCGGATATCATCAATCAATTCGCCTTTATCGTTAATTATATACAGTACGTTAATGGTTTCACTGTCTTTCCCGTATTTACGAATGGTATCAAATACTTCTGCAACGGTATTGTGCAGATAGATGTACACATAGTCCGGCGTCATTAAACGGCCAATACTGTTTTCGGGATAGCCCAATAAGGATAACGTGATTTTCCGTTCTTCAGGGTTCAGCAGTTTAATCAGTTCACGCACCACACTGCCGGGCAATTCTTCCAGAAAAGAAGTACGATCATCGGCAGGAAGTTCATTCAGCAGTTCCGCTGTTTTAAACGGAGGAAGCTCTCTGATAATCTGTTTTTGCGTTGGCAGATCCAGAATTTTAAATACACTCACCGCTCTGTGCACACTCATGTTTGCCAGCATCTGGCTTTCATAATCCGGGAACTCATATACCAGCTCGGCTACATCACTGATGTTTTGATTGTTGAGAAATTCCTGGATGTCCAGTTTATCATCCCGAAGCATCAGCGCTTCAAACTGTTCTTTTAAGGACTGTTCCAATTCCAGTTCCATAGTCATAATACCTCGAGGTTTAATTGTTTTTCAAACGACTGTTTTCTCTGAGCAGCAAATCTATAAGGCTGCTTTTTATTACCAAAAGGCAACAGGATAATTAATGCATTAAACGATTTCTGCATTTTGGTTAAAGTTAGTTTCTTTGGGCCAAAGTGAATATTCAATAACATAAACGTAAGGTATGAGGTTGCAGAGTTTATATATAAATATAATTGACGGAAAGGGCAGAGCTGTGTTTACGAGTGAACGGATTGAAGCGGATACGGTTATTGAAATAGCTCCGGTGATAGTGATGAGTGCTGCTGAACGTTTATTGCTTGATCAAACACTGCTGCACGATTATATTTTTGAATGGGGCGAGCAAAAAAGTGAATGCGCCATGGCACTTGGCTGGATACCGCTGTATAACCATTCTTACCAAAGCAACGCCGAATATTTTATGGAGTTTGATGAACAGATGATGTTTATTAAAACCATGGTGCCGGTTGAGGCAGGCGAAGAGTTAACGATCAATTACAACGGATTGGCAGATGATGCCAAAAAGGTTTGGTTTGAAGTGAAATAAAAACCTACCCTAAGGTTCGTAGTATCGCAAAAAAAAATATCAGAAAAAATCGGGTATATTTTTAATAAGCCTTGTATCTGGGCTTACTATTGTATAGCTTTGTAACACAACCTTCCCCCGAAAAACCTGTTTTTTATCTTCCACACCTAGGAAACCAGTTAACAATTTAAATGTAACTACATGATTAAAAAGTTACTCTTGTTTCTGGTCTTGTTGCTAATGAATTTTATTTCTTTTTCTCAGGGAGCTGAGATAAAAGGAAACTGTTTGTACGACAACACAACTAAACGTATTACAGTACGACTCGCATTGCGTAATCCTACCGGATCTCCTGCACCTATTCAATTAGCAGGTATGCGGTTTGGTATTCAGTACAATCCATTGGCAGTAAATTATGCCGGGTTTACAAGCTATATGCATAACAGCACCAATCAGGGTTTAAATGATGCAAGCTTTCTCGATTTTATTGGCCCGGATACAAATGCCCCCAATGGATTTTCATGGGAATCACCTGCTACACGAAACGCTACTGTTACCAGTAACAACAGTGTAAAAGTGCTGAACAGAATTTACATCAACCGTTCAACAGACAATTGTTTTAATGCAAATGTGATTGGTTCTAACCAAATGAAAGTGCTTATTGATATTTATTTTACACTTGTAAATGATAATCCTGCATACTATCATCTCAATGAGCCCGGTGAATATGGTTGGGGCGATCCTGAATTTATTGCACAGTTTCTTACAAAAGATAATGGAGGACATACCGGTAATTTAACTGATCCCTTTAAAGAAATTGCCATTGTGATCATCCGTCAGGGAAATACAGGAAATCCGTATCAGCCTTTTGACTTTGCCAATGCAGGATGTTCTGCATCGGGCAATCCCAATCCGATTGTTGTTAACGGAAGCAATGTGAATTTTATTAATCCTGTTAATGGTGTTTTGTCGGGTAAAGTATCAAGTCTGGATATTGCTGAACGGAACGATCATGTGGTGCTCAACTGGAATGTAGAAAACAATGAGTTTGCAGATCATTATGAAATTGAGCGCAAAGACGAAAATGGAAATTTCAGAACCATTGGACTGATTATGGGTGATAATAAAAATGCAACAACCTCTTATCAGTTTAAAGATAAAATTACCACAAGAGATGTAAAGATGTATTACCGTGTAAAACTGGTAGGTTCAGACCGGGTGGTTTCTTACAGCGATATAAAAATGATCAGACCATCGGGTACACAACAGCAGATGGTAAAAATGTTTCCGAATCCGGCTACTGATGTTGTACGTTTTCATTCACCATTATTGAACGGTCAGTTTATTTGCAGAGTGTACAGTACCGAAGGCAGGATGGTATTAGCTGCTAATGCAAACGCAGTAAACCCCAATTTTGGCATCGGCTCATTAGTATCGGGTGTTTATTTTGTTGAGATGTACCATCCGCAAAGCGGCAAGCGGTTTTACTCACAGTTCAATAAAAAATAAGAAGGGTTTATTTAACGGTTATTCTCTTCAAAGCTTCCCTTTCACTTAACGGTGAAAGGGAATGTTTTTTTACAAATGCCTGTACCCATTTTGCATTTGTTTTTGAATATTCACGCAAAGCCCATCCAATGGCTTTCTGAATAAAAAATTCGTTTGATTGTTTCTGATTGAGAATGTGTTTGCTCAGTAATTCAGTATCCGTTTCCTGTTTATACATTTTTTGAAACATGATGCTGCTTCGCTGTAACCACATATTACTGTTCTTGTTCCACCTTGTAGTTATCCTGTTTATTTGTTCCGGAAATTTTTTAAAGTAAGGCCCTGTAAGTGAAGTGGCCGCATGATCAACCGATTCCCACCAGCTTTTTTGAGTAAGTATAAACTCTATAATTCGGATGCAGTCTTTAGTCCATTCCTTTTGAAAGCAGGCCAGTAATTCGATTGCTGCATATTGCATTTCTCTTTTTGGATGATGAAAACATTCTTTTACAATTGCTTCAACTTCGTTAAATGGCGGTAAGGCTTTTTTGAACTGTTCTTTGCTGATTTTGCGCCATACAGGTGCCTTCAAACCAAAAAAATCAAACTGGTTCAACATATATGCTTTCATGGCTTTTGCCTGAACAGCATTGGCATGTTGCTCAAATGATTTTATAAGCGGGATAAGATAAGAATGCATATTCATCTTTTACCAGCCGATGCCATAATCTTCACCATGATTGCTGCTGCCGCCCCAAAAACTGTTATGTTTCCAATCGAACCAAATGGCATTGATGGGGCCGCTTGTTCTGTCATCAAACGACAGTGTATAACCCATCTGTCTCAATTCTTTCCTTACCCATTCAGGTGTGTTACTGTGTAAGAGGATGCTTCCGGCTCTTGGTTGACGGTCTTCATTTTTGCTGCCTCCTAACGATAACCACAATTGGTTGGTATTGATATTCGCTGCTTCACATGCTTCCTGTACCGTCATCCCAAACTCAACAATATTTAAAAAAAACTGTAACAGATTTTGTTCCTGCGTATCGCCTCCCTGCACTGCAAAAGATAAAAATGGTTTGCCATCTTTTAATGCCATGGTGGGTGTTAATGTTACACGTGGACGTTTACCCGGTTCAATTACATTAAACGGATTAAGTGCAGCATCCAGCACAAAACTTTGTCCACGTTGACTCATACCGATACCAGTATTGCCTGCAATAGTTGCGGGTAACCATCCTCCGGAAGGCGTAATAGAAACCACCCAGCCTTCGGCATCCGCTGCTTCAACAGATGTAGTGCCTGCCCAGAGGCGTTCCATATATTCAGAGTCCAACTCAACTGCTGGGTTGTTTGCAACAGCTTCATTTCTGATATCATGCGCCGGTGCAAAATTTCTGTTCTGGTTAGAAGTAGTATCTAAACTATAACCTCTCTTTTTCAATACATCAACAAATGGATTTGTTTTGCCTTCAAACGGATAAGGATCACCGGGACCAATATTCGCCATGTTGCGTTCCATTGAAATTTGTCTTGCCCGTTGCTTTGCATAGGCTTTACTCAACAATCCCTGCATGGGTTCTGATGGCGGAAAAGCAGGATCGCCGTAATAAAAATCACGATCGGCAAACGTCATATTCATTGTTTGATACAGTGTATGAATATATCTGGTGCTGTTATAACCCATATTCTTTAAATCAAAATTTTCAAGAATGTTGAGGCTTTGTAATAACATGGGGCCTTGTGTCCACTGTTGTAACTTATAAACTTCAATGCCTTTATAGTTTACATGCATGGGTTCTTCTTCTATCGGTTTCCAGTTGGCCAGATCATTCATGGTAATTAAACCACCTTGTTCCTGGCAACCACGCACAAACTCTGCTGCAATATCTCCTTTATAAAAACGATCATACGCCGCCATGATGGCTTCTTTGCGATTCTTCCCTTTTTTTAAAGCAGCCTGTTCTGCTTCCACCATTTTGGTAAGCGTTTCCAGTAAATCTTTTTGTACAAAAATTTCACCTGCTTCAGGTGCTTCTCTTTTTTCACCCAAATGAGGAAGAAAAACTTTTTTACTGTAAGGCCATTCTTTGATGCGTTGTTTACCACGTTCCATGCTGTTGGCGGTTTGTGCATCTATGGGGTATCCTGCTGCTAATTGCATGGAGGGCGCAAGTACTTCTTTCAAACTCATGGTGCCATAGTTCGCTAACATTAAACACAGACCGCCAACAGTACCGGGAGTGATAGCTGCGAGGGGTCCATATTGCGGCGGAAAATTATATCCTTTGCTTTTGTAGTATTCTGCTGTAGCTCCTGTTGGTGCCACACCCAATGCATTAATACCAATTACTTTTCCTGTTTTTGGATTGTAGATGAGAGCCTGTGTTTCGCCGCCCCAGCTTAACACATCCCACATGGTACAAGTGGCGCCCAACATAGCACAAGCAGCATCAACTGCGTTACCACCTCTTTGAAAAATCATGGAGCCTGCTGTTGCAGCCAATGGTTTGCCTGTAATGGCCATCCATTGTTTGCCGTGAAGCGGAGGTTTTTGTGTTTGCTGTGAGAAGAGGAATAAAGACTGAAGAGAAATGAGTAAAAGAAAAATAAGAGTTCTCATACCTGTAAGTTTATAGCTTAAAGTTAGGCAGAGAAATGAAATGAAAATTGTGATGTGATGAGTGGTGGGGCTGATTACTCTTTTGTTAATTGCTCAATGTCGTCGAGGTCACGGAAGCGGCCCGATGCTTTCTTTGCTTGTATAAGATGATTTATATGAATGAATTTTATCTTCAAACCATCTTCATCATATGTTTGTGCCATCGCATAAGTTTCATCAAAAAGCAAACCTTTTACATTTGTCATCACTTCGATTTTGACAGGTTGAACACCTATTCCAAATACATCGTATTGCTCTCCCAGAAAATTTTCTACCGTCATATCAAAAAGAGGCATACCAAATTGACGGTAGGCTTTCGTTAATCTTACATAATTCTCTTTTGTTTTATTTACCCACACATCCATATCACCTGTTCCACGTACGTAGCCGTGAAGGATTACTGCCATGCCTCCAACCAAAACATATTCAACATCATTGTCGTTTAATGCCTGTATAAATTCTCTGAAATGTTCGTTGAAAATATCAGCCATAGGTGTGTTTTCTTTTGGTAAAAACTGTTTTGTCTAAGGGAGTTTGTGCTGTAATGCCATAAAACTGTTGAACAAGATAACAACCTGCTTCAAGCCTTTCTTTGTATGATTTGTTTTTCCAGCTTATATAATGCGAATCTGCTTCTTCCACACTCATTGCCTGGAAGGCTGTTTTATCGAGCTTGTATTTTTTACTGTGATCGCTCATGATTTAAAATTAAAAAGAAAAGCCGGAAGCAGGTAGAAATAAAAAATCCCCCGCTTCAACGGGGGATTTTTATTATCATGCAACGTTTGTTGATTATGCTTTCGCAAATTCCGAGCGAATGACGTTAAGAGCACCACCTGCTTTAAACCATTCAATCTGTTGTGCATTGTAGCTGTGATTAACTGTAATATTTTCACTGCTTCCATCTGCATGGTTCAATACCAGTGTTAACGGAACACCCGGAGTAAATGATGTTAAACCAACTACATCTATCGTATCATCTTCCAGAATCTTATCGTAATCTTCTTTATTAGCAAAAGTTAACGCTAACATTCCCTGCTTTTTCAAATTGGTTTCGTGAATACGTGCAAATGATTTCACCAACACAACACGAACGCCCAAATGACGTGGCTCCATCGCAGCGTGTTCACGGCTTGAACCTTCTCCATAGTTTTCATCACCAACCACTATCGTTCCAATACCGGCAGCTTTGTAAGCACGCTGTGTATTGGGTACAGTGCCATATTCGCCTGTGAGTTGATTTTTTACAGTATCAGTTTTTTCATTAAAGAAGTTGGTAGCACCAATCAACAGGTTGTTACTGATATTATCTAAGTGACCACGGAATTTTAACCATGGACCCGCCATAGAGATATGATCGGTTGTACATTTTCCTTTTGCTTTGATGAGGAGTTTCAATCCATTAATGTCAACACCTTCCCATGCGGCGAACGGATACAATAATTGTAAACGCTTGCTGTCGGGTTTCACATCTAACACAACTTTGCTTCCATCTTCTGCAGGCGCCTGATAACCGGCATCTTCAACCGCAAAACCTTTTTTTGGCAATTCATCGCCACTTGGAGGATCGAGTTTTACCTGCTCACCTTTTGCATTCGTTAATGTATCAGTAAGCGGATTGAAAGTAAGATCGCCGGCAATGGCCAATGCAGTTACCAATTCAGGACTTGCAACAAACGCCAATGTGTTTGGATTACCATCAGCACGTTTTGCAAAGTTTCTGTTGAATGAGTGAACGATGGTATTACGTTCTGCTTTTTCAGCACCAACCCTGTCCCACATACCAATACAAGGTCCGCATGCATTTGCAAATACAGTAGCACCAATTTTTTCAAACACGCCTAAGTAACCATCACGCTCAATGGTATAACGAACGAGTTCGCTACCGGGGGTGATTGTAAATTCAGATTTTAATGTGAGTCCTTTGTCACTCACCTGTTCTGCCAGACTCACTGCACGACTGATATCTTCATACGAAGAGTTGGTACAGCTACCAATTAAACCCACTTCAATTTTTGTGGGCCATCCGTTTTTAGCAGCGGCTTCTTTCATTTGAGAAATTGGGGTAGCTAAATCCGGTGTGAAAGGTCCGTTCAAGTGGGGTTCCAATTCACTGAGGTTGATCTCAATTACTTTATCGAAATATTTTTCAGGGTTTGCATAAACTTCGGCATCACCTGTTAAGTATTCTTTGATGGCGTCTGCTGCATCCGCAACTTCTGCACGGCCTGTTGCTTTCAGGTAACGGCTCATGCTTTCATCGTAACCGAATGTGGAAGTGGTGGCACCAATTTCAGCACCCATGTTACAGATGGTTCCTTTACCGGTACAGCTCATACTTGTTGCACCTTCGCCAAAATATTCAACAATGGCGTTGGTACCACCTTTTACAGTAAGGATACCAGCCACTTTCAGAATTACATCTTTAGGAGCCGTCCAGCCGTTGAGTTTACCTGTTAATTTCACGCCAATCAATTTTGGCATCAACAATTCCCAGCTAAGTCCGGCCATTACATCACAGGCATCAGCACCACCCACACCAATTGCAATCATACCCAAACCACCGGCATTTACGGTATGGCTGTCGGTACCAATCATCATACCACCGGGGAATGCATAGTTTTCCAAAACCACCTGGTGAATGATACCTGCCCCCGGTTTCCAGAAACCAATGCCATATTTATTGGAGATAGATGAAAGAAAGTTGTACACTTCTTCATTATCGGTTACTGCTTTTACAAGATCCTGTTTTCCTTCTGTCTTTGCAACAATCAGGTGGTCGCAGTGCACGGTAGAAGGAACAGCAACTTTTTTGCGGCCTGTAGTATCAAATTGCAACAACGCCATCTGAGCAGTTGCATCCTGCATGGCCACACGGTCGGGAGCAAAATCTACATAGGCTTTTCCACGCTCAAAGTTTTGCACATCAACCCCGCTCCAGAGGTGAGAGAACAATATTTTTTCTGCCAGTGTTAACGGCCGGCCCAAAGCTTTACGGGCAGCATCTACTTTGGCAGGCATTTCACTGTACAATTTTTTGATGAGGTCTAAATCAAATACCATAATATCAATTTGAGAAGTTGAAAATCAGCTCATTTGAAAAACCAGCTGTGGGGGAGGTTGCTTTGCAAAAAACGGCACACTGTCACAGCTTTTTCAAATTTGCAGGTTGCTCTTTGAGGTTGCGAATTTACCGATTTATCAGCAACTTTTTAAACCATCTGACTGAAAGAATTGTTTTATATTTAATTTTGTACTTCAACTTAAGACTATGAATCGCTTACGTCATCTGATAGAGTGGAATGTATTTGGGGTTTGCAGCTGGCTAGGCGACAAAATGGGAATTGCCACCAGCACCATCCGCAAATACTTTATCTATATTTCTTTCCTTACCATGGGATCACCCCTGATCATTTATTTTTTTATTGCTTTCTGGATGAATGTGCGCCAATATATCTGGTTCAGCAAAAGAAATCCGGTACGTTATTAAAAAAGGGTGTATTTAACCTTTTCATTGTTTAATTTGATAGAACAAACTTTCTATGTTTTCGTATGAGTATACACATAGCAGTTACAGCCGGATGATTGCTGATCTGGCAGCAGTATTGCAAACCAAGGTAAAGGATAACTGGCTTTTTTTTCCTGAAGAGGTTGCAAGTGGGTATTACCGTGTATTACAGCTTCCGAATGGCCTGGATGTAAATATCATTAAATGCAGAATTAATGACGACTGGTTCGTACACCGTAAAAGGGATACCAGCGAATATTATACGCTGCGCTTTGATGAACTGGTTGTTGAAAAAGAAATGTCAATTGGCATTGATACTGATGTTGTAAAAAAACAACAGGAAACAGTGGCCGTAGCTTATTTAACCAGTTCGTTATTTGACTGGTATTATCATGGCGCAAAAGGAACCATATTTAAAGGGGTTAACATTCTTATCCCGAAGGAATGGCTGGGTAAACTGATGGGTATTGAGATGTTTGATGATATTCTGCCCGCCTACATTGCATTAAAAAGCAGAAGCTTTACCATGGAGCCGCTTGACCAAACCTATCATGAGCTCATGAATGAGATTATGCAGGAAGAGTATGATTCTCCATTGCCCGATCTGTATGTTCAAAACCGGATACAGCTTTTACTGGAACGTTTTTTTACACGTATTCATTCCAGAGTATCATTGGCCGATGTGCTCAGTAACATTAAGCATGATGATATTTATACCGTATTGAAAATTGAGCAGATGCTGATTGAAAATTTTACGGTAAAGCCAAAATCAATTGATCAGCTTTCAAAAAAAGCGATGATGAGTTCAACCAAACTGAAGAAACTGTTTAAATCAGTTTTCGGTTTGCCTATCTATGAATATTACCAGCAAAAGCGCATGCAAAAAGCCGGTGAACTTCTGAGTAACGGTACTTATTCTGTAAAACAGGTGGCAGAAAAAGTAGGTTACAGCAATTTGAGTAATTTTACAATGGCCTTTAAGAAACATATGAAGCAGGACCCTGTTAAATTCAACAGTAACTGATTGTTTGCATTTAAAAAAATGAACCCGGGTGCTTGAACTTTTTTTGAAAAATAAAAATTACAATGATTTTCTGAAGACAGTATCAGAAAAATTATTTGTAGAAATTAAAAAAGGAATCCTTTTTTTTCCTCCTTCTTTTGGTGAAGGATACATGCAGGTGGTAGAACTTCCCAACGGATTACAATGCATGGTATCTGATATTCATTATCATATTGATGTTATTTACAAAAGAGTAAAATCAACCGATGAATTCTGTATTCTTCATTTTAACGATGTTGAGCTGAGCAGTTCGATCCACTTTGTGAATAATGGTATGAAGCTGGAAGATAAAAGTGAAAGGAGGGCAGGCATTGCACTCACTTCCAGTTCCAGCGACTTTAGTTTTGCTGTGAAAGAAGGTACTAAAGCCAGATCCTTAAATATACTTTTACCCAAGGAGTGGTTAATGGCCAATCTGAAAGAGTTCGATGGCCTGCATCCACTTTCGAGTTATACTTCATTTGCCAATACATTAACTCATCCCGAACCTTTTGATGCACAAAACAGAATTCTGTTCGATGAAATTTTCTACACAGGAAAAGATCATCCGCTGCATGAAATGAAGATGAAAAACCGCATCTTACTGTTGCTGGAACATTTTCTTTCACGGCTGTACCGCAATACCAAAAAAGTACAGGAAGGAGTTCAGCGAAAAATGAAAGCATCTGATCTCAGTAAATTGATGGAGATAGAATCTTTGCTGGTAAAGGATTTCAGTCAGCCACCACCAACTATTGTAAATCTTGCCGAACGAACAGGGATGAGCGTATCAAAATTAAAAACGGCGTTTAAAAAAGTATATGGTACAGGCGTGTATGAGTATTATCAGAAAAACAGAATGCAGAAAGCACGCTCATTACTCCTTACCGGACAATATACTGTAAAAGAAGTTGGCCTGCAGTTAGGTTACACCAACCTCAGTAATTTTTCCCTGGCTTTCAGAAAAGAATTTGGTTTGCTCCCCAGTCAGGTATAATCTAGTTTTCAGTTGTACAGCTTTCCGGAACAGCTTTACTTTATCAGAGCAGCTCAAAAAAAACTTCATTCATAAAAACATAAAAAGGGCTCTTCTGAAAGAGCCCTTTTATAAATCTGTTTGCAATCTGATTCTAAAATAATTTAAACAGCAGTCCAACTTTTATCTGTAACTGTTGCAAAGGACTGTTGTATACTCTTGCTACCGTGTGGTTGTGAATATTATTGGTGTTTAAGTTTACAAACTGCATAGTGAGTGTTTTACTGTCATCATTCTCCTGCGGAGTAACCGGTTGCTGCAGTTCTTTTACGTTTACATAATCTATGCGGTTGCCATGAATTCTGTTTACAGAAATATTAAGCATGGTGCCGTTGTCATTGTTTCCGCATCTTTTGTTTGCAAGATTAATCAATAATCCGCCGCCATAACCCCAGGTCATACTTCTTTTGCGAAACGTCACTTCATCTTCAAGTGGTACACAATCATCACCTCCCACCTGATCTTCATGTATGTTGATGCGAACTTTGGTGCCAAGGCTGTTTACACCGCCGGATAATTGAACGTACGGAATAATTTTTCCCTGCCTGAGAATTTCATACCGGAGGTTGAGGTTGCTGTAAGCGGCAAAGTTGATATAATGTACAGGCATTTCAGTTGGAGTTTGTACATCTTCGCTTTGAAAAGTCTGGGTAACTTTTTTTGCTCCGTAAATTCCTTTTCCTGTTTCAAACGATGCAACAAATTGTTTGCGTGCAAATGGTAAGCGGTAACCGGCCTGCAAATGAAAACCATGCGCTGCATTTATATTTTCAGCCATTTCGCCCAAGGGTGTTTGATTGCTGTAACCAAAACCAAGATCCCATTGTGCATGTAAAAAAAGAAAACTGCAGACGGCGGGAAGCAGGAGTATAATTTTTTTCATAACAGAAAGTTTACAGATGTCTTTAAAGTTCGTGAAACTTTCCGGGAATTAAAAGTTATAAATTCCTAAAAATATACCTGCGTTCTGTTTTACACTGCTTTTCTCAACTTCACCAACTGCTCCAGTAAACCTTTCAGTTTGTCTAACTGCAACATATTGGCACCATCACTTTTTGCAACAGCAGGATTGGGGTGTGTTTCAATAAACAATCCGTCTACACCGGTTGCAATGGCGGCTTTGGCAATCGTACCAATGAGTTGCGGATTACCACCCGTAACTCCTGTTGTTTGATTGGGTTGCTGGAGTGAATGTGTGCAATCCATAATTACCGGAACATTCAATTCTTTCATCCATGTAATGTTGCGGTAATCAACCACCAGATCTGTATAACCAAATGTGTTTCCACGTTCTGTAAGCATGATCTGTTGATTCCCTGCTTTCTGAATTTTTTCTACAGCAAATTTCATCGAAGGGCCACTCAGGAACTGCCCTTTTTTAACGTTCACAATTTTTCCTGTTGCTGCAGCCGCTTCCAGCAAATCTGTTTGTCTGCAAAGAAAGGCCGGTATCTGTAAAATATCTAAGAATGGAGCAGCCATCGCTGCTTCTTCATGTGCATGAATATCTGATGTGGCGGGAAGCTGATACTGCTTTCGTACTTTATCAATCAAACTCAAACCTGTATCATCACCCAAACCGGTAAACGATGATGCACTTGTTCTGTTGGCTTTTCTGTACGATGCTTTAAACACATACGGAATGCCCAGCTCTTTGCAAATGCCCGACACTTTATCGGCCACTTCCATGACCAGTTCTTCACTTTCAACCACACATGGTCCGGCAATGAGGAAAAAGTTTTTTTCGTCGTACGATTGATTTGCAAACAGGTTTTTGAGAAATTGTTCCATGCGGCAAAGATAGTGGTTGATGGATGATGTAGGATGGCTGATGGCGGATTTCGATATTGCCAATTACCTCTTGCCTGTTGCCTGTTTGTTTAAACGAATGGCTGCTTTTCATTTTGTTTTTAAACCTAATTTTGGCACTCAATAGATTGCTGTTATGATAAAAGAAAAAATTTTAGTGATTGGCGCTTCGGGACAGATCGGAGTTGAGTTAACACTGGCCCTGCGTAAACTGTATGGTAATGCCAATGTGATTGCATCTGATCTGCGTGAACAGAATCCGTTACTCGAAGGCACCGGTCCATATGTAAGTCTGGATGTAATGAACAAAGAGATGTTGCATGTGCAGGTGATCCGTCAAAATATTACACAGATTTATTTGCTGGCTGCTATACTTTCAGCAACGGGAGAAAAAAATCCAAACCTTGCATGGAATCTCAACATGACGGGTTTATTGAATGTGCTTGATATTGCACGTGAAGAAAAACTGCACAAAGTTTACTGGCCAAGTTCCATTGCAGTCTTTGGTCCAACCAGCCCAAAGAAAAATTGTCCGCAGCAAACCATCATTGAACCAACAACCGTGTATGGTATCAGTAAATATGCTGGAGAGTTTTGGTGCAATTATTATTTTCAACGTTACGGTGTTGATGTAAGAAGTTTACGTTATCCCGGTTTGATCTCTTATAAATCTGCACCCGGCGGTGGTACAACTGATTATGCGGTAGAAATTTTTCATGAAGCATTGGATGAAAATAAATATGAATGTTTTTTGCAGGAAGATACGTATCTGCCGATGATGTATATGCCCGACGCCATTCGTGCAACCATTGAATTGATGGAAGCACCGGCCGACAAAATTTCGATCCGTCATTCGTACAATATTTCATCGATGAGTTTTTCACCAAAAGAAATTGCGGCAGAAGTAGCAAAACATCGTTCAGGTTTTGAGATGAAGTACAAGCCGGATTACCGTCAGCAGATTGCCAACAGCTGGCCCGAAAGTATTGATGACAGTGTGGCGAGAAAAGACTGGGGTTGGAAACATGAATACGATCTTGCTGCTATGACGAAGGATATGTTTGAAAATTTATAAGTTAGTGCAATTAAAATCTGCAATTCATGAGCTTTCTAAAGAAACTTTTCAATGGTTCGAAAAATGGAAAAGACAGCCAAGCGAAATCACATGAGCCAGACATTAGGATGTCAATTGATTTGCAAAAAGTATTTCCAAGAATCAAAGGAATATTTGATGATGAATTCTTAGACCCAGTCGAGAATACTGATAAAAAAGTATTGGAAATTCCTCCAGAAGAAGCTCCTATAATTAAACCTTTAGCAAAAGGAATAGGTATTTGCTACATGGTTGACAGAGGTAACGATTATCAGCTTGTTCAGAATAAGGAATTGTCAGATGAATTAACAATTGAAATCTTACATAATGCTGCGTTGACAAATATGGCAATCATGATCTCAGATAAAACTGAAGTAAATGGAGACCCCAACAACGTAATGATGGTAACAAATGGAGGAAACTTTGAAGCGACTATGATTTTAGCCGACTTCTTGTGGGAGCAGGTAGAGCCATTGTTCAATGATAATATTTGTGTTGCCATACCCGCTAACGATTTATTATTTATTTCAGGGAAAAGCAGCCAACAGGGTCGAGCAACTTTACGAAATCTTGTGAAGACATATTTTGACAATAAGGAAAGCCAAGGTTTGATTGTTCGACATATTTATGAAAGAGCTAATGGAGCCTGGAGTTTAATTGAGACAGTGTAATTGGAATTTAGTTAGCAAGTTCAAAAAATCTTTTTAACCACTTGACATCTTCATGACTTGCCGAATAGCCTGCAATACGTAATTTGCAGCTATTCCATGAAGAAATTATTATTTGCAGTCACTGTATCTGTTTTATTGTTGATGGGTACAAGCACAACAGCTCAAACAAAGCTCCGCACAGGTTGGTACCGTGCAACCATTTTTCGTGAAGATGGGGCCCAGATTATTTTCAATGCCGAAGTGCAGTTGAAGAACGGAAAGCAGGTAATGTTTATCCGTAATGCAGCAGAACGTTTATTGGTAGATGATATAAAAGTAAAAGGCGATTCAGTAAACATTGAAATGCCCTTTTTTGAATCGTTCTTTCGTTTACAAATTCAAAAGGATGGAAAGCTGGTTGGCAAATGGTTTAAAGCAGGCAGTGCAAAACTGCTGGAGTTTTCAGTTGAATTTGAATATGGAAACAAAGACCGGTTTCCTGTAAACAAACCCGCAACGGAAAACAGTACCGGACGTTGGCAGGTTGCATTTACAAGACCCAACGGAACTGATCGCCCTGCCATTGCACAGTTTCAGCAAAAAGGTTCTGTATTAACCGGCACATTCTTAACACCAAGTGGCGATTATCGTTTTCTGGAAGGCGTTGTTAGCGGAGACAGTTTGTACCTGAGTTGTTTTGATGGGAGTCATGCATACTCATTTACAGCAACCATCAGTGGTAACGAAATAAAAAACGGCATGTATTACAGCAGTGCTGTGCCTGTTGAAAAATGGCGAGCAACAAAAAATGAACAGGCAGCATTGCCCGATACTACACAACTCACACAATTAAAACCGGGCGAGACTAAATTAAATTTCACGTTTAAAGATGTTAATGGAAAAAATGTTTCCATCAACGATGAACGGTTTAAAAATAAAGTAGTGGTGATACAAATCATGGGAAGCTGGTGCCCCAACTGTATGGATGAAAGTAAATTCCTCAGCAGCTTTTACAAAGAGTATAAAAACAAAGGAGTTGAAGTAGTGGCACTGGCGTATGAATATAGTACAGACTTCAATCGTTCCAGAGCAAGTGTACAAAAGTTTATCAACCGTTTCGGTATTCAATATCCGGTGTTGATTACACCAACAACTACCAGTGATGAACAACGTACTGAAAAAACATTACCCCAGCTAACAGCTATTCGTATGTTTCCTACTACGATCTTTTTAGATAAGCAGGGAAATGTATCGAAGATTCATCATGGCTTTTACGGACCCGGTACAGGGACGTTTTATACTGAGTTTAAAGCCGATTTCTACCGAACTATCCGTTCGCTGCTGGCAGATTAAGCAGCATTAATTCACGATACAGAGTTATATTTGCTCTCCTCAAAAGCAGCAACGCTTTTGTATTTATCACACTAAACGACTAAACTGATGGCTGCAAAGATTAAAGTTGCCAATCCCGTTGTAGAGCTGGATGGCGATGAGATGACAAGGATCATCTGGAAATTTATTAAAGAGAAATTAATTCTTCCTTATCTCGAACTCGATATTAAATACTACGATCTGGGTGTTGAATACAGAGATGAAACCAACGATCAGGTAACCATTGATGCTGCTAACGCTATTAAACAATATGGTGTGGGTATCAAGTGTGCCACTATTACTCCCGATGAGCAACGTGTAGAAGAGTTTAAACTCAAACAAATGTGGAAGAGCCCGAACGGAACTATCCGCAATATTTTAGATGGTACTGTTTTCCGTGAACCGATCGTTATTCAAAATATTCCACGCCTTGTAACAAACTGGACGGCGCCGATCATTGTTGGTCGTCATGCATTTGGTGATCAGTACCGTGCAACCGATACAGTGATCAAAGGCAAAGGAAAATTAACCATGACTTTTACACCGGAAGGTGGAGGCGAACCACAAACATTTGAAGTATATAATTTCAAAGGCGATGGTGTTGCAATGAGTATGTACAACAGTGATGAAAGTATTATGGGTTTTGCACGCAGCTGTTTCAATATGGCGCTGAGCAAAAAATGGCCCTTGTATCTTTCTACAAAAAATACCATCTTAAAAAAATACGACGGACGTTTCAAAGATATTTTTGAAGAGATCTATCAAAACGAATTCAAAGCACAATTTGTTGAAGCAGGCATTGTGTACGAACATCGTTTGATTGATGACATGGTAGCAAGTGCGTTGAAATGGAACGGCAACTTTGTATGGGCTTGTAAGAACTACGATGGCGATGTGCAAAGCGATACTGTTGCACAAGGTTTCGGTTCACTTGGTTTAATGACTTCTGTATTGGTTACACCTGATGGCAAAACAATGGAAGCAGAAGCAGCACATGGTACTGTAACACGTCACTACCGTGAGCATCAGAAAGGTCGTCCAACTTCTACAAATCCCATTGCATCCATTTTTGCATGGACACGTGGTTTGGCTTTTCGTGGAAAATTAGATGGCAATCAGCCGTTGATTGACTTCGCCAATGCATTGGAAGCTGTTTGTATTGAAACCGTTGAAAGTGGTAAGATGACAAAAGATCTGGCTGTATGTATTCACGGTAACAAAGTAAATCATGGCGAGCATTATTTATATACAGAAGAATTTCTGGATGCCATTGATGCCAATCTGAAAACGAAGTTGGGATAATACTCTAAGAATATTTCATTTGCCGGTAAGGCGTTAAGTCGGGAAGGAATACAATCCTCACCGCCTTTCCGTCTTTCCGGCTTTTTTTATTTACCTTGTAAGTAAATGAATCACATGAATTATATCAAACAACTGCCTGCAATGTTATTGTTACTTGCAACTGGCTGTGCAAGCTCAGAAGAAAAGCAATCAACAACAACGCCCGCAGCAACGCTGCCATCAACACCTGCAGCAAGCACACCTATACAACCTGTACAACAGCCAACAACTCCTGCAAAAGGAACAGTAGCATTAAACCCTGCACATGGAATGCCCGGACATCGTTGCGATATAAAAGTAGGAGAGCCATTGAACAGTGCTCCGTCTCCTGCTGCAGCAACTGCTCCACAACAGGCACCGGTTCCTGTAATCAATCCGCCTGCTGTAACTACATCTGCTGCCGGAAAAAATCCTGCACATGGTATGCCCGGACATCGTTGCGATATTGCAGTGGGTGCACCATTAAACAGCAAGCCTGTTCAATAAAAAGCAAAACATATTTGTACAACAGCTTCTCGTTGAGAAGCTTTTTTTATGACTGTCGGTCAACGAAAAAATGGTACCGATGAAAATATTTTTTCATTTATACTCTGCTTTCTGCTTCATAGGCAACAGCAAACGATCTCATTTCTGAGATGAGCGGCAGAATCTTTTTTCCCAAATCGTTTAAGTGATATTCCACCCTCGGCGGCACTTCACCATAATTTTTCCGCTCCACCAATTTACTGTCTACAAGATTTTTTAATTCCTGAATCAGCATTTTTTCACTGATGTCGGGAATTCTTTTTTTCAGTTCCGATAAACGCAGCGGCTGTGCAGCCAGTTGAAACATGATGAGCAGTTTCCATTTTCCACCCACCAGCTCCAGTGTGGTTCTGATAGGGCAGCGGGCCGTTATTTTAATGATTTCCTGATCCATACTTACAAAAAGGTTAGTACCATCTATTTATTATGGTACTGTAAACTAACTAATTTTACCCTCTTATTAAAAAAATGATGATGAAAAAAATTGCATTGTTCGGAGCTACTGGACAAACAGGTCGGAAATTTCTGGAAGCCGCCATTGAAAAAGGGTACGAGGTAAAAGCATTGGTTAGGGATAAAACAAAGTTACCGTTTACCCATGCGAGGCTGAGTATTGTGGAAGGAGATGTACTAAACATAGATGATGTGAGTAAAGCGGTTGAAGGTGCAGATATGGTGGTGAGTTTGTTTGGTCATGTAAAAAATTCGCCTGCATGGCTGCAGACAAATGGAACAAAAAATATTCTTGCTGCAATGGACAAACACGACGTGCAACGGATTATTTCTTTATCGGGCGGCGGGTTGCCTTTTCCTGAAAAAGATCAGCCGAAGTTTGCAGATCATCTCATCCGTACCATCATGAAAATTGCAGTGCCTAAAATATTAAACGATGCCATTGCACATGCGGATGTATTAAAGACAAGCAGCAAAAAATGGGTAATCGTGAGAGGTCCCCGTTTAACCAATGATGAAAGGTTGGGCACTTATCGTGTAGGTTGGGTGGGTGTAAATGCAAGTACAAAAATCAGTCGCTCCGATCTGGCCGATTTTATTGTAACACTTGTTGAAGATGAACGGTACAATTATCAAATGCCGTTTGTAAGTATCTGATATGAAAAAAGACTTCTCTAATGAGAAGCCTTTTTTATTACTTATGAGATGCCGGTAATAAAACTTTAAAAACTTTCTGTACTCAAAACAGTTTGACCACTTGGATACTGAATGCCGGCGTCATCTTCGGCAGTGATATAAATTTTGGTGGGCTTAAAAGAAGATACCGTTTTTAAAGAACTCTTTAACGTTTTAGAGAACATACCACTGGAGGTTTTCAGCTGTCCTAAATTTCTTGTTCCATTCGTTTCTGATTCCATCCAAACGATGTACATATTTTTTGGAGGGCTTAACCGTTTAGAGTCTGCCAGTCTGATTAATCGTAGATCAATTGTATAGTTCCTGTTCTTGTCTTTTTTTATTTTAACAGTGCCCTCAGCAGCGGGCACAACAACAGAAACCGGAAACGTTAATTTCTTTGCACAGGATTGCAGCGTTATTGCAATACATAAAACAAAAGTGAAGCGTACTATGCTCTTTAACGGCAGTTTGAATGTTGTATGCATGATCTTTTTTTGTAAAAATACAGCATATCGTAAAACAGGTTAATTATTGTTTATTTAAAATTCTATGATTGTCAGTGTTCTGTAATATTTATTGAGTTGTTTTTATTTTCAAGTTTGAAAGGGAAGGGTTTTTAAGGGAAAGATTCCTTTTTGATATCGCCTGCAGAAGCAGAAACCATTTTTTGTTTTGATGAATGATTCAATTTGAACATCTTCCTCAGTTTGTAACAATTGCCTGTTTTCTCAGCAATGTCTCTGCCTGCAACAAGTAAATGATTTGTACAAAAGATTGTGCAGGACATTGCGTGCTTCAATTTTTTGTGATCAATTAGAATGATGTGTTTGATTTTTGCTACGCACCGTCCCCGTTTTGCGTTGGTGCAGGTGTTCATCTTCATTTAGTGGGAGACGGTGCTGGGAAAGATGAGTTTTTATTTTTTTAAACATGACCGTATATAAAATGCTTGTTGGTCAAGGGCCAACAAAGGCGAAGAGGTTATGAAATTACTCATTCAATTTTATAATGTTGTACTTGCCTCCATATACTTAGAACGTTGTTGGCACAAATTATTCGTAAATTCTTCCAATTTATTTCATTTGCATCCCTCCCATTTTGAACTTATATTAGTATCCTGTCTCTTCTTTTCACTTCAAATTTTCATTACATGAATTTCTTGTCATCAAAAACATGCGTTGCGTTTGTAATACGGCAATGCTTTTTACTCATCGTTTCAATTGTGTTGTTGTCAACACAAAGCTTACAGGCACAAAGCACACGCCTGTTACGTCAGCCCGATATCAGTGCTACACAAATTGTGTTTGTATATGGTGCTGATCTGTGGATCAGCGATCTCAACGGACAAAATGTATTGCGTTTAACCAGCACAGCTGCAGTTGAAACGGATCCGCATTTTTCACCCGATGGAAAATGGATTGCTTTCACCAGCAATCGCAGCGGAAGTCCGTCGGTTTACATAGTACCCAGCAAAGGCGGCGAAGCAACAAGACTTACCTGGCATCCATCGCCCTCTGTTGCACGTGGCTGGAGCAACGATGGAAAGCAAGTACTGTATGCATCAGAACGGGAAACAGCACCATCAACTTATATGCGTTTATGGACCGTGCCAACATCGGGTGGTCCATCAACATTAATTGCAAAGCAATGGGGCTTCGATGCCAGTTATGCGCCTGATGGTAAACGATTGGTGGTTGATAAAATGGATCGCTGGGATGTGGAATGGAGGGCGTACCGTGGCGGACAAAACACGCCGCTCATTATTCTCAATCTTGCTGACTACAGCGAAACATTATTACCCAATGATCGCAGCACCGATCTGCAGCCATTATGGTTGGGCGATAAAATTTATTTCATGAGCGACCGCAGCGGTGGCGTTTCAAATATCTGGAGTTACACACCCGGAGCCAGTACACTTACACAGGTAACAAAGTTTACAGGAGCTGATGTAAAATGGTTGAGCGGCTATGGCTCTACGTTAGTTTACGAACGGGAAGGCTGGTTGCATCGTATTGATTTGAATGGCAGCAATCAAAAACAACTCGACATTACTGTGGTAGGCGATTTCCCATGGTCGGCACCACGTTGGGAAAATGTGGGCCGTCGTATTTCGTGGGCATCACTTTCACCAACAGGCAAGCGTGCCATTGTTGAAGCAAGAGGTGAAATTTTTACCGTGCCTGCTGAGAATGGTGATGTACGCAACATCACTCAAAGTTCCGGTACGGCCGACCGGGCACCACTTTGGTCGCCACTTGGTAATGAAGTGGCGTGGTTTTCTGATGCAGGTGGAAAAGGATATGCATTAATGCTGGCGCCACAGGATGGCATGGGCAAAACCCGCAGCATCTCCATTGGCGAATCGAACATGGCGTGGGAACCAACCTGGAGTCCCGATGGAAAATACATTGCGTTTGCAGATGATGATCTGCGTTTACGTATTGTGGAATTGGCAAGTGGTAATGTTACTACCGCCGATGTGGGTGGTATAAATATTGAACGTGGAGGAATGGGTCTTACCTGGAGTCCGGATGGACAGTGGCTGGCTTATTGCAAAACCGGCGTGAACATGTTGCGTAGTATTAAAGTGTACAATGTAAAAACAAAAACGGTTCAATCGCTCACCAACAGTTTTGCCGATGCGTTTTGTCCGGCATGGGATAGAGACAATAAACATCTTTACTTTTTAGCAAGTACTGAATTAGCATTGGGCAGTGGCTGGGCCAATACCAGTTCACAAAATGCACGACCGGAATATGAAGCGTATGTCATCAATTTGCGCAAGAGTGATCAATCGCCGTTTAAACCAACAAGCGATGAAGAAGAAGTGAAGCCCGAACAAAAACCGGAAGTGAAAACTGATGCAAAGCCGGAAGAAAAACCAAAAGAGAAAGCAAAGGAAGAACCGAAACCTGCAACAGATAAACCAAAAGAAGATAAAGCAGTGATGATTGATTTTGATACAATCGAACGACGCACTATTCCATTGCCGATTCCGAAACGAAATTATTTTGATGTAATTGCAGGACCTGCAGGTACAGTGTTTATCAACGAACGTGTACCAAACCGGCCTGGTGTATTACATAAGTTCACACTTGAATCAAAAGAAGCAAAAGAATTTTTAACTGGTGCAAATGGGGTAACGGTTTCAACCGATGGAAAGAAAATGCTGGCCAATGTAATGGGTGTATGGAAAGTGATCAACACCGGTGGCCCCAATGGAAATGATGGAAAAATTCTGAAGACCGATCTGCGCATGCAACTCGATCGTGGTGAAGAGTGGAAACAAATGTTTGAAGAAGCATGGCGTTATGAGCGTGATTATTTCTACGATCCCAATATGCATGGCCGTAACTGGAACGAAGTTTATCAGCGTTATGCACCACTTGTTCCGTACATCAAACACAGAGCTGATCTAACCTATATTCTCGATCAGGTAAATGGTGAATTAAGTGTAGGGCATAGTTTTGTTTTCGGCGGCGACTTTCCCGAAGTGGAAAGCCCAAGTGTAGGTTTACTCGGTGCAGATCTTGCAGCCGAAAACGGACGATGGAAAATTACACGCATCTACAATACCGAAAGTTGGAATCCCGGATTAAGCAGTCCGCTTGATCGTCCCGGAATAAAAATGGAAAACGGATATTATCTCGTTGGTATCAATGGAAAAGAATTGACTGCAAGCGATGATCCATACAAAGCATTGGATGGAACAGCAGATGTACAAACAGTGTTGCACATCAACAGCAAACCTGTATTCGAAGGACATTGGAAAGAAATTGTAAAACCATTGCGGAATGAAAATGCATTGCGTCAACGTGTGTGGGTAGAAGATAACCGACGATTGGTTGATAGTTTGTCGGGTGGCAAGTTGGCTTATGTGTGGGTGCCCAACACAGGCGGTGGTGGCTTTGTAAGTTTTAACCGATACTATTTTGCGCAACAGGATAAACTGGGTGCTGTTATTGACGAACGTTTTAACGGCGGTGGTTTATTGGATGATTATATGGTTGATTTAATGACACGTACACTCCGTGCATCACTCACCAACGAAGTACCGAATGGTAAACCCATGAAATTACCGGCTGGCATTCTTGGTCCGAAAGTGTTGTTGATAAATGAACAGGCGGGATCGGGAGGAGACTTTTTCCCATGGGCGTTCCGTCAGCAAAAAGCAGGATTGTTGATTGGTGCACGTACATGGGGCGGCTTGGTAAAATCATCGGTTCATTATTCATTGGTGGATGGTGGTGCACTAACGGCACCGGATAATGCAGTTTTCGATCCCATCAACAGAAAATGGGTTGCAGAAAATGAAGGTGTACCACCGGATATTGAAGTACGACAAGATGCAAGATCATTACAGGAAGGTCGTGATCCGCAACTGGAACGAGCTGTAAAAGAATTGATGGATCAGTTGAGTAAGTTACCGGCAATGGACATTAAACCACCGGCTTATCCAACACCGGCGAAGCCAAAAAATTAAACGGCGGAACATAAATTATAAAAAGAAGAAGGAGGTACAATTGTACCTCCTTTGTTTTCTCAACAATGTCTCTGCCTGCAAAAAGTAAATGATTTGTACAAAAGTTTGCGCAGGACATTGCGTGCTGCAATTTTATTTTAGAGATCAATTGAAATGATCTGTTTGTTTTTTACTGCGCACCTTTACCGTTTTGCTTTGGTGCAGGTGTTCATCTTCATTTGATGGGAGACGGTGCCGGGAAAGAATTGAATTATTATGCGGTTGGTCAAAAGACACAACCTCGGCGTGATTTTTTCGGAAATACCAACAAAGGCAAACCCCTTGTTGTAGGAAGCCATTTTTAGATTTCGATAGTCATAGTTTTCATTGATATTCCTTTTCCACCTGCCATAATTTTTGTAATTTTTTCATTGTCCAATAATAAGTCTACAATGATTAAACTTTGTGACGGTGGATTCATAAACCAACCTTGCTGAATTAAAATACGTTCTTTTTTTAGTCCAAGTTTGTCATACAAATAACAAGCAAGAGGACCTGCCGCCATTCCTGTTCCTGCTTCTTCTTCAATTCCATATCTTGGTGCAAACATTCTGGTATTTACATCTCTAGTTTTGTCAATTGTTTGCTCACAAAAAACATAAAATCCAATTAAATTAAATTCTTCACTTATTTGAGTTATTAAGTCAAAGTTTGGTGTTATGTTTTTCAAGATGTTTTCATTTTTCACTGGAATTATGGCAAATGAATTTCCTGTATTTACAATTGAAATAGTAGCGTTGGTTAATATTTCATCTTCCACTAGCCCCAATGAATTTAATATATTTTCCTTTTGTTGTTGAACCTCAAAATACTGAGGGGGCTTTTGTTCCATAAATGCTAAGTCACCTTGTATTAAAATCTCTCTTTTCCCGTCTATCGTTTCTTTTGAAGAATGTTCACTTTCGATTAAGCCTAATTGCGACAAATATGAAAAAGTTGCAATGGTGGCGTGTCCGCAATGTGCAATTTGTCTGGTTGGGGTAAAAAAATCAAGTTTAAAGTCCGCAATTTTTGATTTTGAAACAAAGGCGGTTTCAGAAAGTCCAACTTTCGCTGCAATTTTTAATTTTTGTTCGTTAGTTAGGTTGTCAGCATTTAGAACAACGCCTGCTGGATTTCCACCTTGTTTATCGTCCACAAAGGCGTTAATGATTTGCACTTCTACTTTTTGAAAATTGTCCATTTGAAAATTTAATTTAGATTGTTAAAATTCTTACAATCAATGGACGTAGAAACTGAAAAAAAGACGCAAATTTATTTTTGGCTATTTTGATATCCAATGATATTGCCGTTATTGTCAGTTTCAACGTTTTGACAATCCACAATCAATTCTTTCAATTTTTCTCTGCCCCTTTGCACTCTTGTTTTTGCTCCCGAATAAGATATATTTAATTTTTCGGATAACGTAATTTGAGCATATTTGTCGAAATAAGTAAGCAATATGGCTTGTTTATATTTTTCTGACAGTTTTCTAATTTTTTGATTTATGCAATTGCTTAACGAAAGGTAAAGCGGTTCTTCATTTTCTTGTTCTGCAAAGTCAAGCCCGTCAATCTGAACCTCAAAGTTAGTTTTACGGTAATGGTCAGCCACAGAGTTTCTCGTTATTTGATATACCCAAGAAGTAAGTTTAGAACAGTCTGAAAGCGTATGAATATTAAGGTGAATTTTCAAGAAAACGTCTTGCAGAATATCCTCACTTGTGTCAATGTCTCTTACCTTACTGAAAATAAAATTTTTCAATTCTTGGTGTAAGTCAGTCCATATTTCTTCAATTTGTCTTTCCATAATTATTAGAGTGTTCGATATGGTTTCCTACAACGAACAGGTATTGCCGATGGTGGGGAATTTTATATTCGTCCGCCGGAACTGCTGCCTGGCATTTTTGATAAAGTTAAATATTAAGAACTAAAGCTGGGCTTTATTCGTCGAGCCCCGAACCACAGCACAGCAGAATTACCGCTGCTGATTGCTCCAATGTCAAGCCCCGCTATTGGCAATACCAATGTTGTGTGCAGTTATTTAAAATCGAGCAATTCTTTCATTTCTTCTACAATATTTTCTTTGTTCAAATGCTCTGGTTCGCCAAACTTGAATTTTATATCAAATTGTTGTTCGATATAGTCAATAAGAGTTTTTGATGTTTTGATTTCACCCTCAAACCAATTTGTCCAAGCAAAAAGAATTGTCTCTCCATTTTTGTTTAACTGATAAAGGTCAAAGTCAATTCCTTTGTCAAACATTTTGGTAGAATACTCTACAGAAACTTCCCATCCAGTTTTTGACAAATATTTGATAATTGAATAAAAAAGTTCTGTGTCAATACCCGTTGCAATTCTTGTTTCCATTTATTTGTCTTGCCATTGTATTATTTGTTCTGCCAGAATGTTTGAGTCAAACTCATTGCTATAAAGTCCAAATGTTACACATAACTCACTTTCAATAATTCGGCTAAGTTTTTCGACATTTTCTTCTTTGAGCAAAGCGTTAAGCAGTTTCTTCGAAAAGTCGTCAAGTTGTGATTTTGAAGCAACATTAATTAGATTCCAGTTGTAAATTAATTTAGATAGCGCTTTTATTTGTCCTTCAAATTCAGTCATACTAAGTCTTGTTATTTGTCGCTTTGTTGTCTTAGATGAGGTGGAGTCTAATTGCACACAACTCATAAATATACGCACCTTCTTGTACAGTTTTCTTTTGATTCACAAGAGTTATATATACAAATTGTCATGTATTCAGAATAACATCTTTTAAAAAAACAAATTCCTCTTACCGCTCAATCCCAAATCCTTCAAACTCCATCAACTCCCTTTCTTCCACAGCAACAGCACTAACTTTGCTTTTTGGAGAGCCCGTCCAACACCAAGTAACCAGTTCTTGTAGTTGTTCTGCTGTTCCTGTTGCAACAATATACACTGTATCATCAGGCAGGTTTTTTACAAAGCCTGTTAAGTTCAGTTCAACAGCTTTATCCAGTGTGTATTTTCTGTACCACACTCCCTGCACTTTTCCGCTAACAAGTATGCTCACTGTTTTCAGCATCAGGAAATATCGGCAACGGTTTTCTTTTCCAGAATTTTTAAATTGGCGTCTCTCACTTTCACCATCATGTCGTGGAGGCCGCAATGTGCTTCATCGCAGTTGCGGCAGCGTTCATAAAAATGCAGACTCACACAGGAGAGCGGAGCAATAGGGCCATCCAGTAAACGGATTACTCTTGCCAAAGAAATCTGCGTTGGTTTCAGTTTAAAATAATAACCGCCACCTTTTCCTTTCTTGCTTTCAAGAATACCATCCTTACGCATGAGCAGCAAAATATTCTCCAGAAATTTGAGTGGTATTTTTTTCTTCTTAGCAATGTCGGCAATTAGAATAGGATCGTTACCCGGCTGTTGTGCCATGTAAGAAAGTGCCTGAAAAGCATATTGCGTTTTTTTAGAAAGCATGTGGTTTTTATTAAACAGTATTACGTGGTAGAGGGTATTTCTACCGCTCGTAAAGATGCTACTTTTATTTAAACTATTTATATGTCAAAAATTATTCTTGCTTTGTTTATTTGTTTCTGTTCGGTGACTGTACTGCCTGTAACCGCACAAAAGAGCAACTCCTTTATTGGCGGTAATATTCTGTTTGGCTTTCCCAACGGCGATTTTAAAAATGGCTACAAGGGCGCAACAGGTATTGAAGCATCTGCAGGTATTGGTGTAAGCAAAATTTACTTTCTGGGTACGGTTGGCTACACATCTTACCGTCCCGTTAGTTCTAACACGTTCGGAAAAATTACTGTGATTCCGTTAAAAGCGGGTGTACGGGTGTATGCAACCAAACGGCTTTTCATTACCGGTAATGCGGGCTATGGTTTTTTGAAAGATGAATCCATGGAATCTCGTCAGGCAAATTTTATGTACGATGCAGGGGTGGGGCTGCATTTCTTATTGGGACAAATGAGTGTGCATTACGATGCATGGCAACGCAAAAATAACAGCGGTACTTCTGCCAGCATTCAGTTAAAATTCGGCATTGCATTAAAGTAGTTTTGCGGCTGTTTATGACTGAACAGGTTGTTAAAGAAAATTCAAAAGCTCAGAAGCTTTTAGTTTGGTACAGATTTGGCAAATGGATGGAAAACTATTGTATGAAACAATTTTTTCTGTTTTCTCTGCTGCTGATTTTTTTTAGCCCATCATTGGTAAAAGCACAAAAAGGCAAAACCTTGTTTGGCGGTAATTTAATTATTGGTACACCTGTGGGTGATTTCAGAAACGGTTACAGGAGCGTGCTGGGCGTTGAAGGATTGGCCGGTTTCGCTGTAGCTTCAAATGTATATGTAACGGGAACCATCGGTTACCAGTCTTTTGCAGCCGATCCTGCTTATCCCGAAATTTATTACAACTACGGAAATATTACCATGATTCCGTTAAAAGCAGGTGTACGGTTTTATCCCGTGCAACAGTTTTTTGTAACAGGTAACCTGGGTACCGGTCTTGTAAAAGATGCGGAGCTGCTTGCCAGAGAATCCAGATTTATTTATGATGTGGGAGCGGGGTTGCATATTTCAAAACTGCAGGCCAGCATTCATTACGATGCCATTAAGCGGGTCAATTCTCCGGGTTCATCTAACTCAATTGTTGTAAAGGTGGGTATCGGTATCCGTTAGTACTAAATGAGTTTGTGCTCGTAAGCATATTTAATTAACCCGATTACCGAATTGGTTTTTGTTTTGCGGAAGATGTTTTTCCTGTGCGTTTCAACGGTTCGTTCACTCAGGAATAATTCTTCCGCAATTTTTTTGTTGCTGTATTCTTTTTCAATAAGCCTTACAATTTCAACTTCACGGTGAGTGAGTCTTGCTTCTTCATCCGTTTGTTTTTTCCGTTCACTTGCTTTCAGCATTTCCTGCAATACATCATCACTGAAATAAATACCGCCTGCTGCAATTTTATTTAAGGCACTGATGAATTCTGTTTGTCCGATGTTTTTGAGCAGGTATCCGCTGATGTCGCTTTCATCAATCATCTGGTTTACCAGACTGCCTTCGCCATTCATAGAGAGGGCAATGATGCGGATGTCAGGAAATTCTTTTTTCACCTGACGGGCCAGTTCAACGCCCGTCATGCCCGGCATCATCACATCCGTTAATAAAATATCAACCTGTTGTTTACGGAGTTGTTGTGGTATGGTTTCGGGGTGGTTCGATTCCAGTACAATTTCAAACTGATCGTACCCTTTCAGCAGGGAATGGAGCCCGTCAATTACTATCTGATGATCGTCAACAATAGCCAGTTTTATTTTCTCAACGGACATATAGTTTCTCTTTAACCGAATGTAAGAAAAAAGCCGTTTTGCTTTATTCTTAATTTACGGGTTGTGGTTGAACAAAAGGGTTTTCTAAAAGTATGTATAAAATGCGTTCTTACTGTTCTGTTGTTTACTTGCTGCATACATGCAGCACATTGTATTCACGGGTGTGCAGTTGTTTTCAAAAGTGAACAGGATCGGGAATCACACAAAGTTCTATTGTACAAACGAACTGTTGCGTGGTATATGAATAGCTACCAGTGTTCCCCGGCCGGGTGCTGTATCAAAATCAACCGTTCCTTTCAGGAATTGAATACGGCTGCGGATATTTTTTAAACCGATGCCTTCTTCCTCCTCATGACTGTGGTTGTATGAAAATCCTTTGCCGTTATCTTCAATGGTTACACTGATAATATCTGTTTCGCAAATGAGTGCAATATCCAGTTCGGTAGCTTCTGCATGTTTAATGGTATTGTTTACACATTCCTGTATGACCCTGTACACAATGGTTTCGGTGTTTGAGTCAAGACGTGTATCAAATCCTTCACTGTGGAAATGCACCTGCAATGCTGTGCCGTTTATTTTTGAAACCAGTTCATCTACCGCATCGGGCAAACCTTTGCTGAGCAATGCAGCAGGCATCATGCTGTGGCTCACGGCCCTTACTTCTTTACAACTGTCATCAACCAACTGAATAATATTAAGCAGTGATTGATCTTCACTGTTATTTTTTACCTGCAGTTGATTGTAAAACGAAGACAGGTTCATTCGTGCTGCACTCATCATTTGCCCCACACCATCGTGCAGATCTTTTGCAATGCGGCTCCGTTCTTTTTCTTCGGCCTCCAGAATTGATTTTGCAGCCAGTTCCTGTTGTTTTAAAATTTCAATCTGCATATTGGTTTTCTGTTTCCATTTATACCGGTTGTATAATAAAAACACCACCAGCAGTGCAAGGGCTGACATAACCAGAATAACAACAATGAGCGAATTACGTTTCTTAATGGTTAACTGCTGACCAAGGATCTGCTGTTCTTTTTTATTTGTTTCATAGAGTGTGCTTAACTCTTCTACCTGTCTGTTTTTTTGTGAAGTAAAAATGGAATCTTTTAACTGGGTATGCCAGGTAAAGTAATCGAGTGCACTTTTATAATTGCCGGTTACATTGGCCAGCTTACTCATTTCTGCATAGTTGTTAGAGAGGAGTTCTTTATACCCCATCCGTTCTGCAATTTTATTGCTTTGTTCAAAATAGTAATTGGCCCGTTCGGGCTTACCCCATGCGCTGTACATCACGCCCAGATCAGAGAAGCTGAGGGTGATGGCAAAGGTATCGTTGAGTTTTTGGCGGATGGCAAGTGATTGCAGGTTGTAATTTTCGGCCGATTCATAATCGCTTTGCAGCACATATACACCGGCAATAAAACTGTAGCACCAGCTTTTTCCTATTTCATCAGTGAGGCGTTTGGCAATTTGTAACGATGCATTGTAACGTTTCAATGCTTCTGTATAATCGCCCTGGTATTCATACACCACGCCGCTCTCATTTAAAATCATCTGTATACCGCTGGAATCTTTCAGTGAGCGGAAAATAGCAAGCGCCTTCTCGTAGTTTTGTCCGGCACGTTTTAAATCTCTGTTTTTGCGGTAGAGTTTGGCAATATCATTAAAGACGTAAGCCAGCGGTTGTTCTTTGCCTGCCTGTTCATAAATACGGGCGGCATCAAAATAAAGTGTAGCAGCTTTTTCATACTCCCCTTTAAAATAGTATGCGGTTCCCATATTGCGGCTCAGCTCAGCATAAGCAAGTGAATCTTTACGCTTTGATGCCAGTTCAATTCCCCGTTCTGCTATTTTAATGGTTTCGTTAAAACTGATCAGACTCAGTTTACCGCTGAGTTGTATATAGGCGGTTAATTTCTCTTCATCTTTTGCAGATGAAGAAATAACAGCACGAAGCCGGTCAATGGTTGGGTCTTGCGCCAAACCATGAAAAGTATGCAGGAAAAAAATGAGGAGTATAGTTAGTTGTTTGGGTTGCAGCAGCATGGTGCTTACAAGTTAAGCACTTCTTTCATTCCAAAAAACCCTGTTTTATTTTTTAAAAATTCTGCTGCCAGTACTGCTCCCATTGCAAATCCTGTGCGGTTGTGAGCGGTATGGATAATTTCAATATCATCAATAGCAGAACTGTATTTTACATGATGTGTGCCGGGGGCAGGATCAATCCGTTCGCTGATGATGGACAAATCGCCTGGATGTGCAGCTACTTCGTTCACCCATTTTTCTTTACGGCCCAGTTGCTCCAGCACCTGTTCGGCCAATGAAATAGCGGTGCCGCTGGGTGCATCTTTTTTTGCTGTGTGATGAATTTCTTTGAGCGTTACATCATAATTGTCGTGGCCCTGCATCAGTTGCGCCAGGCGTTTATTCACTTCAAAAAAAATATTAACGCCTACGCTGAAGTTGCTGGCAACAATTAATCCGGTATAATGTTGTTGCGCCATTTGTTTGGCTTCATCTAAATGTTCTAACCAACCGGTTGAACCGCAAACAACAGGAACGGAATGTTGCAGACAGAATAATACATTGGCCAGTGCCGTATGCGGACTGGTAAACTCAATGGCAACATCTGCCTGTTTTATATTTTCAGGAGTAAGCTCATGTAAATTATCTGCATCAATAATCAGCACAGCTTCATGACCACGCTGCTTCGCCACTTCATGTATAGCTTTACCCATTTTGCCGTAACCGATCAATGCAAGTTTCATTTGTAGTTGTTTGAATTTGAGCGAAGATACTTCAGCAAGTATTATCTGCCTGCAGTGTTCCTGAATTTACCAAACGTAAATACCAGACCAATTTGTGCCTGACGTGTTTGAGGCAGATAGGAGGGATTTATCTGCAACGATAAATTTTCATTTACTTCAAAGGCTTTCAAATGCCCGTCTACCGTGGCATCTACCACATTTAATCCCCAGAGAATAAAAAAAGCAAGCACAGAATAATCAACATTCTGCCGCACACCATTTCTGTATTGTCTGATTCCTTCCGGATCAACAGGACGGAATTTTGGTTTGATGAGTACATCATTATCGGGGAAGGTATCTACTTTGTAACGATAGGCATTTCTTGCATCCGTATACTCTCTTACATTGAAAATAAAAAAGCCTGCAGCCGTGCCGAGTGCTCCATATACAATGGGAATTTTCCAGTATTTTTTATTGTAAGCCTGTCCCCAGCCCGGAAGTATGGCCGAGCGGATGGTTGCTTTGCGTGGAGAATGCAGTTTTACAGTATCGGTTTCTTTTTTCTTTTTTGCTGCAGCCGGTTTTAAAGCAGCACTGTCAACCGGCAGTTTCACAGTGTCTGTCTGCTGTGCATACAGCAGCGGAGAAAAAAAACAAAGCAGAATGAAAAGAAAAAAATACTTCATAGTGTGTTATTCAACATCGGTACCCAGTTGTTTCAGAATCTGGTTAAACTGCTCCAGTGAATAGTATTCAATAAAAATACTACCGTTTCCTTTTTTGCTGTGGTGGAGTTTTACTTTGGTGCCGAACTGTGAAGCTAAATTATCTTCAATTCGCTGAAAGGCTTGTGGCAGGCCGCTCTTTACCGATTTTTTAACATCGGTTGATTTGTACATCTGCCTTACCAGCTCTTCTGTTTGGCGAACAGATAACGCTTTCTGGCGGATTTGCTGATACACATACAACTGCCTGTCAACCGTATCAACATTAATCAATGCTCTTGCATGGCCCATGCTTAATTCGCCCGAACGAACGGCGAGTTGAATATCGGGTGGTAATTTCAACAAGCGGATATAATTGGTAACAGTGGTTCGGTCTTTCCCCATCCGTTCGGCCACCTGTTCCTGGGTATAATTCAATTCTTCCATCAGTCGTTTATAGCTGAGGGCAATTTCTACTGCGTTTAAATTTTCCCGTTGCAGATTTTCGAGCAATGCCAGTTCAAGTAATTCCTGATCATTGGCCTGGCGGATATAGGCAGGAATATCTTTTAAACCTGCCAGTTTACTGGCACGCCATCTTCTTTCACCTGCAATTAAACGGTATTTGTTGCCGGCAATCCGTGAAACGGTAATGGGCTGAACAATATCATGCATTTTGATGCTTTCGGCCAGTTCTTTAAGCGCCTGCTCATCAAAATCTTTGCGGGGTTGTTTGGGGTTGATCTCAATATCAGCAACAGGAATGCGGAGCATACTTGTAACCGCTTCCTGAACCGTTGGCTTTAACTGTCCGGCGGTTGTTTTCAGATCTTCATCAATACTTTGCAGCAGGGAACGGATTCCTTTTCCTAACGCATCTTTTTTTCCTGGAGTAGACATAATATGTGTTGTTACAGTCTGCGAAGTACCTGAAAAAAAACCAAAAAACAAGATAGTTCAGTTGGTAGTTTGTAGTTGTTAGTTCAGCAACGCTCAACCTTCGTTCATAAGTTGAAATGCTGAATTACTGAAGCTACATTTCTGATAGAAAGCTCGGTCTCCCCTCTTGGGAGGGGATTAAGGGGTGGGTAAACTTGCAAATCATTATTTCATTAAACTGTACCCCAGCCATACAGCAGCCAACCCCAGGAGAATACTTCCAACAACATACAAGAAAAATAAACCGATCCTTTGCTGTTGCAGCAACTGCAGGCTTTCAAGCGAAAAGGCAGAGAATGTTGTAAAGCCGCCGCAAAGACCTGCTGCAAGAAAGGTACGCCAGTTAAGATCAAAGGATTCATTGCGTAAAGCATAGGCAAACACAATTCCAATAATAAAACTTCCGATGATATTTACAAGAAAGGTGGCAAGTGGAAACGATACATGCTTCAACCAAACAGCAAATGCATAACGCAACATACTGCCTGCCGCACCACCAAGACCAACAAGTAGAAAGTTTTTAAGCATGATGGTTATTTGTACAAAATTGAATTGAAGTAAAAATGCTTAGCTGTAACTGTAGATTAAATTTCTAATGCCCGGCCTCCTTCTCCTTTGGGGAAGGAACGAGGAAGGGGCCTACAGATTCCCCGTAAACGTATAATTGAAATCAACCTGCCACAAACCATCTCTCTTAATTACTTTAAGTGGCATTGGTTTCTTTTTATAAGTATTATAAAAATTAACTACAACCACACTGTCACTTACATTGTCAACTGATACAATTCTGATGGTTGCATTTTTATAACCTTCTTTATCCTTTGCACTCATTTCAGTTTTATATTTTTTTTCAATTATATCCAGCTCATACAAATTCACACTGTCTTGTAGCATCAACTTTCTTGCCCAGTCATAATCTCCTTTTAGAGAGCTTTCAATGAATTCACGGGCTGTATCAAATGCATCTGTTGGACGTTCACGTTCCTGATTGCAGGCATAGAAACTAAATACAGTTATGAACAGGGTGGCGTATTTCTTCATCATGCTCAAATGTACAAAAGGGATTGAATTGTAAACCAGTTTTAACGATACAATAGAAACACTGATGTTACAGATTTGGAGGACGAAACAGATTTCTAAGCCAATCTGCGAAAATCTGTTCAATCAGTATCATCTGTGACTCTATTCCTCTCCATAAAAAAATCCCGTCTCAACATTGAAACGGGATTGGGTTGTGCAATTATGCTCATTCAGGGTTGTTACAATGATCTGTTATAACAAATGAGCTTCATTGCATTTGTCTATGTTGCGGTGTAAGTACTCATTTTCTGTACGGGTTCTGTTCCTGATCCTGCTGATGATCTTTATCATAAGCTCTGATAATGGCCTTCACCAAACGGTGACGCACCACATCTTCTTCATCCAGTTCAATATGACTGATGCCATCAATATTTTTCAGGATGTTGATGCCTTTTACCAAACCACTACGTTGGTTCTTGGGAAGATCAACCTGTGTAAGATCGCCTGTGATAATGGCTTTTGCATTGGCACCAATACGGGTGAGGAACATCTTCAGCTGCAGATCGGTGGTGTTCTGTGCTTCATCCAAAATGATGAATGCATTATCCAATGTGCGGCCACGCATATAAGCAAGGGGTGCAATTTCAATCACTCTTGTGCTCATATAGTAACCGAGCTTATCAGCAGGAATCATATCATCCAGTGCATCATATAACGGACGCAGATACGGATCAATTTTTTCTTTGAGATCGCCGGGTAAAAAACCAAGACTCTCACCTGCTTCTACTGCAGGGCGTGTTAAAATAATTTTCTTGACCAGTTTATTTTTTAATGCCCGTACTGCCAATGCAACAGCCGTATAGGTTTTACCTGTACCAGCCGGACCAACAGCAAACACAATATCATTCTTATCAATTGCACCCACCATTTTTTTCTGGTTTTGTGTGCGTGCCCTTACGGTGCGGCCATTCGGGCCAAACACCAACACTTCACTGGGGTTGCGCTCAACAAAAGCATCCACGGTTTCCTGATCGTCGCCACCAAGAATCTGTTCAAAATAATTTTCACTCAATTGGCCATTGCGTTCGAGATAAGCAATGAGCAGATCAATTTTTTCTTTGGCCTGATCTACCTGTTCGGGACTGCCGCTCAGTTTAATCTGTGTGCCTCTTGAAAGAATTTTTAAGAGTGGAAATTTTTTCTTTAGAATGTCGAGCTTGCCGTTGTTAACACCGAAGAACTCAATAGGGTTTACGGTTTCGAGGTTGATGATTGTTTCAGTCAATGCTTTTTAAGTTTAGCGGCCGGTACCGGAATATAGATTACAGAACCCGCCATGTTCACAATAAGTATCGCTTTACTGAGTGATACTTCTAACCCTTCCATCTGTTTTCAATATTACTTATAGTAAAGTAATATTCATAAAGTTACTTATTCACAACGTGTGGAAAGTGTTAAGCTTTTGTAAGAAACGAATCCTTATTTTATATGAATGAATGTTATTGAAGTTTATGTTTTTTTTACTGTCATAGTTAGATGGAAAGAGTTCATCTTTGCAGCACCAAATGCATCCTTCAATTCATGCAACGTAAAAAAGCCGATGTAGATGTAGTAAAAGATGTGTTGCAGCTGATGCAGGCTGCAAGACCTGATTCTGTATTCATCAACAGTCTGGCATTTCAGTATGAAGAACGTGGAGGGCTCAGTAAAAAGCAACTGGAAGGCTTGTATCACAAAGCCATGAAAGCACAGGTGGTTCCTGAAGGAAAACTGGCAACGCTGGAAGCTATTATCTTAAAAAAACCAACCAGAGAAAGGGCTGCAGCATCGGCACCAACACCCATGTTTACAAAAGATGAAACGGTTGGAGCAATCATTGATTTCATTCTGAACAAATATCCCCAACATAAACGCATCTTGTTTTTCAAAGCAAAGTATGAAAACAATGAAACACTTACTGCGCCGGAAATAACCGAACTGAAACGGTTTGAAAAAATGTTGAAATAATTACTCCCTGATCACCGTTCCTTTTTCATTAAACCATTGCGGATAAAACTGCTGATGAATTTTTTCTACCTGATTGCGTTTTACTTTCATGGTAGGAGTAAGCAGACCATTCTCAATTGTCCAGTTTTCTTTCATGATCACTACTTTTGCCAGCAGCTCATGATGTTCCAGTGTTTGGTTTACTTCTTTCAGCAGATCGGTGAGGGATTGATTCAGTTCTTCTTTTGTTTTTTGTTTGCCAATATCAGAAAGCGTTACCAATGCAATAGGTTGTGGTATGCCCATACCTGCCACACAGGTTTGCTCAATATCTGCACAGGCAAGCAGTTTCATTTCAATAGGTGCCGGTGAAATGTATTTTCCTTTATCTGTTTTAAACTGATCTTTAATACGGCCGGTAACAAATAAAAAACCGTCGTGATCATATTCGCAGATATCGCCTGTTTTTAAATAACCATCTTCATCAAATAACTCTGCCGTTAATTCAGGCTCTTTGTAATAACCTTTTGTGTTGGCATCACTTTTTACCCGCAGCTCACCTTCTTCTGTAATTTTTACTTTTAATCCGGCGAATGGTTTTCCTACGGAGCCATGTCTGAATTCATACGGCCGTTCAAAATGGGCATACACACAATCTTCCGTCATACCGAGTGCCTGAATAATTTTTATATCGAGTCTTGCAAACCATTTCAACAACTCTACAGCAATAGGAGCAGAGGCACTGTAGATATGTGTGGCTCTTGATAAGCCGAGTTTCTTTTTGATGCTTTTTTTGATGATGCCGTTAATGATGGGAATGGATAACAGGATATCTAATTTCTTTTGCGGCAGTTTTTTTAACACACCTTCTCTGAACTTTCCCCAAAGCCTAGGTACCGCAAAGAAAACATAAGGCTGAACCTCTGCTACATTTTTTGCAAAGCTGTCAATTGATTCGGCAAAAGAGATCACTGATGCATTATAGATACCGTTCATTTCAATGCCAATCCGTTCTGCAATATGGCTAAGTGGTAAATACGAAAATAACCAGCTTCGTTCGGGCAGTCTTAACTCACGGATTGCATCATGCATTACTGTATCAAAATTTCCTGCCGTATGAACCACACCCTTTGGCTTGCCTGTTGTACCCGATGTATAAATGATGGTGAGGATTTCATCTGCTGTCCAGTTGTATACATTTGTTAATGGCTGAGACTGTGCAATCAGTTCACTCCAGTTGTGTTTGTCTTTTCTGCCATAGTCATCAAACGAAATACGTGTAAGGTTTGGAAGAATAGCTGCTTCCTGCGAAGCAAAATCATCGAGCTTACCGATGAAGATGGCTTTTGCATCACTGTGATCGAGAATTGGTTGGATGGATGCAGCAGTTAATGTTGGATAAATGGGAACAGAAACACAACCTGCCATCATAATGGCTATATCGGCCATCATCCAATGCGCACAGTTTTTAGATAAGATGGCGATATGACTTCTTTCCGGAAGGTTGAGTGTTTTTAATGCAGCTGCCATTCTTCTGCATTCGTCTCCCGCTTCTTTCCAGGTCCATGTCTTGTATACTCCGTTAAACGGCTGACGAAGAAAAATGTCATTTGCAAATTCCTGTTCATTTCTCAGGAACTGATACAGCGGAGCGGAGTTGGGCATAGCAATTGGTTTGAAAAACTAATCTACTGCATTTTTTCAGAGATTAATCAAAACAATCGCAGACCCATTTATAATTTATTGTTTCAGAAAGCGGAGTGTTCGCTGATCTCCTTTACCATTCACAGCAGTTAATACATAGGAGCCTGCCGGCAAAGCAGAAAGTTGAAGCTGAATTTGATTGGTGCCCGACTGAACCTGGTATTGCTGCATGCTGTATCGCTTTCCTGTAAGATCGGTCATGTATAATTGAAGACGATCACTTTCTGCAGATGAAATACTGAGCACAGCATTTGTATTGACCAATGATGGAAGCAATGCATTTAATTCAAACCCCGATCCTGCATTGAGCACTGCAACGGTAAATGAATGTGCGAATGTATTGGAAGGCGTAATCATTCTGATGCGGTAATAGTTGGTTCCTTCCCTGCGTTGAAGATCTGTAAAATCGAAAGGCTGTGTGCAGCGTAACTGATCGGCATTGATGGATTCCAATACTTTAAAATTCCGGTTATCTGTTGAATGCTGAATTTCGAAAGTAGCTTCTGATGTTTGGCAGGGTGCCAGCCATTTGAGTAAATTGGATTGACTGGTTTTCTGTGCCTGCAAATATTTTAACTCAATAGGGAATACCAGAAAAGGATCATTTGACTGTGCAAAACCGGTTACAGCAGTAACGAAACAAATGATGATTGAGAGAGTTGTTTTCATATTCCAGCATTTACGGAAGTAAAGATAGGAAAGGATTGGGGAGAATTAAAGTCATTAGGCTGACAACATTGTTGGCTGACCCACCCCTTACGGTCATTGTTTTGTTTAACACTCTGCCCCCCTTCCAAAGAGGGGATAGTCATTCTGCTGTTTGGAAAACTACAAACTACAAACTTGTTTACCAACAGACAAGCTAAAAACTACCAACTGTTTTACCATCTCGCTACAATCTTAAAATTCACCAATCTGGGTGTTAAGCGATTAGGAATTGAAAAAATAGTGTTGCTGAAATCCTTAATTAGCAAATAAGAAATTGTATTCGGACGATCAATCACATTAAACACTTCTAAACTTGCCCAAATATTATTAAAGCCCCTGAAAGGATTGCGGCTTCTGCGTTTGCTGCGTTCTGCATCCAGCAACAATGCACTGAATCCAAAATCAACACGAATGTAGGGGTCAATGGTTAATGCATTGCGGTACTTCACACTGTTGGGTATATTGTAAGGAAGATTGGTGCCGTACAATAAGTTCATAGAGAATTTAAAATTTTTATTGGTCGCTAAATAATCCTGATAAAACAAACCAACAGTTAACAAACGATCTGTTGGTCGTCTGATCCATCCGCCCTGAATCAATGTGCTGTCTACCGGTTTGTTATTTGAATCTAATGAGTAATTATAATATTGATCGTTATCAAGGTTTTCTCTTGTACGCATCAAACCAATACTCAGCCAGCTTTCTGCATCTTTCACCAGCTCACCAAACAGTCTCGCTTCAATCCCTGTTGCATAAGCCTTTGCGCTGTTGCTGCCGAAATAACGGATACGCACATTGTCTACATCATAAGGCACCACATCGTACAACTGTTTGTAGTAAGCTTCTACCTGCAGTTTAAATGGTCGTGCACCCCAGCCTTTAAAATTATAATCAATACCTGCAACTGCCTGCCAGCTTTTTTGTGCACGCACTGCTTCATTTACTGTTCCGTCATAACGGCGCAGCTCACGGTAAAACGGTGGCTGATGATAGGCTCCTGCTGCAGTACGGATGATGATATCTTTTTTCCATCTTGGTTTAAAAGCAAATTGTATGCGTGGTTGTACCAATACTTCGTTGTTGAGCGTATTGTAATTATAACGGACACCCACCTGCAAAGTCATATTGAGTGAATCATTGAGAATAAAATTATCCTGCACATAACCATGAGTGCGAAAGAAAGAAAAACCGGCACTTGATTTAATGACTTTACTGAACTGCAACTGATTGGGATTAAAAGGAAGAGTATAACCGGCACTGTCCTGCATTTCCCATTCATTTAATTTATCGTTGATGGTTTGCCGTTCAAGACTATGGCCCCATTGAATAAAATGTCTTCCTTTTTCAACACTGCCCTTATGTGTTGCATTTTGTATTTGAATGGTGAGACGGTTGCGTGCATAATTCTGAAATACACCTGCACCCAACGGATTTACAATTAAACCAAAGCTTGCACGGCTTCTGTCGAAATCCCGTTCGCCAAATAAATACGCACCCTGTATATCAAACGATTCTTCTTCCTTATTGCTGAACTGACTCAGCATCCATTTCAACTTCAGATTTTTTCGTGGTTGATAATTGGCCGCAATGCCAAACATATTGGTGCTGTACTGATCACGTTCACCACCGGCGAAATAAATATCCAACCCAAGATTGGCGGTAAAGAAAGGTGAGAACACAGAAGCTGTTTGACTGCTGAATTCAGGATTGAGTTTGAATTGTGTTTTCGACACATTGGTCATGCCTTCAAACATCCATTTGGTATTGGGTTGCCAGGTGATGTATCCCTGCAGATCGTTACTGGATGGAACGTAATTGCCTTTTGTTTGCTGACTGCTGAGTAAATTCTGATTGCTGCGGTTTCTTGCACCAATTACAAAACTTACTTTATCATTTCTGGTTGCACCTTCAAAATGCAAACCCTGCTCCAGCAAAGAAATATAAGCAGAACCTCCAAAAGCTTTTGGCCGTTTGTATTGAATGTCGAGTACGCTGCTCATTTTATCACCATACCTAGATTGAAATCCACCGTTGTAAAAAGTAAGTGAGCGCACCATTTCAGGATTGATAAAACTCAATCCTTCCTGCTGACCTTGTCTTACGAGGTATGGACGAAACACTTCAAAATCGTTTACATAAATTAAGTTCTCATCATAATTACCGCCACGCACAGAATATTGTGAAGTGAGTTCATTGTTACTGCCTACAAATATTTTGATCAATGCTTCCACACCGCCTGTTGCAGATGGCAGCACCAATGCATTTTTTGGATTGATGCGGTAAGAAGAAGACTCGGTACGCAGGCGATCGTCTTTTATTGTTACTTCCTGTAACTCCGTTACACCTTTTTCTAACCGTAATACCATGTACTCTTCTTCATTTTCATTCAGAAAAAAATTGCGTTGTTCAGATCGGTAGGAGCTGTAGGTGAAGATGAGGGCAAAGGCTTTATCGGCCGGTACTTTTATTTTAAATATACCTGAGTCGTTTGTTGTTACACCTGCACTGCGGCCAAGGATCACAATGGAAACCTTGCTGAGCGGCTGTTCATTTTCATCGAGCACTTTACCCGATACGGTGGCAGTTTTCTTTTGTGCAAAAGAAAACATAGATGCCAGCAGGAACAGGATGAGGAAGCAGGTTTTGGATGAATTCATGAAGGATAAAACTAAGTCTTTCTGCAATAACGGGAATAAGATGAACTTATTTTTTGAGATAGACCACATCAAATCGGATGGGCGTTTCTGTTCCGTTTATTTTACAGGATTGAATACTGTTGCCGCACATGATCTTATATTTTGATTTTCGACCTTCCTGTTGCGGTTCTTTCATCTCTGTAATATAAAATAATGAGTTGGTTGATGGAATGGAGATCATGTAATCGTATTTGCTTAAAAGATTTGTTGTGCTGATGGTTGATGTTATACGCAATGTATCATTACTCAACCTGAAACGGGTTACATTGCTGTCAATAATCAAACTGTCAACGGCTCTTGTAAAGGCACTGCCTTTTTCAAATTTCTTCAGCAAAATCGTATCCGCTTCCAGTTGGGTGAAACCAATAAGCTCCATTTGCAAACCATCCGAAGGTGCACATGGATAATTACATGAAAATAAAATCAGTAATGCAAAAGCAGTGATGGTGTATTTCATACATTAAAGACTTTTGTCGGACCCCTGCCGCTGCTTTTACTTTATATTTTTTAATTGTCTGATAGTTTCTGTTGGGTTTGCAGATTTAAAAACCGTATTACCGGCAACCAACACCGTTGCCCCTGCATCAAGAATGCTTTTTGCATTCTCTAACGTAACACCGCCATCAATTTCAATATCTACTTTCAATCCTTTCACATCAATCATCTTTCGCAGGTCTTTTATTTTGTTGATGGTGTTGGGGATAAATGATTGTCCGCCAAAACCCGGGTTCACACTCATTAAACAAACCAGATCAATATCTGCCAGAATATCTTTTAATAATTCTACCGGAGTATGTGGGTTGATGGCAATGCCCGCCTTCATACCCAAACCTTTTATCTGTTGAATATTGCGGTGCAGGTGGGTGCATGCTTCGTAATGAACAGTGAGAATATCGGCTCCTGCTTTTTGAAATGCTTCAGCATATTTTTCCGGTTCTTCAATCATTAAATGCACATCGCACACTTTGGTGGTTGCTTTGCGGAAAAAATCAATGAGCATGGGACCAAAGCTGATGTTGGGAACAAAACGTCCATCCATCACATCCAGATGATACCAATCTGCCTCACTGGCGTTGAGCATATCGCAATCGGCCTGGAGATTGATGAAATTTGCGGAGAGGAGAGATGGAGCAATGATGGGCATAATAATTTAAAGTTTGTAGTTGATAGTTTGTAGTTGTCCTCATGCCTGTTTTCTAAGAACACAGAGAACAGTTTTCTGTTTTTTATTGGTTTAAGTAATTAAGCCTGTCCGAACGTTACTCATTCTGGCGGGCATTTACTCATCACACATCACTCATCATTCATTATTGATCATTTCACCACACCTAACCGTTTCAATGCATCTTTTGCTTCAGTTATAGATTGATCCAATGCAAGTGAACGTTTATAATTATCAATCGCCTCTTGAGTTTTGTTCATCTTCTCTTCTGTCTTGGCCATCCAGAAATAACCATCTGCAAATTGATTACTGATGTTGGTGGTTCGTTCAAACAGTTTATGTGCTTCTGCAAATTGCCCCTTGTCATAAAAAATCAATCCCTTTTCAATATAAGCTTCTAAATAGGTATAGTCTTCCCGGATAATCTGGTTGTACAGCGCCGTGGCTTTAGCTGCATCATTTATTTTTTTGTAATAAGCAGCTTTTACAAATAAAATATCGCTGCGCATTTTTAATGCTGTGGGTTCTTTCAGCAACAGGTCGCAGAGTTTCACCGCCATTTGATTCCCGGTTTCTGCATACAGTGATGCCAGCCGCAACTGAGCTTCGGTAAATAAACCTGCTGCATTAATTGCCTGTTGATAATAACTGATGGCACTGGCTGTATCAGCTTTCTTTTCCAATGCATCTGCTTTCATAAACAAATACGCAGGACTGTTGGGTTCTTTTTTCAACAGTTGATCTATTTGTGCCAAAGCTTTATCGTATTGATTGGTTAGCACCAGTTCCTGCACCAGCCCTTCACGCAAACTGTCTGCATCGGGATCGGTGCTGAGCTTTGTTTCCAGCTCACGGATCTGAGGTGTTGTGGAAGCGGTATCTGCAAGGGGTTCGTTTTTCACCGTTCCGTTATTGGTACAGGCTGCAAAAAATAAACTGATGATACTGATGCTGAGGGCTGCTTTCAAATGCATGGCGCAAAACTAATTATTTTCAGCTCAGGGTTCTTACAATTTCCTGACATTTGCAGCGCTTTTAGAAAATACATTTACCAAAATTACCGGTCATGAAACCTCTAGGATCTCTGTTGTTTATTTTGCTTGCTGTTGTTTCCGTTTCTTTTTTATCTAAATCAGATGCTGTTGTTAGCAGTGAACGGATAGCAGCAGATACCATTTTGTATCCCGATGAGCAGCATTTTAAAAACATGCAGCAGTTGACGTTTGGCGGTGATAATGCCGAAGCGTATTTCAGTTATGATGGTAAATGGCTCATCTTTCAAAAAACATATGCTAAAGAAGGGATTCCCTGTGATCAGATGTATGTTGGAAAAATTCCAACCAAAGCAGGCGAAAAATTTGTGCCCAAACTGGTGAGTACTGGTAAAGGAAGAACAACCTGCGGTGCGTTTATGAAAGATGGCAAACATGTCATTTATGCTTCCACACATTTGGGTGCTGATAGTTGTCCGCCGGTGCCGGATAGAAAAAAGTATGGCAACAAATACATCTGGCCACTATACGACAGCTATGATATTTTCATGGCCGATCTAAATGGAAAAATTGTAAAGCAATTGACAAAGAGCAAAGGATATGATGCTGAAGCAACTATTTCGCCCGATGGAAAAAAAATGCTGTACACCAGTACAAAAGATGGTGATATTGATTTGTATGTGATGGATATTAAAACAGGAAAAGAAAGACGCATCACCAATTTGTTAGGTTATGATGGTGGTGCATGGTTTAGCCCCAATGGAAAAAAAATCATCTGGCGTGCAAGTCGTCCAAAGACTGAAGCAGAAATAAAAGAATACAAAGAGTTGCTGGCCGAAGGTTTAGTGGCGCCAACCAATATGGAAGTATGGATTGCCAATGCAGATGGATCAAACCCAAAACAGGTTTCAACATTCGGACAAGCCAATTGGGCACCGGCTTATATGCCCGATAACAAACGCATCATCTTTGCAAGCAATCACGAATACAAGCGAGGCTTTCCGTTTAATTTGTACACGATGAATGAAGATGGAAGCAACTTAACCAAAGTGAGCCGTGATAAAGGCTTTGATGCATTCCCCATGTTTAGCCCCAACGGAAAAAAGATTGTGTTTTGCAGCAACCGCAACAACGGCGGTACAAGAGATACCAATATTTTTATTGCAGATTGGGTGGAGTGATTAGATTAGTGATGAGTAATGAGTGATGAGTGAATGGTGAGTAGTGAATACTGAACGCAAGTACAATGAATGAGCGTTTTTTTAATCCTTTCGTAAATTTTCTTTTTCGTCGCTCCGCTTTTTAAATGGCATGGTTGGTTCAATTTTAAAATCATAACCCGGTTTTGGTTGTATGTTAAACTGTCTGTAAGGATAATAAGGATTGGGTATTTGTGTGGTTGAATTTGCGTTTAAATTTTTTGCAGGCATATGATAGTTCATGGAATTGTCTGGTACAAGCACCGGCATACGATCCTGCGGCAGCAGGTAAACCGTTCCTTTTTCTGTTTTTGCAATCTTCATCTTTGGAAGCAGCAATTGATTCTGCAGGTTATAAGGAATTGTATCGCTCACAGTGTGTATGTTTTGTGCAATGGCAAACTGCAGACTGCATAAAAAGACCAGTGTGGATAAAAGCTGTTTCATAGTTGCTGTTTGAGATATGAATTTAATTCTTTTTTTTTGAAACTGTTTTTGCAGAATTCCTTTCCCGGTCTTACTTTGCGTACTCATATCATTCCTTCATATTAAATCATCAATTCTTATGTACACAGGATTACTTCATTTACATAATGTACTGCGCTGGGTTATTTTAATTCTGCTGATTGTTGCTCTGTTTCAGGCAATCACCAAAAAAGACGGCATTAAAAAATCAAGTCTTTGGTTACTCATCGCTGCACATACAACCTTTTTAATTGGATTGTACCAATGGATTGCCGGTCCATGGGGCTTAAAAAATATTCAGAATCTGGGCATGGGAGAGGTAATGAAAAATACAGCCATGCGTTTCTGGGCGGTAGAACATTTCAGTATGATGATTCTTGCGGTGATCCTCATTACTGTAGCCCGAAAAAAAGCAAAACTGGCAAGCTATTCTGCCGCCATGTGGCTTTACTTTGTAGCACTCGTATTGATTCTTGCTGCTGTACCTTGGCCTTTCCGTGAAGCCATTGCAAGACCATTATTTCCCGGCATGTAAAACATTCAAAAAAGGAGAACAGACTTGTTCTCCTTTTTTATTCAACAATGTTTGACTGAATGGTCATTGCATGGCGGATCGTTTTCCCAGTTCAATTACTTCACAATCTTTCATATTGCTGCCGTCAATAACAAAGCGGATGATGGTACGTACTTTATGCCAGCCCTGTTTTCCTGCTGCACCGGCGTTCATGTGCAAGCAATTGATCTTCTCATCATACATCACTTTTAAAATATGCGAATGCCCGGTGATGAATAGTTTGGGCTGATGCAGGTGCAATTCTTTTCTGGTCTCTGGATTATAGTTGGGTGGAGAGCCGCCGATATGCCGCATCATTACTTTTACTTCTTCACAATAAAAAACCAGCTGTTCAGGAAACGCTGAACGCAGTTCAATGCCATCAATATTTCCAAACACTCCTTTCAGTTTTTTTTCTTCTTTTAATCTCCTTGCAATTTCTTCATCACCAAAATCACCTGCATGCCAAATCTCATCACATTGTTTAAAATGATCAAAGACCTGCGGATCCAAAAAACCATGTGTATCGGAAATAAGACCTATTCGTGTCAAACTGTATTATTTAGAAGTAAGATTTTTTTCTTCAGCAATAGCTGTATCCTGAACGTTTACATTAATATATTGTTGACAGGCTGTAAGGCAGGAGGCAGTTCTGTTTCATCGAGCATTTCCCGTAAATCAATTTCTATGGTTCGGCTCAGTGCTGTAATGGGCACATCGTTGGCGCCACCTTCAAACGGATTTTCAGTTGCTTCACCCACACGTTCCATTGAAGAAAAAACCCAGCAAACAATGATGCTGAAGGGGATGTTGAGCCACACATAATGTTCGCCCATTTTCTGAAACTCATTCAATAAACCAAAGGGCACAATACTGATAAAAAGAACAATGAAAAATTTGTTGATGGATGCAAACTGCCGTGGGTAGGGAAAGTTTTTAATCCGTTCACATTTCCCCTGCTGTTCATACAGGTTAACCAGCATGTTCTGGAGCTCAATATAATTCAGAGGTTCAATATGGCCCGCTTCTTTCAGTTGTTTCAGGTGCAACGATTGTAAACTGATGAGTTGAGTAGCACGGTTTTTTTTCTGCAGCACATAGGTTGCATCTTCTTCAGATATCAATGCTTTTAACTCTGTTTCAAGATTACTTTCTTTTTCAGGTATTTTATAAAAACGCTTGTATTCAATGTTATATTTCTTTTCCGTGTTCTCCCATTTTCTCGATTCTCTCAGTTGAAAACGCAAAGCCGTTAGCCATGCAATATGCCGGTAGATGAGTGTTTTTTGTGCAGCAGGATCTTTTACAAAATCTCTGGCCATCACACCCCATGAACGACTGCTGTTTACAATTGCACCGTAGATTTGACGGGCTTCCCATAAACGGTTATAGGTTTGAGTGTTTTTAAAACCAACAATAAAAGCGGCGGCTGTACCAATCATTGCAATGGGCACCCATGGAATCGCCAGCCAGTGCCAGTTGAATAGCTGGAACAGTATGGTAGGCACAGCAGCAAGAAAAAGCAATGCATAAATGTCTCTTCTTGTCCATACAATAAATTCTTTCAGTGAGTATTGATTACCGGCGTGCATGGTTGCAGTTGTTTAAAGCTGTTGAACGAATAAGTATTGATGGAAGATAAAGCTATTTGTATTTTTTACAAACTGCTGTTTAATTCCTGTGTAAAGCTGGGAGAGATTACGTAGATTTGGTTATGCCATTTTGCCGCAACTTTTTATATTGGATTGATAAAAGAAGCTGGAAGTATATTTTTTTACTTGCCACACTTGAACTTTCACGAAGCTGAGAATTGTATCGCTTGCTCGTTGCTTAAAAAAGAAAAAGAGGATTGTTTACATCTGCTGAACAACGCAATACTGCCGGTTGATCATTTTTAAATCATCAAATTTTCAAATTAGCTAAATGCCGCATTATTATAAACTGGGAACGATTCCCCACAAACGTCATACACAGTTCCGCAAGCCCGATGGTGGATTGTACAGCGAACAATTATTTTCAACTGAAGGATTCAGCGATGATTATTCGTTGCTCTATCATTGCCATCCTCCCACACAGATTATTAAAACAGAACCGCAGATAGACGTATCGCCTGTTATTGCCGAAGAGAAAATGCTGCAGCACCGTTGTTTTGAAGGATTCAATATTAAACCGGGCGGAGAGTTTTTAAAAAGCCGTGTGCCGGTGCTGGTTAATAACGATTGCCATATTGTATTGGCTGCACCAACCAGCGGAACAAAAGATTATTTCTATAAAAATACCGATGCAGATGAGTTGATTTTTGTACATGAAGGAAGTGGTACGGTGAAAACACAATACGGTGAATTGCCGTTTGGTTATGGTGATTATATTGTGTTGCCCAGAGGAACCATTTATCAGATTGAATTTAATGATGATAAGAACCGTTTGTTTATTGTTGAATCGTTTACGCCGCTCCGTTATCCCAAACGTTATATGAGTAAGTTTGGACAGTTGATGGAGCATTCGCCTTATTGTGAACGGGATATCAGAACACCGCAGGATCTTAAAACACATGATGAGCAGGGCGATTTTCTTATCCGTGCAAAGAAGAAAGGAATGTTATATGGTTTGCATTATGGAACACATCCGTTTGATGTTGTGGGATGGGATGGTTGCTGCTATCCGTATATTTTTTCCATTCATGATTTTGAACCCATCACCGGTCGGGTACATCAGCCGCCACCTGTACATCAAACATTTGAAACTAATGCGTTTGTAGTTTGCTCCTTTGTACCCAGGTTATACGATTATCATCCAAACGCTATCCCTGCTCCATATAACCACAGCAATATTGATAGTGATGAAGTGATTTATTATATAGACGGCGATTTTATGAGTCGAAAAAATGTAACAAGAGGCATGATCACCTTGCATCCCGCCGGCATACCACATGGTCCACACCCCGGTGCTGTTGAAAAAAGTATTGGTAAAAAAGAAACCAAAGAGTTAGCGGTGATGGTAGATACTTTCCGACCGTTGATGTTAACGAAGCAGGCACTGGAAATTGAAAATGGAAATTATGTAATGAGTTGGGCTGAGTAGGAAATAAGAATAACAAAAAGAAGAAAGAGAGAAAAGGATTGAAAATTCTTTTCTCTCTTTTGTTGTCAAGAGGTTTTACTCTTCCACCTTCACTTCAAATTTTGCAGGTATCACAAATACATTGGTAAAATGTGATTTAATTTTTTTCTGGTAATTGACTGCTTCGGTCTGGGTTACAAAATGTCCAAACCGTATTTTATAGTAAGGCGTTTGAAACAATAGAAATGTTTTCTGCTGCGGATATTTTGATAGCAGTAATGATTTTGCTTTTAAAGCTTCGTTTCTGTCGGTGGTGTTTAATACCTGCAGTTGATAACCATTCACCATTTTCCGGGTAACAGTTTTTTTTGTTGCAGCTGTTTTTGTTCCTGTACATGCTGCAAGCGAACAGGTAACAACGACGGCAATGAAAATTTGATAAATGTGCATTGTTACAGAATACACATTTTTTGCAAAATCCAGGCCACAATTCAACTAAACATGCAGAACAAAAAAACCTTTCTTCTACTGCAGTACAATAATTTTTCCTGTAAATACTTTTCCTTTTCCTGTAAGGCGAACAGTGTACATGCCGGCAGCAACACTGGTTAAGGTAATTTCTGTATTACCTGTTCTTCCTGCAATTGTTTGTTGCTGAATGATTGCACCTGTGCTGTTGATAATCTGCAACTGCTCATATGCAACAGGTAACTGTATTGTAAATCTGTTTCCATTAATAACAGAAGGATAAATGAACGGTTTTCGTTCGTTGTTATTGATGTCGTTTACTGAAGTTGCGGTATTGGGCACAACTGAATAGGCACTACCGTTTAATGAAACATTCAACAGTTCTCCGCTTTCTGTTTCACCAAAACCCACAACCAGATTTTGTAAACCGGTTTGTACTGTTGTGGTAAAGCCTGCTGTATTTATTTTATACAGATTGCCACTGTAAATATCTGTTGCAAAATAATAGCCCTGCATAGATGCATGCATAGCACCTCTGTACACATAACCGCCCGTAACAGATGCTGCACCGGGATTTGGATTCACATAATCGTACAAAGGAAAAACATAGTTGGTTGAAGGTAGGCAGCCGTTTGTATTATATGGCAGGTTGCCTTCGTAACAACGCCATCCGTAATTAATACCACCTGTGCTGCCTGCTGCTCTGTAATTAATTTCTTCTCTTGCATCCTGACCTACATCGCCAATCCACATGTCATTGGTTGTGCGGTCAAAGCTCCAGCGAAAGGGATTGCGTAAACCAAGAGCCCAGATTTCATCCAACACATTCGGGTTAGAAACAAATGGATTGTCTGCAGGTACTGTATAATAAGGAGCAGTTGTTCCTGTGGAAACATTTATACGGATCATTTTACCTAACAGCGAATTTCCATTTTGTGCATTGTTGTTGGCATCGCCGCCGCCACCACCATCACCTGTTGCAAAGTAGAGAAATCCATCATTTCCAAAATTCAACTTAGCTCCATTATGATTCGTTTGCCCGGGATGTGGAATGGTGATCACAACCTGTTTAGAATTTACATCGGCCTGGTTGGCATTACCGCTGCTTACTTTGTATCTGCTTACTTCCAGATCGCCTGCACCGTTGGTATAATACACCCAAAAAAAACCGTTGCTTTCATAGTTGGGATGAAAAGCCAGACTCAACAACCCTTGTTCACCTCCGGTAGCAATACCTGTTACTGTAAGAAAAGTACCCAGCAAGGTGTACGATGAATTAAAGACTTTAATTACACCGCCCTGTTCAACAACAAAAATCCGGATGCTGCCATCTCCTGCATTAACAATGTCTACCGGCTGTGAAAGTCCGGTAATGACCGGCTGATAATTAATAATTGGCTGTCCCGTTGAAGAAGAAAGTATAAAGAGAGAAAGAACAAAAGCAGTAAAATTTTTCCGTTGGTTGTAAAGAGATTGGATCATAAACAGTAATTTAATCAATCCCGAGCAAATTTAATGCCTGCAAGTCCCATCTTTTTCCTGTCTGGCCTAAAACGTTCCTTTTTTTGAAAGCGTTTGCAAACATTGTAAAATGTATTAAATTGAAGCATAAAACGATTTTGCTATGATAAAAATTTCTGAACTCAAAGAAGGTGATATGGTTATGGTTGATTTTGACGGTACTCATATGGAAGGAGAGGTGCTGGAAGTAAATATGGGTCAAAAATTAGCCAAGGTACTCACCAACGGACAAAATGAATTTTGGTACGGAGGCGAAGCCCTTCATCCCATACCGCTTAACGACAGTTCGCTGCAAAAACTAAGCTTTCAGCGCCAGGATGAAGAGAATGGCTCCGTTAAATATATGAAAGGAGCTTTCAGGGTGCAATTAGAAAAGAAAGACGATTTCAATAACCTGCATTTCTGGTACAGAGAAGATAAACGCCATGTAAATCAACCACTTTCTGTTCATCAGCTACAGAATTATTATCTGCAAATGACCAAGGTGCACCTTACTGCAGATGCCATGTAAGCATTGAAAAAAAACTATTTTTGCCCCCGGTTCAGTAATTTTTTTTAGAAATTGCTGCCGGGGCTTATTTTTTTGTATTCTTTTCCGGAAATCCTCCTATCTTTGCGACCCCAAAAAGTATGGCGAAACAAGCACTCATTAAGCAGGACGGAAAAATTTTAGAAGCATTAAGTAATGCTATGTTTCGGGTACAGCTTGAAAACGGACATGAAATACTGGCCACCATCTCAGGAAAAATGAGGATGCATTACATCCGTATTCTTCCCGGTGATAAGGTAGGAGTGGAGATGAGTCCGTACGACTTGAGCAGGGGTAGGATCATTTTCAGGTATAAATAATGCTGAACGCCAAAAGCCGAAAGCTTCACGCAGAAAATAAAAAACGATGAAAGTTAGAGCATCCATTAAAAAGCGCAGCGTTGACTGCAAGATTGTACGCAGAAAAGGCCGCCTGTATGTCATTAACAAAAAGAATCCCCGCTTTAAGCAGCGTCAGGGATAATTGCTGAAGATTCAAAACCCAAAAACCAAATCACAAGCAGAATATTTGGATTTTGGAATTTGGATTTTGGAATTTGATACAAACAACAATAAAAGTAAAATAAGTTATGGCTCGTATTGCCGGTGTTGATTTACCAAAGAACAAAAGAGGAGAAATAGGACTTACCTATATTTATGGTATTGGTCCTTCTACTGCCCGTTATATCCTGGAAAAAGCAGGTATTGACGTGAATAAAAAAGTAAACCAGTGGAATGATGACGAATTGAATGCAATTCGTAACACCATTACTAATGAGTTTAAGGTAGAAGGTCAGTTGCGTAGTGAAGTGCAAATGAGCATCAAGCGTTTGCTTGATATTGCCTGCTACCGTGGCTTACGTCACCGTAAAGGATTACCCGTTCGTGGTCAGCGTACCAAAACAAACAGCCGCACACGTAAAGGTAAACGTAAGACAGTTGCAGGTAAGAAGAAAGCAGCTAAGAAATAAGCTTAACGGCACAAGAAACAAGGTACAGGTTTTAAGCTTGTACCTTGTGTTTTGAAACTTGGGCCTTAACAATATGCACCGGTTCTTTCAGATCAATTACAGATGTTTGGTGCAGATGGAGTGTTGATCTGGTCCCGCTGAAAGCGGGATAATTTTAAAACAAATGATTACCTCGGTTTTCAATTATGGCAAAATCTCAACAGGTTAGCGCAAAAGCAGCCGCCAAAAAAAGAGTAGTAAAAGTGGATTCACATGGTGATGCACACATTACTGCAAGTTTCAACAACATTATCATCAGCTTAACCAACAAGCAGGGACAGGTTATTTCCTGGAGCAGCGCCGGCAAAATGGGCTTTAAAGGTTCCAAGAAAAATACACCTTATGCTGCACAGGTAGCATCTGCAGAAGCAGCTAAAAAAGCGTTTGACGCAGGTGTTAAACGTGTTGATGTATTTGTAAAAGGTCCGGGTTCCGGTCGTGAAAGCGCCATCCGTGCTTTGGCACAATCAGGTATTGAAGTAGCAATGATTAAAGACGTTACTCCTTTACCACACAATGGTTGTCGTCCTCCGAAGAAGAGAAGAGTTTAATAGCCCCGATCTCCTGAAAGGGAGAAAAGGCAAGACATATTTGAATCGCCAAGATTCATTCATTTTAACAAAGGGTGACTGATTAATTTTTTAACGCTTTTACCGATCAGCTCACCGGTTTCTAAAAAGCGTAAATGAATAAAAACTATGGCACGTTACACTGGTCCAAAGACCAAGATCTCCCGTATTTTCGGTGAGCCAATTTTAGGAAATGGGAAATGGTTGAACAAAAACAGCAACCCTCCCGGCCAACACGGCGCACAACGTAAACGTAAAACTTTAGGTGAATACGCTTTACAGCTGCGTGAAAAGCAAAAAGCCAAATACACCTATGGCTTGCTGGAAAAACAATTCCGTAAAACATTTGATGAAGCTGCCCGTTTAAAGGGTGTTACAGGTGAAAACCTGATCCGTTTGCTGGAAGCACGTTTGGATAATGCAATTTACCGTTTGGGTATAGCTCCAAGCCGTCCTGCTGCACGCCAGCTTGTTAGTCACAAACACGTAACTGTAAATGGAGAAGTGGTAAACGTTCCTTCTTTCAGTCTGCAACCCGGCGATGTAATTTCTTTAAAAGATAAGAGCAAGGATAATGTTTCTGTTACCGGCATGGTAAAAGGAAAAAATCCTAAGTTCAGCTGGTTAGACTGGAATGAAGCAGAACTGAAAGGTACCTTCATTGCATTTCCTGAGCGTGAAAGTGTTCCTGAGAATATCAAGGAGCAACTGATTGTGGAATTGTACAGCAAGTAAGAAGCCCCCTCCGCCCCCTGAAGGGGGAACCGGGAGCTGAACTATATTCAAAAGTTTATAACCGCTTTTGTCCCCCTTTAGGGGATAGGGGCAAATAAAAACAGAAACTTCAATATGGCTATTTTGAATTTCGTAAAACCCGACAAAATTGTTCTTCAGAAAGCAAATGATTTCGAAGCACAGTTTGAATTTCGTCCGCTTGAACCAGGCTACGGTGTTACCATTGGTAACGCATTACGCCGTGTGTTGTTAAATTCACTGGAAGGCTATGCTATTGTGGGCATTAAGATTGAGGGAGCCGATCATGAGTTTGCAACCATTAAAGGCATCAGCGAAGACGTGGTTGAAATTATCCTGAACCTGAAACAGGTTCGTTTTAAAAAGAAAGTGGAACATGATGTAAGTCATGAAAAAATCACTTTGAGCCTGAAGAATAAAACAGAATTTACTGCTGCCAATATTGGTGAAGCTACACAGAGCTTTGAAGTAATGAATCCTGAGTTGCTTATTTGCACCATGGATCCAAGTTCAAAACTTGATATTGAAATCAACATTGCGAAAGGTCGTGGTTATGTTCCTGCAGAAGATAACAAACCAAAAGATGCACCATTTGGCTTTATTGCTACTGATGCCATCTTTACACCCATCAAAAATGTAAAGTACCTGATTGAAAACACCCGTGTTGAACAGCGTACAGATTTTGAAAAACTGATCATGGATGTTGTAACTGATGGTACAATTCATCCTGAAGAAGCTGTAAAGCAGGCAAGCCGCATTCTGATTCAGCACCTGATGATCATTACGGATGAAAACATCACGTTTGATAATAAGGAAGAGAAGAAAGAAGATGTGGTTGATGAGCAAATGCTGCAACTGCGTAAGGTATTGAAGACGCCGTTGGAAGACCTCGATCTTTCTGTACGTGCTTTCAACTGCTTAAAAGCTGCTAAGATCAATTCATTAAGTGAATTGGTACAGTACGAGCAGGAAGACCTGATGAAGTTCCGCAACTTCGGTCAAAAATCATTGGCTGAAATTGAGCAGGTGTTAGGCGAAAGAGGCTTACACTTTGGTATGGATCTTCATAAAATGGGATTGGATAATATTGATTAAAAGGCCCCACCCATCCTCCCCCGAGGGGAGGGGAAAGAAAGGCAGCAGTTTTATAAATTTTAAAAGCTATAATTCCTGACACGGTATAGCTTATTCACTAACGGGTTTGTGAAGAGATGAATTTTCAAATTCATCAATTTTCAAATCTTCAAATTAACAAGTCATGCGTCACGGAGACAAAATCAAAAATCTGAGCAGAACCGCCTCTCACAGAAAAGCGTTACTGACAAATCTGGCCATCGAACTGATCCAGCACAAACGTATCGTAACTACCTTAACAAAGGCAAAAGCGTTACGCACCTGGATTGAGCCAATCATTACAAAATCAAAAGACAACTCTACGCACTCTCGTCGTATTGTGTTCAGCTACTTACAAAACAAAGAAGCAGTTACTGAACTGTTTAGCACGGTTGCAGAGAAAATTGCCAGCCGCCCAGGTGGTTATACACGTATCCTTAAGTTGGGTATCCGTACCGGTGATAATGCAGAAAAAGCCATGATTGAACTGGTTGATTTCAACGAAATCTACGGTAAAGGAAAAGGTGAAGCTGCTGCTCCTGCTAAGAAAACACGTCGTGCAGGTAGTGCAAAGAAAAAAGTTGAAGCAAAAGCCGATGAAGCTGTTGCTCCTGCTGCTGAAGAAACGAAAGAAGAAAAATCAGCTGAATAATAATCATGTTGAAAAGTTTTTGATACAGAGGCAGGACATTTGGTTCTGCCTCTTTTATTTTGCACCATAATTATGACACAACCACATACACAAACAGGAAATCAAACAGCCATCCTGATTCTGGAAGATGGAAATGTTTTTTACGGAAAAGCATTTGGAAAGATTGGAACCACCACCGGTGAAATTTGTTTCAACACCGGCATGACAGGTTACCAGGAAGTATTTACCGATCCCAGCTACACCGGTCAGGTGATTATTATGAACAATGTGCACACGGGGAACTATGGCACATTTGTAAAAGATGTGGAGAGCAGCAGTGTAAAAATTAAAGGATTGATTGGCCGTAATCTCGAAGATCGTTATTCAAGATATTTTGCAGATCATTCGTTGCAGCAATACCTCGAATCGCAAAACATCGTAGCTATTGAACATGTAGATACCAGAGCGTTGGTATCACATGTGCGTACGAAAGGTGCCATGAACTGTATCATTTCATCTGAAATATTAGACGAAGCAAAACTGAAAGAAGAGTTGGCAAAGGTTCCGTCAATGGAAGGACTGGAGCTGGCCAGCACCGTTAGTACCAAAGAAGCATTTACAATGGGCGATGAAAAAGCTGAAGTGCGAATTGCTGTGATGGATTATGGTACAAAGCTCAACATTCTGCAATGCATGGTTGATCGTGGTGCTTACCTGAAAGTATTTCCTGCAAAAACCAAACTGGAAGAACTGAAAGCATTTAATCCAAATGGATATTTTATCTCCAATGGTCCCGGCGATCCTGCAAGTATGGACTATGCCATTGAAACAGTAAAAGGTATCATCAACGAAAAGAAACCAACCTTTGGTATTTGTCTGGGGCATCAGTTACTGGCTTTAGCAAACGATATTCCTACATTTAAAATGCATCACGGACACAGAGGATTAAATCATCCGGTGAAGAATATGATCACAGGTTTGTGTGAGATCACCACACAGAACCATGGCTTTGGTGTTGATCCCGAAGCTGTGCGTAAAGCAGAGAATGTGGAGATCACACATATCAATCTCAACGATGGTTCTATTGAAGGAATTCGTTTGAAAGACCGTCCTGCATTTTCTGTACAACATCACCCGGAAAGCACGCCCGGCCCACACGACAGCCGTTACCTGTTTGATGATTTTATACAAATGATTCAAAAGAGTTTAAATTAGTTATAAGCCCTGACATCAAGTCGGGGCTTTTCATATATTTATGTTATGAAGAAGATCGCCATCATCAATGGTCCTAACTTAAATCTGCTTGGTAAAAGAGAAACAGATATTTATGGCAACAAGCCATTTGAAGCATATCTGGAAGAGCTGAAAACAAAATTCTCTTCTGTTGAATTCAGCTATTACCAAAGCAATATAGAAGGCGAGCTGATCAATGAATTGCAGCGAGTTGGTTATGACTATGATGGTATTGTATTAAACCCCGGTGGTTATACGCACACGTCAGTTGCTATTGGCGATGCCATTGCTGCTATTAAAACGCCTGTGGTAGAAGTGCATATCTCCAATGTACATGCACGGGAAGATTTTAGAAAACTTTCGCATGTTAGTGGTAAAGCAGCGGGAAGTATATTCGGCCTCGGTCTTAAGGGGTACGAGCTGGCTGTATCTTTTCTGATTTCCTGATAGTTTCTTTTTTTGAACTCACCAGTATGCTGCTGTCTGCATGCAAAGTAAACCCTGCATTAAAATATTTATTGAGTACCACCCTGAAGGTATTGACCGGTGAAATGGAATCGTACAACTGTTGGTACTGCCTGTCGGGAAAATAAATGGCCTGCAGATTGCTGAACGTATAACCTGTTTTATTTCCCTGTTCAGTTCTGTACCCATGATCACCTGCAACAATAATGACGGTATTTTTTTTGTTATTCTCACGAATGTGTTGAACAAGTTCCTTGATCACCTTTCCTGCATAAATAACCTGCTGATAGTAAGCAGGCGCATCCTCTTCCTTACGATGAATAATGGTTTGCAGCGGCAATTTTAATTTCCCTGTACTGTCGAATATGTATTGCTCATGGGGAATCATAAAATGACTGTACACAAACTTTGGCTTTCCTGTTGTGGAACAGGAGTTTTTCAACAGCTCTGCTGTTCTGTTAAACGATTGCAGTTTCTGTTGATTACGATCTTCAATAAACTGTATTTGTTTTTGGTGGATAAACGGCAGATCAATTTTTGAGTAGTTCCAGAAAAGATCACGACTTAATCTGCCGGGCAGGGTTTTAAAATAGAAATGATTTTTTTTCAGGTTGCTGAAAAAGGTTTCATCATTCCAGTCTTTATTATCGAATGAAATGGGTTGATAGCTCTTTGTTTCATAACCTTCTTTTTGCAGAATAGAAAAAAGTGAATTGTTGAGGATGGATGCAGAACCCCAGAATAAAGCCTTTGGATCATTGGCAACCGGAACTATCCATGTTGGGAGATAGTCCATATTAAATGTAGTGCTGAGTGAATGGATGGTTGAATTGTAGTTTGCACTTGCATTTTCAGCAATATAAAATTCCTGCTGGTGAAGAAAGCTGTCGAGCTCTGTATGATTTTTACCAATCACCTGCATCAATCCTTTGGACGATGTCATTGCATCAAACACCAGAAAATAGATATCAGGCTTTAGTGAATCAACTAACGGTGCAGATGGTAGGTAACTGTTGAATGCATTGAAGCGAAAGTCAATCAGATTGTGCACACTCTGATCGAGCCGGTATCGTTTAATACTGTTTGGTATTTCAGATAAGAGCAGGATGCAGAACAATGCATTTAAGAACAGGTGCAATTCTGTAAAATCTTTTTTCCGTTTTTTTAAATAAAGAAACAGGAAGAGCAACAGTAAAGCACAAATAGGCAGCAGTATGGTGAATTTTGTAAAAAACGCAGTTGAAGAGAGTTGCTTTAAACTGTCGTGTAAATAACCAAACACCAGAAAAAAAAGTGAGCAGAAAAAAGTAAACACAGAAGCTTTGGTCAGGGACTTCAGGAACAGGAATGATACCAACAAGAGCAACAGCATACACACAACGCATACAGCAAAGTTGAGTGCAACAAACCGGAAGCTTAAAAATCCAAACAGCTCATTATAGCCGCTGTAAATAAAAAACAGCGGCAGCAGCAGCAGAAAGAGAGGTCTTGTTTTAAAAAAATGTGTTATTTGCTGATACAGTAAACGCATGAAATTTATTGTTCGCCCGGTAAGTTATAAGGAATGAAAATACTGCTATCTTTTAAGATTGGCAGATTTGCATGGAAGAATTTGTTCACTACCGATCGGAAGCTGTTTACCGGACTGATGGATGGATACAGGGTTTTGTAATCTTGATCGGGGTAGTATATGGTATGTAAGTTGTCAAAAATCATATACCCTTTTTTGCCGTAGATATTCCTGTAACCATGATCACCTTCAACAATGATGACTGTGTTCTTTTTATTATTTCTTTTAATGTGCGTAGTGAGATCTTTAATAAGCAGATTTGCAAATTGAACCTGCTCAATAAATACTTTAGGCTGATCTTCTTCCTTGAGCTTTGTTGTTAATAAGCCGGGCTTTCTTTTTCCTGTACTGTCAAAAATATAAGGATCATGCGGTAAACGAAAATGCGCATAAATGAACTGTGGCTTTCGTTGCAATGTGTCGCAGGACTCTTTAACCAGTGATAGTGTTTGTTTTAAATCGGTTTCTGCCAGAGCGTTTCTGTTGTTATAAGTTTTTTCTGCATTTTTAAAACGCTTAAAGAAATGCCAGCCAAGATCACGGTATATACGACCGGGTAATGTTTGATAGAAGTAGTGCATGTACAGCATGTCTGTAAAAAACAACCCGCCTTTCCAGTCCGGATTATTAAACGAAACCGGTTGGTATTGTTTAATGCTGTAATCTTCTTTCAGTAAAATTTCTGTAAGAGAATTTTTCAGGATAGATGCGGATGCTTTGAAATACATTTTGGTTTCATCCTGTGCAAGATCAACAGGAGGGGTATAGTCCATATTTAATGTGCTGCTGATAGAGAGTACTGTCAGGTTGTAATTACTTTTTGAATCATGGCTGATAAAAAAATGCTCTTTCAATAAAAAGCTGTCTAACGAGCTGTTATCATAATTCCATGCTGCTTTCATTGCCTTGGTTGAAGGCATTCCATCAAATACCAAAAAATATATATCCGGTTTATCAGCTTCTGCAACAGCTGTTAAAGGTTTATAATTTTTAAAAGCTGTAAACCGGTTGTCAATTAAGTTGCTTCCTTTTTGAACCTGTATAAACCGTTGAATTCCGTCTGCAAATTCATACAGCAGAAAAATGATCATTACCAGATTAAGGAAAGTGAATGTCCGCAAAAACTGTGAAGGGCTTTTTTTGATCCGGACAATGAGTATAATCATTGCAAGTAAGATCAACGGCAGCAGAAATGTATAACTGCTGAAAAAACCGGGGGCTGTTTTTTTCAACAGGTCGTGTACACTACCAAAGGTTAAGAGCAACAGGAGAAACCAAAAACTAAACAATGCAGTTTTTTTCAGGCTCCTGAAATAAACATAGGCAGTTAAGTACAGTATTGCAGTGAATAATAAAACGGCAGTAAGATGAAGGGTGGTAAACTTTAGTGTAAAAAATCCAAAGAACTCATTGTATCCATGCAAAATAAAAAAGACGGGTAGTAAAACCAGAAAGAATGGTTTCTGTTGCAGCTTTTTAAGAATTGTTTCTTTCATGAAGAAAACGCAGGTGGTTTTACTGTTTTTTCTGATAATAATAAAGCGTTCTTTCAGAACCGGGGACAGCAGTTTTCTTTTTCAACAGAAAATGTTCTCCAAAACTTTTTTCAAACTGTTCCTCAGTATACAGTTCAAAAATATCCTTTCTCCATTGCAGCATGCCCTTCACTTTTGGATCCGTTTTCGGCACAAACTCTATGATCAGTTCATTACAAATATCTGAGAAGAATAAGGCTATCTGATTAAATGAAATATTCTTAGCAATTGCCAGATGATGGATGAGCGCCAGTGCAAAGCCCAGATCAAATGTTTTTCGTTTGAAAAAAGCTGTACGCTCTGCATTTGCCCAACCTAAAGATGAAGATGGGTAAGTAAGATCAACAATCAACGGAATAATATGCTGCAGCTTTTCAGCTTTTAATTTTGTGTACAAGGAGTTGATACAGGCGCTGTCGAAATCTGTTGCAACAACTAACGCTTCTTTTTTGCAGAGCAAAGAAAATTCGCCTTCGTTTGCACCCAAATCAATTACAGAGGTATAATTCATCTCACCAAGCCATGCAGCAACCAGTTTCTTTTTTTCGGAGAGGTATTGATCGCTCAGGATGGTTTCATCGTAATAATTATTCCAGGTTGTTTGTTGCGTTGGGAGAGTAAGAGAAGAAATACAATCGTGCAGACTTTGAATGATCTGCTCCATATTTTTCAGCGTAACTTTCTTTGTTTGCTTCGTTGTACTTACATCCGCCTTTCCGGAAAGATTTGCATGCAAATGCACATGCAGGTAAACAACGGGTTTCAACTTTGTTTTAAACGGAAGCAGATTGGCAGTAGAGGCAGCAGGAACACCGTCGGGATAACTCAGCAATAGTTTATGTACTTCCATTCCTTTGTAAGCTGCCAGCAGTAAAGGGTTGAGAAAGCATTCACAAAATTGACGGTAAGCTACCCATGGCTCACCTTCGGTATAGCGTTCAAACGAAAGTGTATCAATTAATTTGGCCCTTCCATTTACAAACTGAATATTGGTATGAGTGGCATCTTTCAAAATCATACCCTTTTTCAATGCTGCACTGCAAATGGATAGTGTAGTTAATGCAGCATCTTTTAACTGATCAAAACTCCATTCCCATGCATACGATACAAATGGAAGCAACTGCGGCTGCAGTGTTTTATACCAATCAGCACGGCTGGTATGGTTTTCATTGATCTCCGTAAACGGAAGTAATTTTTTTTGTTTGATCAGCTCATCAGCAAGTCCGGATGATTGTAACAGGTCATATGCTGATTGATATGCAGATGAAACAAATCTATATAGGATTCCATCCTTTTCATAAACAAAACCGGACGGATCACGGAATGAAGCAGCATGAGGTTTAATCGCTTGATTCATTCTTTTCCTCTTCGTTTTTGGGAGCTGTTTTAATGAAAAAACTTTTGATCCAGTTCCAGGTATTCTTAAAATAAAATAATACAGCCAGCACACCTGCAATGATCACCTGGATCAAATAGCTTCCGCTGCCGGGATCAAGGTATAAGAGCTGCATCATAAATAACGGAGATTGGTTTTGGGCGTTAATGCCAGCAATGTTTCATACATCAACTGAATGGTGTTTTCAATATCGCTTTTGTGCAGCATTTCTACCGTGGTATGCATGTAACGTAAAGGTATGCTGATTAATACTGAAGGACAACCGTCATTGGCATAAGCAAATGAATCAGTATCGGTTCCTGTACTGCGGCTTAAAGAACGCCATTGCACCGGAATTTTTTTCTTCTCCGCCACATCAGTTACAAAATCGAGTAACTTATTATGTACAGCGGGAGCTGTAGCAAGAGATGGTCCTTTACCGCAACTGATATCCCCTTCAATAATTTTACTGATCATGGGAGTGGTTGTATCATGCGTTACATCTGTAACAATGGCCACATCGGGTTTAATGCGTCGGGCAATCATTTCAGCACCACGTAAACCAATTTCTTCCTGCACAGCATTTACTACATACAAGCCGTAAGGAAGTTTTTTGTTATTTTCTTTCAGCAGTCTGGCAACTTCTGCAATCATAAAACCACCGATGCGGTTATCAAAAGCACGGGCAATATAATAGTCATGTGCCAGTTCATCAAAACCTTCTTCATACGTAACAACGCAGCCAATTTTTATACCTAATGCTTCTGCTTCTTTTTTATTTCTTGCTCCGCAATCGAGAAACAGATTGTCCACTTTTGGTTGTGGTTCTTTAGCATCGGGATTGCTGAGGCGGGTATGAATGGCGGGCCATCCAAATACAGCTTTTACAATGCCTTTTTTTCCATGAATGAGTACTCGTTTTGCCGGAGCAATCTGATGATCAACACCACCATTCCGTTTTAAATAAATCAATCCGTCAGGTGAAATATAATTCACAAACCAGCTGATTTCATCGGCATGTGCTTCAATCACTACTTTAAAACTGTGCTGTGGATTAACTACACCTACAACGCTACCGTAAGGATCAGAAAAATGCGTATCAACATATGGCTTCAAGTACTCCAGCCATACTTTCTGTCCGCTGGTTTCAAAACCAACAGGTGAATGGGTGTTGTGATAATGCTTTAAAAAGTTGAGTGAGCTATCTGTTAGAATTGATTTTTTCTTTGTGTTCTTTACTGCTTTCGCCATCGTTCATGGTTTTAGCAAATGTAATTAAAACAACAGGAATAAACTCAGCAGCGGGGAAAGGATTAAAATGCCATCTACCCAGCCCAGATAATAATATTCATGGGTTTGTTTCTTTGACAGATGAAACAGAACCAGCAGCACGGGGCTGCAGAGCAGTTGCAACAAGTACAGCTGCTGATCAAAACTGTAGCTGACGAATAAAACCGAAATGGCATACAGCACAACATTGGCATTAAAAAAAATGCTGAACTGTTGATCATTCATTTTATTGGCCGGTGTATAAACGCCTGATGAAAAATCCTGCAGCTTGTCTCTGTAATCAAAAATCAGTGTGGCAGCAGCCACCAGCAATAAGCGGTTAATGAACAGAAGTACTTCCGGTAATCCAAATGAATGTTGCAGAAACAGAACGGGTAGGAGTACTGTAGCCCATGCCCAAACGAATCCAATAAAATAACTTTTAAGATAAGTGAGCAGTTTTGGCAAACGGATAGGGTTATTTAAGAGAAGCGGGGCAGTATAACAGGCATTAATAAAAACCGACAGCCCAATAAACAATCGGATTTCTTTCAATTGCCACCAATACCATATTGTCAGGAATGCTGCAGCCAGATTAAAAAGAAGAGTAAACGTTCTGGTTTGCTGAAACCATCGATGCTGTGCAGTTGCATTACTTTTTTGCGCCGCTAAAAAAAAGTGTGTATTATAACTGAGCAGGGTTGCAAAAAACATAAACAGCAGCAACGGAGTATTGCCTGATGTATTGCCGTAGAACAGTAAGGTCTGTACACAAAGTGCAATAGCGCCCAATGCAATTACAAAATGGTGAAAAAAGAAAAAACGTTTAATTGTTTGCATCATCCATGCATTCCTTAAAAAGGCAAGGCTACAGCACTGGTAAAAAGTGTATCACTTTTATTATTGGCTTTATCAGACACAACAAAGCGGAAAAACGAAGTGTCTTTTCTGGGAGAACAACGGGGGCCACCTAACAAACCATAACCGGCTACATTAATAGTGGCATACCGCACTTTAAAAAGTACTTTCTGGTTGCTTTCGTTTGGATAATTGGGGATCTTGTATACATCCCGCAAGAGACTATTGGCAGGACAAATACCTGTAGCATCTACTTTATCAATAAATATACTGTCTTCCACATCTCCTTCTTTATCGGTTACTTCAATGTCAAACTCAACCGTAGAACCAATGGTACCGGCAGCATCCTGTATACCGCCAACTTTTACGTTTTTGAGCGACAGTTGCGGTTTTGTTTGATATTTATCTTTCTTACATGCTGCAAGTGCAGCGATAAATAAAAAAAGAAATAATAGTTTTGCTTTCATTACGAGATGTTCTTATTTCAAATTTAAGCATTAATACAGCACTAAAAAGTTGATTCCTTCATTTGTTAACAATCTTTTTGAGGTAAACGCTGCCAACTTCGGTACGGCTGCATATGCGGCATTTCAATTTCAATATGAAACGAATGAGGTTTACCGGTTATTTTGCAATTCACTTAAAACAGACCTTGATCGGATAAAGAACGATGCCCGGATGCCTTTTTTACCCATCAGTTTTTTTAAAACGCATACGGTTTGTTCCACACAATTTGAGCCTGAGATCATTTTTGAAAGCAGCGGTACTTCCCAAACCATCCAGAGCAAACATGCAGTAAAAAGCATTGCATTGTATGAAGATGCTTTTTTCAATGGTTTCGAACTCCGTTACGGCAATCCTGAAAACTGGTGTTTCCTGGGATTGTTACCTGCTTACCTGGAACGCAAGCATTCCTCTTTAGTATATATGGTTAAACGGCTGATGGATGAAAGTCAGCACCCCAATAATGGTTTTTATCTAAATGAATTTGAACAATTACATCAAACATTGAAATTGCTTGAAACAAACGGGCAGCAAACGATGTTGATAGGAGTGAGTTTTGCATTGCTCGATTTTGCTGAGAAGTATAACCTGCAATGTTACAACACAACAATTGTTGAAACGGGTGGTATGAAAGGCAGAAGGGAAGAACTTACAAGAGAAGAACTCCATCTGCAATTGAAAAACAGTTTTGCTGTAAATACAATTCATTCTGAATACGGGATGACGGAGTTGTTGAGTCAGGCTTATTCATCGGGTGATGGATTGTTTCATTGTCCGCCATGGATGAAAGTGCTGGTAAGAGATGAAGATGATCCAATGCACATTAGCACAACAGGAAAAGGAGCGATCAATATTATTGATCTTGCCAATATTTATTCCTGCTGCTTTATTGCTACAGATGATGTGGGCGAAGTATTTGCAGATGGCAGTTTCAGAATCCTGGGCAGGATGGATAACAGCGATATCAGAGGCTGCAGTTTGCTGGCCTTATAGATAAAACCCAAAAACACAAAGCCCAATGTCCAAATTAAAAGCCACAACTTATCACTCATCATTCATTACTCATCATCATGCTTTCCGATAAATTACAAATGTTTCAGAACAGGCTTACGAAAGTGTATAAGCACCGGAGTAAACAGGCCAAACGAATGGGTATTTCCTGTTACCGTTTATACGATAAAGATTTGCCTGAGTTTCCTGTCAGTATTGATGTGTATGGCGATAAAGTGTGTTTGAGTGAATACCGGGCAAAACATCATTTAACGGAAGAGGAACATCAGGACTGGCTGGAAGGTACAGTTGATGTAATTGCTCAGGTATTAAATATTAGTGGTGAAGATATTTTTACAAAAGAACGCAGAAGAAAAACAAACCGGTTGGCGCAATATCAGAAAACAGGTGAAGAAAAAGTTTTTTTTGAAGTGGATGAACATGATTTAAAGTTTTTAGTTAACCTGAGCGATTATCTGGATACCGGTTTATTTCTCGATCACCGTACCACAAGGAAAATGGTGATGAGTGAAGCTAAAGGAAAAAAAGTACTGAATCTGTTTGCATACACGGGATCGTTCAGCGTACATGCAGCAGCAGGTGGTGCAGAGGAAGTGGTGACGGTAGATCTTTCAAACACATACATTGACTGGGCGAAGAAAAATTTTGAAGCAAATTTTCTGGTAGATCATAAGAAATATAAATTTGAAGTGGCTGATGTAAAACAATACCTGCACACACTTACTCCAAACAGTTTTGATCTGGTGATAATGGATCCGCCAACATTCAGCAACAGCAAAAAGATGAACGGCATTCTGGATATACAGCAGGATCATGCAGAGCTCATTAACCTGACACTGCGTATGATGAAACCCGACGGCATTCTTTATTTCAGCACCAATGCAAGGCGTTTCGAATTACAGGAAACACTCATACAGGCATCGGTGATCACTAATATTACAAAGGCAACAACTCCTTTTGATTTTGAAGGCAAATTGCAGCGCTGGTGCTGGCGAATGATCAGGTAATCAATGCGTACGTATTTTCCCACGTAGTTTTGTAGGATGGACAGGTGGAAAAACAAAGCAGGGTAATTGGTAATCATCAGAAATCGTCGTAATTTTTCAATCTTACTTTCTAAAATCCACACTATGAAACCAATTGTGCCTTCTGTTAAAGGTCGCCCCAGGCTGAAACGTGTTCTTGCATTTGCAGTTGTTATCACCGTGTTATTTGTTGGTATTGGTTTCAATTTCATGATTGAGTCTAAAGTATTGGATTCAGTACAGGAGCATGCATATAAAACAGACTCAGTACTGCAGCATGAAAAATACAGGCAGCTGGTTGAAAAAACCATGTTCCTGATGACGCAGAGCGATCTTCATCTGGAAGGATATGTACAAACAAAGAGTGTACTAAAACTATTGCATTATAAAGGAAACATCAGTCTCATTCAACAAAGTCTCAACGAAGTAAAAAACGGTTATGCCGGTTATATTCCAAAGTATCTGGTGAATATTTTTATTCATAAGGCAGGCAACCGGATTGATTTAAACAGAGAGATCCTGTCACTTTATAATGCAGGTGGCGCAGCAAAAGCGCAGGCATTGATTAATGGAAGAGAAAATAAAAATAATCTGGCTGAATTAAATTACAGTGCACAGGAACTCACAAATACGTTAAATGCAAAAATAGCCAGCCTTAACCAATCGGTTACTGTTCAAAAGAAGGCGCTGCTTGTATTGGATCGAAAGTGGAATCTCGTTTCTCTGATCTTTATGTTGCTCATTGCTTTACTTGTATTGTATCAAATGGTAGAAACGGGGCGTTTGAATGAGCGGTTATCTGTAGCAGTTAAAAAAGAACATGAAGCATCACTTGTAAAAGATCAGTTTATTTCAAATGTTACGCATGAATTAAGAACACCCTTAAATTCTATTATTGGTTACACCAATCTGTTATTGAAAAAAGAATATCGTACAGAAATGAAACAGTGGATCTATGCCATGAAGGTTTCAGGAAACCTGTTAATGGAAGTGATTAATGATGTGCTGGATTATTCCAAACTTGAATCGGGTTATATTCAGTTTGCAAACGAGCCGTTTCAGTTGAAAGAGGTATTAAGCAATCTCAAAAATGTAATGCAAAACAGGGCTGACAGCAAGAACCTCCGTTTTATCATGGATCATTCAGGTGAAATTCCTGCTGCGCTGGAAGGTGATGAAAAGAAACTGATGCAGATTCTTGTTAACCTCACCGGTAACTCAGTAAAGTTTACAGAAAGCGGCCATATAAAACTGCAGACATCAGTACACAAAAAAGAAGAAGGCAGAGTGTGGATACAGTTTACCATTACCGATACAGGCATTGGTATTGATGAAAAAAAACTCCCTTATATTTTTGAACGGTTTTACCAGGTTGATTCCGGATTGTCGAAAAAATATTTTGGCACCGGTCTTGGATTGCCCATAGTAAAGCAGCTGGTTGAAATGCAGGGTGGTACTATTACTGCTGCATCATCACCGGGAATGGGAACAAAGTTTCAGATCACATTGCCATACAAAATTTACGAAGGCGAGCTGTTGTCTGCACCTGCAGAAGTAAAGCAGGTTCCCATAGCAGCAGCCGATCAACGTCAAAAAGAAATTCTGGTGGTTGATGATAATGAAATGAACAGAGATTTGCTTGGTTTTATTTTAAAAGAACATCAGTACCGTGTTGAAACGGCAGCCAATGGTGTAATTGCACTTCAAATGCTGAAGCAGAAGAAGTACGATTTTGTACTTATGGATGTACAGATGCCCGAAATGAACGGGATGGAAACCACCCGTAAGATCAGAGCCGAATTAAAACTGCAGACACCCGTGATTGGTTTAAGCGCATTCAGTCAGCCCGAAGAACAGCAGGCCAGTATTCATGCAGGAATGAACGCTTACCTCACCAAGCCGGTAGATGATCAGAAATTATTTGAACTGCTCGATTACTATACCGACTGGAATGCACAAACCGATACGGAACATTTGAAACTGGTTAATATTGAATACCTGCAACGAATAACAGGCGGCAGCAAGGAGTATGTGGAAGAAGTGTTGTTAAAAGCGGTGCATCTGTTGCCGGGTGAAGTAAAAAAACTCCATGATTCTCTTGAAGATAATAATGGTGAGCTGTTAAAAGAGATAGTTCATAATATGAAAACAACGCTCAGCATTCTGGGAGTAAAAGAAATTGTATCAAACAAAGTCCGGGAGCTGGAGAAAAGCGATCTGTCTATACCTGCTGATAAAGCACAGATGAAAGTACTGGCAGCAGAACTGGATCATTCTGTAAAAGTGGTATTGGAAGAATTGAAAGACTATTTAAAAGCGGCGTAACAGTTTATTGCAAATCGTTTGCTTCCGTTACTTTTGTACAAACGATTGTGTCATATGAATAAAGTTGTTTCAAATGCCGCTGAAGCAATCAACGATATACCAAATGGAGCAACTCTTATGCTTGGTGGTTTTGGTTTATGTGGCATTCCCGAAAACTGTATCTCTGCATTAGTGAATAAAGGAACAAAAGATCTCACCTGTATTTCTAACAATGCCGGTGTTGATGATTTTGGTATTGGACTGATGCTGCAACAAAAGCAAGTGAAGAAAATGATTTCTTCTTATGTAGGTGAGAATGCAGAATTTGAACGCCAGTTGTTGAGTGGAGAACTGGAAGTAGAATTGATTCCGCAAGGAACATTGGCTACACGCTGTATGGCTGCAGGATATGGAATGCCTGCCATTTATACACCAGCAGGTGTTGGTACCGAAGTAGCCATTGGAAAAGAAACCCGCAATTTTAACGGCAAAGATTATCTACTTGAATATGCATTTGATGCAGACTATGCTATTGTAAAAGCATGGAAAGGTGATACCATGGGTAACCTTATTTACAAAGACACTGCCCGTAATTTTAATCCGCTCATGGCAATGGCTGGCAAGATCACCATTGCAGAAGTAGAAGAGTTGGTTGAACCCGGTGTGTTAGATCCAAACGAAATTCATACACCGGGCATTTATGTGCATCGCATTTTTAAAGGAACCAATTATGAAAAGCGGATTGAGCAGAGAACGGTAAGAAAAGCCCCCTCCGCACCCTAAAGGGGGAACTGGTAGCTTGCAGAGTAAATGCAACTTTGAAATTGGGTCAGACTGAAAATTAATTTTAATCATTTAAACTAAGTTCCCCTTTAGGGGACATGGGTATGGCTTTAACAAAAGAACAAATCGCACAACGCATTGCCGGAGAATTAAAAGATGGTTATTATGTAAACCTTGGCATAGGCATTCCAACCTTGGTGGCGAATTATATACCTGCTGGCATTCATGTAGAACTGCAAAGTGAAAATGGATTGCTGGGTATGGGACCATTTCCGTTTGAAGGAGAAGAAGATCCTGATCTCATCAATGCAGGTAAACAAACTATTACCACATTACCCGGCTCTGCTTTCTTTGATAGTGCTATGAGCTTTGGAATGATCCGTGCTGGTAAAGTTGACTTAACTGTACTTGGTGCAATGGAAGTGAGTGAACAGGGTGATATTGCAAACTGGAAAATTCCCGGTAAGATGGTGAAGGGCATGGGTGGTGCAATGGATCTGGTAGCAAGTGCAAAAAATATTATTGTGGCCATGATGCATACCAATCCAAAAGGCGAAAGCAAATTATTGCCGCAATGTGCATTGCCGTTAACCGGATTACGATGTGTGAAAAAAATTGTGAGTGATCTGGCTGTGCTGGAGGTTACGCCCAATGGATTTAAATTACTTGAACGTGCACCTGGTGTTAGTGTAGATGAGATTGTTTCAAAAACAGCAGGTAAACTGTTTGTGGAGGGAGATATACCGGAGATTGTTTTTTAGTTCCGAAACTGTTAAAAAAAATCCCCCTTAGTAAACGGGGGATTTTTTTATTAATCACATTGATAGAAATATCTGGAGAGCAATTGTCCTGCAATGCTGAAGCTGGTCATATTTTGTTTTTCATCTGCCGTATAACTCAGAGGTGCAGTACCTATGCTAAACTGTACACCTGTTACATTGTTTTGGCTTAAGATAATGGGCAAAACAGTTCCGTCGAAATCTGCAAAAAGAAAATCAAGCAATAAAATATTCTTTGTTTTTGCAAAGTAGTTCGGGATGGCGTCGTAAGTATAATTGAACGTTTCGGTGCTGTTTCCATTAACAGGATCGTATTCTGTATAAACTGTCCTTGTAATGTTTGTTCCTGTGTAAGTGTACACATAATCTGTAATGAGATCAAAAATACCGTTGCCGTCATTTTGTGTAACAGCCATTCGTTGCAACCTGCCTCCATTATAGGTAAACTCATACACAAAGTCTTTTGTGTATGTATTGTTGGTGCGGACAAATGCTTCAACTTTTGCAATGCTGCCGTCAGAATTGTAAACAGCCGTTTCATAATAATCGCTCAGTGAGGCAGCGCCTTCAAAATAACTCCTTTTGCTGATGCGCTCACCACTGTATTCAAACGTAAAGTAAAAGCCTTGCGGAAAGTTTGCCCGAACAGGGATGTTATTTTGATAAACAAAACTGATGCTGTCTGTAGCAACACCTGTATCGTAATAAACAATTTTAGAAAGCTTACAGGTTTTTTCTGCCTGCACATCGGGCTTTTTCTTTTTACAGGAAGTAAGACTGATGCCTGCAACTGCAATTACTGCCAGACTTAGTTGAATGAATTTCATGCTGATTAATTTTGATACTAAACGTGTAAGAGTATAAAACATTGTACAATGCTGCTTTGCTGTACTAAAAACAAAAACTCCCGCTTTACGGGAGCTTTCGTGATAGTAGTGGTTCTCTTTATAATGTTGTATAGGTCTTAATAAAACCGTCGGTTTCACTGCTTACAATTAACATGCATTTTCCGTTAGGACTTTTTTCTGCAGAAACAAATAACAACCCTTCAGGTCCAACGCCTGTATTGAGCCATTGTAAATATGCCGGCTTAACAGGGTTTGTGACATCAAACACCATCACTGCATTTGCTCTTTCTAATCCAACGAACAACAGATTTTTATTTCCAACACGACCTGTGGTAATACCTTCGGGTTCGCTTCCTTTATCATCACTTCTTCCGTTTGGATATTTACCCATTTCAAATGCTTTTTTATCAATAAAATCTTTACTGTCGAAAAGTAGTTCACCTGTAAGTCCATGCCAGATACTAAATGAACGGGCACCAAAAGAATATAAACCGGTGTAAGCTCCGTTGGCACCTGTTCTTCCAAGTGTATTGGTAATGTTCAACCGTCCAAGATTTGCATTTTGTTTCAGGAACGGTGCATTCGTAAATGTAGTTGGGTCTAATGTTACAGCAGAGCTGCCCACTCTCACTGTTTCATTGAAGCCTGCATACTCTCTTTGATCGCCTTCATTTGCAGTAAACACAAACGGAACATTATTATTCGGAAGAACTGCGATTGCATCTGGCATATACATTCCGTAAACTGGCCAGCTGTTAAAATTAACTACAGGTACCAACGCAGGATTGTTAGTACCACCCTCATCACTTGCATCAATCGTATTGCCCGGCGCATTGTAATCCTTAAAACCAAAAGGTAAAATATCAGTAATGGTTTTTGAATTTAAATCTATCAATGCCATGCCATTATTTTCCTGTAAGGTTACCCATGCTTTTTTAGAATTTTCTGAAACAGCAATATACTCCGGCTCTATATCCTGCGCAAAGCTTGCATTCTTTCCAAAAATGCGAAAACCTTTTTCTTTTAATTGTGCAGCACGACTTTCAAAACCGCTAAAATCTAAAGTAGTTACACTGTAATTTTCGTTTACACTGATTATGGAAACAGTTCCCACCGGATCAATTGTATAAGCCTCATTTGGTTCGCCTTCGTTTGCAGTTAAAATTAAATTTCCATCGGGTGAAAATGTTACCATATCCGGTAATGCACCAACAGTTACATTGGCCAATACACTGTAATCCGTTGTTTTAAAAACCAATACTTTTCCATTGTTTGTTTTAGGAATAGCTTCAATTGCTGCAGCCAGTGTTCCGTTACTTACATCTACACTGTTTACAACTCCGCCATAAGTTGCAATATTGATATTGGCTGTAACAACCGGTGAAGCAGGATTGGTAAGATCAACCACTTCAATACGGTTGTTACCTGCACTGTTGTTTACTACAAATAATTTCTTTGTTGAAGGATCATATGCGCTGATTTCTGCTGCACCCTGTCCGCCGCCAATTGCAAGGCTGCTGATTTCTGCAAAAGAGGTTGATTCCTGACGTGCAGCAAAACCGGTTGATGCAGTTTCTTTTTCTTTTCTTTCAGCAGTCTGCAACGCTGTCTGTTCTTCACTGTCAAGCTTGGTACATGCATTCAACAGCAAAACGCTGCCGATTAGCAAAAGGAATTTTCTCATTGTGTAAGTGTATTAGTTGAGCCGCAATGGTAGATGGAGATTGTTAAGAAAATATGACGGGAAGGTTATGAAAAGATGAAGGAAGGGTTAAGCTTCGCTCTTACCTGCTTGCAGATTTTCTTTTTTGATTTTATATTACCTCATAAATAGCTGCCTATGCAAGTCATCAGAAGTATTCAAAACCGGATTTATGAAATAAGAGGAGAGCGGGTAATGCTGGATCGTGATCTGGCAGACCTGTACGGAGCGGAAACCAAATTCCTGAACCTTGCTGTAAAACGGAATATTAAACGCTTTCCCAAAGATTTCATGTTTCAGTTAACAAAGGAAGAATTTGATTCTATAAGGTTGCAAGTTGAAACCTTAGACATCCATGATAGTTCTTTAAGGTTGCAAAATGCAACCTTAAAGAAAGGAAGGGGGCAGCACAGCAAATACATGCCCTATGTCTTTACTGAACAAGGAGTTGCGATGTTAAGTGGGATATTAACAACTGACCGGGCCATTCAAATGAATATCGCTATCATGCGGGCATTTGTAGAAATCAGGAGAATATTGCTGAAGGAGAGCGATTTAAAGGAGCAGTTGCGGGAGTTGAAAGAACGCATTGGCGAGCATGATGTACAACTTAATCAGATATACGATGCGATGGAAAACTTGCTTGATGAAAAAGCGGCAGACCGTAAGTGGGATGAACGGGAGAGGATTGGGTTTAAGAAAGTATAATAAATTGGATTGGGTTTATATCTCGGCTAGTTGAATTGGCAATCATTAATGTCTTATGTTTATTAATATTTCAAAATATGGAAGATAAAAAGACAGAAAAATTAGAAATCAATTTGCCATTGCTCTCAGTAATGGTTTTAATCTTAGGATTGCTAAAACAAATCCTTTATTATGGGAATTACAATGTACCTATCAAATATTTCATTGGAATTTCTGAGATTGGAGCATTAATTTCCGAAGATTTGGTTTTTATATTAATAGTGTTTATTGCAATCATATTCTACACTGCGATTAGGTACAACGAACCATTAATTCCTACGCCTACTAAACGAGAAGCAAATCTTGAAACTAGAAATGATGAGCCAAGTAAAAGAGATTGGTTTATTGTAATTTATGTTCTTATAAGTATTATAAGCATAACAGTTTTACTATTTATCTTTCGTCAATATCATCAACAATTATTGATCTCTATTGTTTCCCTTATAATAGCACTACCTTTTTTCGAATCTGTTTTGTTAGATAATTTTTCCCCTAAACTTTCATATGCTTTAATTTTTTTCTACTTTTTAGTTGTATCAGTTATGTTTAAAACTGTTTTCGACATTGATTCTGTCTCACGAGGAAAATATAGTGGAACGGCTATTAAGATTGGAGACTCAAAAGAACTTATTTCTAATGATAGTCTTTATTTTATCGGGAAAACAGATAAGTACTTATTTTTTTATAACTCAAAGGATACGTCAACTGAGATATATCCAACGGAAACAGTTACATTTTTTAAAATAAAATCAAAAGGGATCTTCTTTGACGAAAAGGAGCAAAAAAAGAAATAAGTGTTTCTATAGATTTTTTTAGTTTGAAGTTGAACATAAAAAAGCGTTAATCAATATGAGACCTCCACAGGCTGCCGGATTGCAGCGGCACCGCAGCGTTGCGGAGGTACAGCGAAAAGTCGGAACCGCAGCCGCCCAAAGATTCGTAGTCCACAGCCCCAACTCCTAATTCCAACATACCCAATTCCTTAAGGGTTCAGGCCGCTCCAGCGTCACGACCCAGCCCACTACTTCCCCACATCCATTCCCCATTTTCCAATTTTTCCGCATCTCGAACACTGTCTATACTTTTTCGTATAGATTAATCTGTACTTTTGTGTATAGATAGTAATTGTTGAAGATTTTAGGTAAACATATTAAACAAAGCGAATCATGAGTGAGATGCTCAATACACTGGAGCAAACGGCCCTGAGTGAGTACAAATATGGTTGGGTAACCGACATTGAAGCCGACGAGGCACCTCCCGGACTGAACGAAGACATTGTGCGTTTCATCAGCGCCAAAAAGAACGAACCCGAGTGGATGCTGGAGTGGCGACTCAAAGCCTATCGTCATTGGTTAAAAATGACCGAGCCTGAGTGGGCCAATGTGAAGTATCCAAAAATCGATTATCAGAGCATCAAATATTACAGCGCACCCAAGCAAAAAGTAACGCTGAATAGTCTGGATGAAATTGATCCTGAGTTGCGGGCCACGTTTGAAAAGCTGGGTATTTCGCTGGATGAGCAAAAGCGTTTGAGCAATGTGGCGGTGGATGCGGTGATTGATTCAGTTTCTATTGCCACAACATTTAAAAAAGAACTGGCAGAGCTCGGCATTATTTTCTGCAGCATGAGCGAAGCGGTGCAGGAACATCCGGAACTCATAAAAAAATGGTTGGGTTCTGTTGTGCCGATGACCGATAATTATTTTTCTGCCTTAAACAGTGCAGTGTTTAGCGACGGTAGTTTCTGCTATATTCCAAAAGGAGTTAAAAGCCCGATGGAATTGAGCACTTATTTCCGTATCAACGCAGAAAATACCGGACAGTTTGAACGTACACTCATTGTTGCCGAAGAAGGCAGTTATGTAAGTTACCTCGAAGGATGCACAGCACCGATGCGTGATGAAAATCAATTGCACGCAGCAGTTGTTGAAATTGTAGCACTCGATAATGCTGAAGTAAAATATTCAACCGTACAAAACTGGTACCCCGGCGATAAAGATGGCAAGGGCGGAATTTACAACTTCGTTACCAAGCGTGGTATTTGTGCAGGTGTTAATTCAAAGATCAGCTGGACGCAGGTTGAAACCGGTAGTGCAGTTACATGGAAATATCCTTCCGTTATTTTAAAAGGTGATAACAGTCAAGGTGAATTTTATTCAGTTGCAGTTACCAACAATCATCAGCAGGCCGATACCGGTACAAAGATGATGCACATTGGTAAGAACACAAGAAGCCGCATTGTATCGAAAGGTATTTCTGCAGGCTTCAGTCAAAATTCTTATCGTGGTTTGGTGCAGGTTGGGAAGAACGCAACCAATGCACGTAACTTTTCACAATGTGATAGTTTGTTGCTTGGTGATAAATGCGGCGCACACACCTTTCCTTACATTGAAGTAAAGAACAGCACTGCACAGGTAGAGCATGAAGCAACAACTTCAAAAATTGGTGAAGACCAGATATTCTATTGCAATCAACGTGGTTTAGATACTGAAACAGCTGTTGCATTGATCATTAATGGTTTTGCCAAAGAGGTAATGAATCAATTGCCGATGGAGTTTGCTGTGGAAGCTCAGAAACTGTTAGCGATTTCATTGGAGGGAAGTGTGGGGTAAGCCCCCCTCCGCCCCCTGAAAGGGGAACTGTTAACACTCTAAGTAAATGTTGCAGTATAAAATGTTGAAGTTCTTTTTTTGTTGGTCGGCGATAGTACAGAAATGAAATTTTTGTTGCGTCGCACACTTGTACTGATGAAATTTTATTCATCAGATGAAAAGTAAAAAACTATTGTATAAATATAAACAAATGCCCGACCTCCCTCTCTACCGGAGAGGGAACGAGGGAGAGGCCTAAATCATGTTAAGTATTAAAAATTTACAAGCTCGTATTGAAGAGAAGGAAATCCTAAAAGGTATTAACCTCGATATTAAACCCGGCGAAGTACATGCCATCATGGGGCCGAACGGTAGTGGTAAATCAACCTTGGCTTCTGTATTGGCCGGTCGTTCGGATTACGAAGTAACCGGCGGCAGTGTTGAGTTCTTAGGAAAAGATCTGTTAGAACTTTCACCTGAAGATCGAGCACGTGAAGGTGTGTTCCTTGCATTTCAATACCCGATTGAAATTCCCGGTGTGAGTACGACCAATTTTGTAAAAACAGCTGTGAATGAAATCCGCAAGTATCGTGGTGAAGAACCTATGGATGCAGTGCAGTTTCTGAAGAAGATGAAAGAAAAGATGAAGCTGGTTGAAATTGATCAGAGCCTGTTAAGCCGTTCACTCAACGAAGGTTTCAGTGGTGGTGAAAAGAAACGTAACGAAATTTTCCAGATGGCGATGCTTGAACCAAAGTTTGCCATCCTGGATGAAACAGATAGTGGTTTGGATATTGACGCTCTCCGCATTGTTGCAGAAGGTGTAAACAAACTTAAATCAAAAGATAACGCCACATTGGTGATTACGCACTACCAACGCTTGCTCGATTATATCGTTCCTGATTATGTACACATCCTCTACAAAGGACGAATTGTAAAAACAGGTGGTAAAGAATTAGCACTTGAGCTGGAAGAAAAAGGATACGATTTCATTAAAGAAGAGGTTGGTGAAGAAATAGAAAGCCCCCTCTAACTCCCCCGAAGGGGGAGGACTTGTAAGCCTCCGATTAATTGAAGCTTACAGATGATTAAAATTCAAGAGTTGAAATGCTGAATTACAATTGATAAACAAATAAAACAAAGCTCGGCCTCCCTCTCTACCGGAGAGGGACCGAGGGTGAGGCCATGTCAGAATTAAAAGAATTAATACAGGATAAACTCAGCAAAGAATCATTCAGCGGCAATGGTTCATTAAAGGCTTTGAGTCAAAAAGGATTAGAGCTCTTTAATGAGCAGGGCATTCCAACAGTGAAGCACGAAGAGTGGAAGTACACACGTATCAGCGCTGTACTCAACAAAGATTTTTCGTATGCAGTTGATGCAACAGCTGTTACTGCAAAAGACGTAGATGCATTTCGTTTGCCCGGTCATGAAGCAGCCAATGAGTTGGTATTTGTGAACGGTATTTATCATGCTGAACTTTCTAACATCCGTTCATCTGTTGATGAATTGGTGATCCTTCCCTTGAGTGAAGCAGTGAAAGCTGAATACAAAATTATTGTTGATGCTAATCTTGGACATAGTGCCGGTTATCATAAAGATGGGATCAATGCAATGAACAATGCATTTGCATACCAGGGCTTGTTTATTGCTGTAAAGAAAAACAAATCAGTAGAGCATCCATTGTATTGCTATTACATCAACGATGCAAGAACGGTGAATGTATTATCACAACCACGCACATTGATTCATGTAGCAGTAAATGCAGAAGTGAAGATTGTTGAAGAAGAAGTAACGATTGGTACAAGTGATTCATTCATCAATAAGATATCTGAAATTGTTGTGGAAGAAAATGCACAGGTGCATTTATATAAAATTCAGAATGAGGACAGTCACAGCAGTTGTGTAAAAACAACACATGTGCGTCAGGTAGGAGTGAGCAAGGTAAATTCAGTAACAATTACACTCAATGGTGGCGTTATCCGCAACAATCTCAACTTTATTTTGGAAGCACCGGGTTGCGAAAGCAATATGTATGGCTTGTATTGTGTGAAGGGAACTACGCATGTTGATAATCATACCATCGTTGATAACAAAATGCCCAACAGTTTAAGCAATGAGTTGTACAAAGGCATTATTGATGAAAAGGCAACAGCTGTATTTAACGGTAAGATTTTTGTACGTCAGGACGCACAAAAGACAAACGCTTATCAAAGCAATAAGAATATTCTGTTGAGTGATACTGCAACAGTGAACACAAAACCACAGTTAGAAATTTTTGCTGATGATGTAAAATGTTCTCACGGTTGTACCATCGGCCGACTGGACGAAGAAGCATTGTTTTATCTGCAATCAAGAGGCATTGGTGATAAAGCTGCAAAAGCTTTATTGCTGCATGCATTTGCTATTGAAATATTGGAGAAGATTGAACTGGAGCCGATCCGTCAGTATGTAGATCAGATCATTTCTGAGCGTTTGGATTTTGAAATATAGTTACTAACCACAGAGACACCAAGACACGGGGATGAATACAAACGAATACAGTTTGAATAGTATTTCCGGAGCGATTGTAGATTGCTCAATTCGGGTTCATAGAGAATTAGGTCCGGGTTTGCTTGAAAGTGTTTATGGGGTTTGCTTGATGAAGTAGTTGATAAATGAAGGATTATCAGTAAGGAGGCAGGTTGCATTACCTGTTTTCTATAAAGGCGAAAATATTGGACTGGATTTTAAAATTGATTTATTGGTAGAAGAGGAAGTGATTGTTGAGTTGAAAACAGTGGATAACATTCTTCCGGTTCATGAAGCACAATTACTGACTTATTTAAAACTGTCTGAAAAGCGTTTAGGTCTTTTGATAAATTTTAATGTTAATCTTTTAAAGGATGGCATCAAGAGAATGATTTTCTAACTCTGTGTCTCTGTGCCTCCGTGGTAAAACATATGTCAGCAACAACATTACATATTGCGTTTGATGTAGATCAGGTGAGAAGGCATTTTCCAATCTTGAATCGTGAAGTAAAAGGAAAGCCCTTGGTTTATTTTGATAATGCAGCCACTACACAGAAACCTGTTGAAGTGATTGACGCATTAACAAGCTACTATCAATATTTCAATGCAAATATCCACCGCGGTATTCATTCGTTAGCCGAAGAAGCAACCGCAGCTTATGAAGCAACAAGAGATACGGTGCAGCAATTCATCAACGCCAGGCAACGAGAAGAAATTATTTTCACAAGAGGTGTTACGGAAAGTATCAACCTTGTTGCATACACATGGGCAAGAACAAATCTGAAAGCCGGTGACGAGATCCTCATCAGTGGTATGGAACACCACAGCAATATTGTTCCCTGGCAGTTGATAGGAGAAATGACAGGTGCAAAGTTGAAAGTAATTCCTGTTGATGATAATGGTGAATTGATGATGGATGAATTTCACAATCTGCTCAACGAAAAAGTGAAGCTGGTTTCTGTGGTGCATGCATCCAATTCATTAGGTACCATCAATCCTGTAAAAGAAATCATTGATGCAGCTCATAAGGTAGGCGCAATTGTAATGTTAGATGGGGCACAATCAACTGTTCATTTGGATATTGATGTGCAGGAACTTGATTGTGATTTCTTTGCCATCAGTTCGCACAAAGTATATGGTCCTACAGGTATTGGTGTGTTGTATGGTAAGAGAGCATTGCTTGAAGCTATGCCACCGTTCATGGGTGGTGGTGAAATGATCAAAGATGTTTCGTTTGAAAAAACAACCTGGAATGAATTGCCTTACAAGTTCGAAGCGGGTACACCCAATATTGCAGATACTGTTGCATTGAAAGCTGCAATTGATTTCGTTCAACGCATCGGTAAAAAGCAGATCCGTTTGCATGAAGAAGAACTTTTGCAATACGCAACAGAAGAATTGCAAAACATAGATGGTATCCGTTTGATCGGTACTGCAAAACAGAAAGTAAGTGTTGCGTCATTTGTGGTGGAGGGTGTTCATCCGCAGGACTTAGGTATACTGTTGGATAATCAAGGTGTGGCAGTACGAACTGGCCATCATTGTACACAGCCGTTGATGAACCGCTTTGGTATTCCCGGAACTACAAGAGCAAGTTTTGCGATGTACAATACCAAAGATGAAATTGATGTGATGATTGCAGGTTTGCAGAAAGCGATTAAGTTGTTGAGATAAACGAGACCTCCCCAAACCCCTCCGAAGGAGGGGCTTACCGAGTCGCAGCCCTATCTTGTTTAATGGTTTTATGAATGGTTGAGTGGCGGATATTTGATGAGTAGAGATTGAATGATGATGTGGAAGAAAAAATTATTTATTAAAGATTAAAAGCACCGCCTCCTCTCTGCCGGAGAGGAGGAAGGGTGGTGAGGTTTATGAAATCAATAGCACAAATAGAAGAAGAAATAGTTGAAGATTTTTCCTTGTTCGATACATGGGATGAAAAGTATGAGTACATCATTGACATGGGCAAGAAGTTGAAACCGCTGGAAGATGAACATAAGAAAGACGAGAATAAGATCAAAGGTTGCCAGAGTACAGTATGGATGGTAAGTGAGTTGAAGGATGGAAAAGTGTATTATCGTGCAGAAAGTGATGCAGTGATCGTAAAAGGGTTAGTGAGTATGCTCATTCGTGTATTGAGCGGACATGAACCGAAAGAGATCATTAACGCAAAGCTTGATTTTATTGATAAGATCGGTATGAAGCAACACCTGGCCCAAACAAGAAGCAATGGCTTGCTGAGTATGGTGAAGCAAATGAAATTAGATGCAACAGTTTATTTAGCAAAAATGGCCTCCCCAAACCCCTCCGAAGGAGGGGCTTAGCAAGTCACAAAGCCAGCTTATGAGAGATATAGAGTAATTGCATAGTCGATAAAGGAACAGAAAAGTTGAAATGCTTAGTTGATGTAGATGATAAGTGCAGTATAGTTTGGCCTCCCTCTCTTTTGGAGAGGGAATGAGGGTGAGGCTGAAATGCTTAATTACAACTGATAATTAAATAACAAAAGCTCGGCCTCCCTCTCTACGGGAGAGGGAACGAGGGAGAGGCTTATGAATAAAGAAGATATTAAAGAAAAGATCATCGAAAAACTGCAAACGGTGTTTGACCCCGAGTTGCCGGTGAATATCTATGATCTTGGATTGATCTATAATATAGAGATCAACGATAAAGGTTATGCCAACATCACGATGACGTTGACAGCACCCAGTTGCCCTGCAGCACAATCGTTACCGGTGGAAGTAGATCAGAAAACAAGAGAAGTGGAAGGTGTTACCGATGTAAATGTGATGATCACCTGGACACCGAAGTGGGAGAAGAGTATGATGAGTGAAGTGGCGGCACTTGAACTGGGATTTATGTAGAGTTGCTCACAGATTACGCAGATAAACACAGATCGTTTTCTGCTGATCAATGAGCTTTAAGCAACAATAACAATCACACAAACAGATTTCATCTGAGTAAATCAGTGAAATCTGTGAGAAACAAATAAATTATGGCAATGATCTCATTAGATAGTTTAATGGGCAACCAAGGTCCCAGCTATCCCGAACAAATAGCAGCACCTTACCGCAAAGAGCTGGTGGATGCAGGTTTTGAACAAATGATGACGGTGGAAGATGTGGAGAAAGTTTTGAGCGGTAATCCCGGCAAAAGCATTCTTGTTGTGCTGAACAGTGTATGCGGTTGCAGCGCAAGAGTAAGCAGGCCCGGCGCATTGCTCAGCTTTTTAAATCATGTGGTACCCGATGTAAAAGCAACCTTGTTTGCCGGCATGGAAAAAGAAGCGGTTGTGCATTTCCGTGAGAAATACCTCAACGGTATTACACCTTCTTCACCGAATGTGCTGTTGTTGAAAGACGGAAAAGTATTGTTGCACCTGCAACGTCACCAGATCGAAACAACCGATGCAGGAACCATTGCTGATGCATTGATCACCGTTTACAACGAACATTGCACAAAGCAAACAACAGACGAAGAGCGTGAAGAGTTAAGAACTTATTTCAAAAATTTATACCAGATAGATCCATTAGCAACACAAGCATAACAATAACCAAAGAGACGCAGGGCCTCAGAGAAGTGGTTGTTATTTAGAAATTATTTAAAAAGAAAAATTCATCTTTAAAACCAAACATACAGACATGACGAACTCTTTGTTCTCCGTGTCTCTGTGGTAAAATCAAAAGCATGAAAATTACTTCATCAGAAGAGTACGGTATAAGGATCCTCATCCGCATTGCATCGGCTAATCCCGTTGAAGGATTGAGTATTCCGCAGTTGAGTGAAGCTGAAAAGCTCACGGAGCCGCATGTGGCAAAGATCTGTCGCACCTTGCGTATGGAAGGCTTCATCAACAGCACACCCGGTTACAAAGGTGGTTATGTGTTGGCAAAACCGGCAGATCAGATCATCATCAATGATGTGTTGAAAACCTTGGGTGGCAGTTTGTTCGATCAGCAGTTTTGTGATGCACATACCGGTCTTGGACGTTTGTGTACCAACTCAGTTGATTGCAGCACCCGTTCGTTATGGAAAATGATTCAGTACACACTCGACAATCTCCTGAATAAATTAACGCTGAAGGATTTGATGGTGAATGAAAAAGAAGTGGAGTTGAAACTGGAAGCGATTTTACAGCGGAATGTGGAGGAGTTGTTGAAGTGAGAACGAAGAATAAAATCATTATATGAAAAAAGGCTTTCAAATCTGAAAGCCTTTTTAATTATATTTTCCAATCCACAATCTCATTCACCCATTCTTCTTTGTATGGCGTTGTGATTTTAATGTAGTTGTCAGTATAACCTTCCATCATGCCGTTCTTACTATGTCCTTCAAACAACACCGGTCTTGTTTCTCCAGTATGTTGCTGTGTAAAGTATTGCATCTTCATGTAAGAAAGGTTGCGGAGTGTTTTGTTGCGTTCGTAACGGGTAGTCATCGGCACAACAGGCCCGAGTGTTAATGCATGTGTGTTATCACGCTCTGAATAAGTGAACACATGCAGGTACGATACATCGAGAGAATGCAGAAACTCAAATGTTTCCTGAAACAGTTCATCGGTTTCGCCGGGAAAGCCAACAATCACATCCACACCAATACAGCAATGCGGCATAAGCTCTTTAATCAATGCAACACGTTCAGCATAGAGTTCACGCTTGTAACGACGGCGCATCATACCTAATACTGTATTGCTTCCGCTTTGTAACGGAATATGAAAATGCGGCATGAACTTTTTGCTCCTGCTGACAAATTCAATGATTTCATTTGTAAGAAGATTTGGTTCAATTGAAGAAATGCGGAAACGTTCAATACCTTCAACTTTATCTAATTCTTTAATGAGGTATAGAAAGTTATGATCTTTTATTAGTCGGAGGCTTGCTAAGTCTCCCCCTCCGGGGGAGGTTTGGAGGGGGCCTCTGAAATCACCAAGGTTTACACCCGTCAACACAATTTCTTTACTGCCACCTGCTGCAATTTCTTTGGCGTTGGAAATTACATTCGCCACATTATCACTTCTGCTTTTGCCACGTGCCTGCGGAATAGTGCAGAACGAACAGGTATAATCGCAACCGTCCTGTACTTTTAAAAATGTACGTGTACGGTCGTTGATGGAATACGATGCATTGAAACCGCTTACATCTTCAATTTCGCAACTGCTGATCTTTGCACTATCACCCTTTGCCAGTTCTTTAATATGCGATGCGATATTGAATTTCTCTGCTGCACCCAACACTAAATCAACACCGGGAATTTCAGCAATTTCTTTGGGCTTCAGCTGTGCATAACAACCAGTGATCACTACTAAACTTTCCGGCGATTTACGTTGAATGCGACGCACAAGCTGTCGACATTCTTTATCAGCATTATCAGTAACCGAACAGGTGTTGATCACATATACATCGGCCAGGTCATCAAACTCTTTTTTCTCAAAACCTTCATTTTCCATCAGGCGACTGATGGTGGAAGTTTCGGAGTAGTTGAGTTTACAACCGAGTGTGTGAAATGCGACTGATTTTGCTGCTGCCATGAGGGCGGCAAAGATACGCCCCCTTCCGACTTCCCCCAAAAGGGGAAGCCATCATTTCACAAAGCCAGCTTTGCATAGAGTTTCATTTTTTTGTTCCTGTATGATTGCAGAAATGGGAGAGTTGAAGTTTGGAATTGAGAGTAAAGCACCGCCTTCTCTCTTTTGGAGAGAAGAAAGCCCGCCCGGATGAATCGGTCGGACGGGGGTAATGAGGCCAAAAATTATTTATCATTGTAGTGTAAATCAATTTCAATTCAACCGATTTAATTACTCCCTTTAGGGATGGGGCATGAAAAAAGCACTGCCATATATTTTATTGCTTGTGTTATTAATTGCGGCGATTATGCTTCGCCGTTGCAGCAGCACCAACAACCAAACAGATAATCAGAAAGAAAAAAGACGAACAGCAGATGTACGCAACAACGATGAGCGAACGGATAATCAGAAATCGAATCCGGAAATTTTTCGTGATCCTTCTGCTGAATATTATTTTACCAAACATGCACGCTGCCGCATGAAGTGCCGGCATATTACACAGGAAGAAGTAAAAGAAATTGTGCAGAAAGCAGAAATCAATTATAAGAAAAGTGAACTGGATGCAGCGCAGGGTCCAAAATATGCATTGGAAGGGGTAACATCCAGAGACCGACAACGTGTACGGATTATTGTTGCACCAAAGCAACGGCATTTAACAATTGTAACAGTGATTGATTTAGGTGAAGATTGGGAGTGCCCGAGTTGTAAGTGAACCCCCTCCCGCTCCCTAAAGGGAGAGCTGCATTGCACAAAGCCAGCTAATTTGTAATTGCCGATAAGATATTACAGCTTTATAATTTGATGATTAATGAAATAAAGATGAAGTGGAAGGATAATTTTTTCAATAGATGTATGCTGCACCGCTCCATCTCTCTTTGGAGAGGTAACCAAACAGTGTGTAGGTTAGTAGCGAAGCTAGGGAGGGTGAGGTGTTAAAGCCCTTACAATACATTTACGCCATCTATGCCATGATCCTGTTTGTACTGATCATGTTTCTTGTTGTTCCATTTGTGATCATCGGATCGTTGTTTGGAAAAATAACCGGAGGCAATGTGGTGATGCAGCTGGCACATTGGTGGGCCGATCTGTGGTTGTTCCTCATCGGTATATTTCATCAACGAATTGTTGAGCAGGAAATCAAACCGCATCAGCCTTATATTTTTGTGAGCAATCATAATTCCTACATGGATATTCCGCAGATGCTGAAAGCTATTCGCAGGCCGTTGCGTATTCTGGGAAAAGCAGAAACAGGCAATGTGCCCATTTTTGGTATCATCTACAAAGCAGCGGTGGTGCCGGTTGTAAGAGGCAGTGCCGAAAACAGGGCGAGAAGCGTAAAGACGTTGAAATCGGTCTTGAGTAAAGAAATTTCCATTTATATCGCTCCCGAAGGAACGTTTAATATGACTGACAAACCATTGATTGATTTTTATGATGGTGCTTTTCGGTTAGCCATTGAAACACAAACACCCATTAAGCCCATGTTGTTTTTAGATGGAGTGGATCGCATGCACTGGAGCAGCATCTTTGCTTTATCACCGGGTAAGCTCCGCACTGTTTATCTCGAAGAAATTTCTCCCGAAGGTTACACGCCTTTTGATGTGGAAGCACTGAAGAAAAAAGTATATGATTTGATGGAGCAAAAGTTGATTGAGTATAAAGCGGGCTGGTTACCCCATCCCTAAAGGGTGTAAATACACAGTCCGAGTCTTCTCTAACTTCCCTAATTTTATTGGTTCATGAATTTATTTGTTGATGATAACAGTGGTGCAGATAAATCTGCGGAGTTGTTCACCCCTTTAGGGGATGGGGGCTTACTTTACGCTGAAGTCATCATACCACTTGCCCTTCCTAAAAATTATACATGGAGTATTCCCGATCGTTTGCAGGAGCTGGTACGTGTTGGTGTACGTGTAGAAGTGGAACTGCGAAAGAAACGTTATGCCGGTGTGATTAAAACATTGCATCACAACAAGCCTTCTGCTTTTGATCCCAAGTTTATTTTGAATGTATTGGATGTAGAACCCATTATTCATGAAGAACAATTAAAGTTGTGGGAATGGATTGCTGATTATTATTTATGTACGGAAGGTGAAGTGATGGCGGCTGCATTACCTGCTCATTTTAAACTGAGCAGTGAAACCATTTTGGTTTATAACGAAGAGATCGGTGAAGATTTTTCTACACTCGATCATGATGAGTATTTAGTTGCAGAAGCATTGCTCATACGCAAAGAATTGAAGTTGCCTGAAGTACAGCAGATCCTTGATACGTCGCATGTATACCCTGTGGTGAAAAGGTTAATTGAAAAGCGTGTTTGTTTTGTATGGGAATCATTGAAGGAAACATACTCTGCTAAGAAAGAAACATTCGTTTTACTCAATCCGCAATACGACAATGAAGATCAGTTGAGTGAATTGCTCAACAACTGGAGCCGTGCACCAAAACAAATGGAATTATTGCTCAGCTACTTGCACCTGATAAAGACAGAAGGAGAAGTAAGCAAAACAGCGTTACTGAAAAAGAGCGGTGCCAGTGACGCACAACTGAAAGGATTGGTAGAAAAAAATATTTTGTTTCTGGAAAAGCGTGCAGTAGATCGTTTACAGAACCTGCCAAGAAATGTATCCATTGATTTTGAATTAACAACCGCACAGCAAACTGCATTGGATGAAATACGGAAATCGTTTGAAGCGAAACCTGTTTGCCTGCTGCATGGTGTAACTGGCAGTGGTAAAACATTGCTCTACATCAAACTCATTGAAGAGTATATCAAAAAAGGAAAGCAGGTATTGTATCTGTTGCCGGAGATCGCATTAACTGCACAGATCATTCGTCGTTTGCAAAAACATTTTGGTGGATACATTGGAATCTATCACAGCAAGTTCAACCAAAACGAACGCATTGAAATCTGGAATAAGATTAAGAGTGGAGAAATGAAAGTGGTGTTGGGTGCAAGAAGCTCCCTGTTTCTTCCGTTTGCAGATTTAGGTTTAATTGTTTGTGATGAAGAGCACGACAGCAGTTATAAACAACAACAACCTGCTCCACGTTACAATGCAAGGGATGCAGCTGTATATTATGCAACAGTTTTTGGGGCGAAGGTATTATTGGGCAGTGGCACACCTTCTATTGAAACGTATTACAATACACAAACAGAAAAATACAGTCTGGTTGAGTTGAATGAACGTTATGGCGAAGGTGAATTACCTTCAATTGAATTAATTGATACCAAACCGCTCTTTAAACAAACAAAGGAAAAAGTAATGATAGCACCGGTGCTGCAAAAAGCCATCGAAGAATCATTGCAATTAAAGAAGCAGGTCATCTTGTTTCAAAACAGAAGAGGCTATACGCCGCACCAGATTTGTAAAGCCTGTGGCTGGATTCCGCATTGCCGTTATTGCGATGTGAGTTTAACCTATCACAAGTTTAAACATAAACTGCAGTGTCACTATTGCGGCACAGTTTATCCCATTGTCACAATCTGTGATGCCTGCGGCAGTCATGATTTTATACAGCAGAATTTTGGTACAGAAAAAGTGGAAGAGCAATTGCAGGAATTAATTCCACACGCAAAAATTGCACGAATGGATTATGATACCGTGAGTGGTAAAACAGCTCATGATCAGTTGATCCAGAATTTTGAACAGCAAAAGATTGATGTGTTGGTAGGTACTCAGATGGTGGTAAAGGGTTTGGATTTTGAACATGTAAATCTGGTGGGCATACTTGATGCCGACAGCCTGTTAAGCTTTGCCGATTTTCGTGTAAACGAACGTGGTTTTCAGTTAATGGAACAGGTGAGTGGCCGTGCCGGCCGAAAAGATGCATTGGGAAAAGTAATGATTCAGGTGGCCAATACCAATCACCCGGTGCTGAAGTATGTGGCTGCACATGATTACAAATCTTTTTTTGCAGAAGAGATACAGGGCAGGCGACAGTTTTTTTATCCGCCGTTTTCACGCATCATTCAGCTTACGTTTAAACATAAGTTGAAAGAAGTGGTAGAAGCTGCATCGCAACTGGTGGCAGAAAATATGAAACCCCTGTTGGCGAATTATATGATTGGTCCGGCAGAACCTGTGGTGAACCGCATCCGTAATCAATACATCATGGAGCTGATTTTTAAATTGCCGAAAGATGCACAACTGATGCATCAATGTAAAGAGATGATTCTTGCACAACAGGTGCATTTGCATAATCATCCGAATTTTAAAAGTGTAGTGATGATACCGGATGTAGATAAGATGTAAATGAATTGTTTGCTTTAAATAGTTGTCATCTCTTTGTAGTAATAAAAATTCATCCCTTCATTTCCTTTCTTTGCTGCTTTAATCATTGCTTTTGCAACTGCCTCACCAGTAATGCTTTTGTAGTTTGATGGAATCAGGAAATTGAAGAGTTTGAAAAGATTTGTTCCTATTGTTTCGCCCATTCTTTGTTCTGTTCGTTCGCCCACTAAGAATGAAGGACGAAAAACATGATAACTATTGAAATTGAAATCTGCTATCACATCTTCCACTTCGCCTTTCAACCTTGTATAAAAAAAGGAGGACTTTGCATTAGCCCCAACTGACGAAACCAACAGGAATTGCTGAAACCCTGCTTCCTTTCCAAATCTTGCTGCATTCACCGGAATGTCAAAGTCTATTGTACGGTACAACGCCTTATCACCTTTTACATTTGCGTTGGTTGTGCCAATACAGGAAAAAATACAATCACCTGTGCCCAGATTAGTTTGATATTGTTCATAATTGCTGAAATCAGTTACAATCACTTCCAGCTTTGGATGTTGTAATGCAAGAGGTCTTCTTACCAGCGCTTTTACTTTAGTGAATGAATCATCTTGCAGTAATTGTTCCAGCACATGTGAGCCGATTAATCCTGTTGCACCCAGAACAACAGCTGTTTGTCCGTTCATAAATTGTTATTTTGCAGTGTATGCAAGTTCATCAAAATATTTCATTGAGGCAATACAATACATTCGGCATTGATGTAAAGGCCAGACTATTTGCAGATTTTTCTTCAGCAGAAAAGTTGCAGGAGTTGTTAGCGTATGTACAGCAGTTTTCACCCAACAGTCAACGGATGATTCTTGGTGGTGGGAGTAACCTTTTGTTTACAAAAGATGTGGATGGATTGGTATTGAAGAACGAGATCATGGGTTTTGAACAACAGAAAGAAGACTATGAATTTGTTTACTTACGGGCAGGCGCAGGCGAAAACTGGAATGGCTTTGTACAATATTGTGTGCAGCAGGGTTGGGGTGGTGTAGAAAATCTGAGTTTAATTCCGGGAAATGTAGGTGCAAGTCCTATGCAGAATATTGGTGCATATGGTGTGGAGATCAAAGATGTGTTTGAAGAACTGGAAGCATATCATCTTCATGATAAAACCATTGTGAAGTTTGCAAATAAAGATTGTGCCTTTGGTTACAGAGAAAGTGTGTTTAAGCAGCAATACAAAAATCAGTTTGTGATTTTAAGTGTAACGTATAAACTTCGTAAGCAGCCTGTCTTTCATACAAGCTATGGAGCTATCAATCAGGAGCTGGAGCAAATGGGTGTTAAAGAACTATCTGTTGCAGCTGTTTCGCAGGCAGTGATCAATATCCGCTCTTCTAAATTGCCCGATCCCAAAGTGATTGGTAATGCAGGCAGTTTTTTTAAGAACCCGCAAATTACAAAAGCGAAATTTCAAAATTTACAATCGCAATTTCCAGCTATTGTTGGTTATCCATTAGAGAACGGCGATGTGAAACTTGCTGCGGGTTGGTTAATTGAACAATGTGGATGGAAGGGTTACCGCAAAGGCGATGCAGGCTGTCATGCAAAGCAGGCGCTGGTTCTGGTGAATTACGCCAATGCAACAGGAAAAGAAATTTTTGATTTAAGTGAAGAGATCTTGCAAAGCGTATATGCTAAGTTTGGCGTGAAGTTGGAGAAAGAAGTGAATATTTTCTAAATACACTAAGCAGCAGTCTTAGTAATGAATGCATCTTTATTTTATGCTAACAATTAAAAAAACAAGTCAATCAGCTTTCGCTTTTTTTATCTGCTTAATTCATTTTGTCAGTGTTAAATCTCAGGAATTAACTGATGTGCAAAATAATCACTCTGTTTTTTTGGAACTGGGTGGTCCTGGTTTTGGTGGCAGTATCAATTATCAGAAAAAAATTATCAGGAGTAGCTACAATAACGGTCTTTTTTTTCGAGGTGGTATTGGTGGGTTGGGTCCAATACCCGGTCGTGACGGAGGGGCTCTGTTTCTTTCTTTTCCGGTAGGATTCCATTATAGCTTTACCAAATCTTCAAAGTTAGAAATTGGTGCCGGGTGCACACCTTACACTTTTACAAACAGTAATCTTTCAGTGGCTGGCTTTGCATCAATTGCATATTATCCATTTAAAAAGCATGATGTCCGATTGTTGTTTAGCCCGTTTTTCCATAACCGATCAACTTTAAAATATTATCTCAATACAAACAGTAACATCCTTTTTTATGGAGGGATTGACTTTCTCTTTCCACTTAGAAAGCGCTAAAGATCTGTTTATCGGTTTTGCTAAACTAAACAAAACTAAACTGTTGTTAATATCTTGACTAACTACTATCGGCTTTCTTCAACTAACCACCCAACTCATCACCAGTTCTTCCATGAAACGATAATGAACAGTAAGCGGTATAGGTTCAAATTTCTGAAAACTGCAGATCAGTTTTCCTTCTTCATTATTTCCTTCAATGTTTTCAATGTGCATGTGTTCACGGAAATCGAGTCCGCCATCACCAAACCATTTAAACATCGATTCTTTGGTGCTCCATAATAAAGTAGCCAGTTGCAGAAGTTGCGCAGGACTCATCTGTTCATCGAGAAACATGTTTTCCTGCGGCGTTAGAAATTTATGGCTGATGCGAAAAATTTTATCGGTAGGCAATTCAATATCCACACCAACCCGTTGTGCAGAACTTACAACTGCTGCTGCATAATTACCGCAATGCGAAATACTGAAATGATATTTCTCGCCAGGCAAAAAAGGTTTTCTGGTATCTGCAATTAAAATTTCTTCGAGCGGAAAATCTTCAAACAGCGTTGGTAATAAATAACGGCCGGCAAGGTGTTGCAACCGTTTATGCGGATGCGA
>JALHRP010000010.1:79051-98710 GCA_022841365.1 Chitinophagaceae bacterium | reverse complement strand
GATGGAGTGGAGGTTAAGACAAAATTACCTGGTGAAACCGAGTCAACTTCAACAGAATTAAGATTTTCAGGACGCATTTTCTTTTACTATGAAGGAATTGTAAATGAACCAGATTTTTTGAAATTTCAAACAAACCTCAAAGCACAAGGTTTATTCCTACATTTCCGTGACTCCAATTTTTCTACTGAAAGAAGCAAGTTAGAAATACCTCTAGCCTTTATCTCACATGATACTAGAGATAAGGAATTAATTGCAACACCAATTGCCAATGAGCTGCAGAGAAGAATGCTTCCAATTTGGTATGATGAATATTCATTAAAATTGGGAGACAGCTTGAGAGAATCAATTGAAAAAGGTTTAAAAGAATGTAAGAAATGTATTTTAATATTATCGCCCAATTTTTTGAGTAATGCAGGGTGGACTAAGACAGAATTTAATACAATTTTTACAAGAGAAATTATTGAAACACAAAACTTAGTTATTCCAATTTGGGCTGGTGTTAACAAAAAGGACATCTATGAATATTCTCCAACCCTTGTTGACAGAGTTGGTGTAAATTGGGACAAAGGAATTGACTTTGTAATAAATAAAATTCAGCAAGTCTTGGTTACAGAATAAAAACGAACCCCCAAAATGAACTTCGCCTTTCTCGCCTTTGTTGGTCTTCAAGAAAAAAGCACGCCGTCGTTTGGTCTCCTGAGGCTGACCAACGACATAGTTATTAAACATCCATATTTATTTCGACGAAAAGAATGCAGATACAGGAAACCTGTATGCTAATGATACATCAATAAAACTATAGCGGTTGTTTTTAAGATCCTTGAGACCGGGTTTGAATTTATAACTAACATCCAGTTCAAGCCGTCTGTTGAAACTAAATCCTGTGCCAAAAAAATACAACCGATTATCGGCCCTGTTGGAATAATACACAGTACCTCCAATACTGACAAAAGGAGTGAGCTTCGTTTTTAAAAGATATGCCCTTGCGCCTGCATTTATCACAAACGAATTCACCTGTTCTTTTACCAGCGAATCAACAGCAGTGAAAGTTGTTCTGTAAGAATTAACCGAAATGGAATGATATCCGGCTTCTGCAAACAACACCCAACGGTTGGCACTTCGGGGCAGTACAAAGTCGGCCGCTGCAAATGCACCGTAGTAAGAATTAATATTGCTGCTCCTGTTGATAGATGTTGCAACTCTTGGCCGGATGTACAACTGCATTTTATCCGTTTTATTCGTCAGGTTTTCAGAAGCGGAGCTTTGTCGTTTGTTATACAATGAAATCAGCTTTATTAAATCAGCATCTGAATAACCCAGTGTTTCAATCCGCTTATACAGATCTGCTTCTGTTCGCATTGCTTTGATCAGTTGTATTCTGTATTTATGATCTTCCTTTTCGTACGCTGCCGAACGGGGCACAGAATCATACATCACAATATATTTCTGATGAACCAATACTTCAGGTTCAGCTTCACCTTCCTGAATAAGAAAATGTGAGACAGTATTTTCGGAAACATATTTATACAGGTTAATGCTGCCTTTCAGCAGCATTCTTACAAACGCTTTTGCTTTAAACGATTGAAACTTCAACAACTCATCGGGATGTGTGTAAACCCTATCAGGAATTTCAGTATAGCTGAACGACTGAGCATAATAAAACTCCCCGTTTGATAATGCAAACATGTTGGCCTGATCGGTGGTAATGATTTGTTCACTGCCCTGTGTATTTATTTTGAAAATAATTTTATTTGGACTGACAAACCAGTTGCCATCTTTAATAAGCCCCCTCACTGTATCAGCTTGCCTGTTTACATAATAGCCTTTCACAAATTGACCTTGTGCAAAAAGCTGAAAAGAGATAAGTATTGCCAGCAAAGTGAGGGTATTCTTCATAATTGCAGTTATAGAATAAATATACAGATTTCTGCTGCTGAATTTTCCACCTCTTCTTTGTGCCCTTGGTGAAAACCTTCGTGTCCTTTGTGGTACAAAAAAAATAAGCCGAAGAACCGTTGGCAACGAATTTAAATACACTCTTTTTTACTATCTTTCTTCTTCAACCAACTGAACAATGAAAAAGTTAACACTGCTTGCTTCGTTCATACTGTTTTCACTCTTGATGCATGCACAGGAAACCGGTTTTCAGTTTTCATTTAATCATCTTGCACTGTCGGTAAAAGATGTTAACCGCTCTGCTGAATTTTATAAGCAAGTGCTGAAGCTGCAGGAAATTACCAACCGAACTAAAATGGAAGGCATCCGGTGGTTTATGCTCAAAGACGGACAGGAACTCCATTTAATCTCCACCATCAAGGAACCGGTCATCATCAACAAAGCCGTTCATCTGGGACTGTCCAGTGCCAACTTTGATGCATTTATCAAACAACTGGAAAAAGAAAAAATTGTGTATTCAGACTGGGCAGGCAAACTGAACACCGTGAATATCCGTGCAGATGGTGTTAAGCAAATTTTCTTTCAGGATCCCGATGGCTACTGGATTGAGGTGAACAATGCAAAATAATCATCGGCCCTTTCTGTCTCTCCACATCAACCGTTTGCAGTTGTTCTGCTGTAATAAAAAATCGTTCATCTGTTTTATATTCACTTTCTACCTGCTATTAAATAAACAAACGATTGCCTTATGCAAAAAAACAAACTGCTGCTATGGTCACTAACGGTTGCGTTAAGTGGCTTTTTATTCGGACTGGATGTTGCTGTTATTTCTGGTGCTGAACAAAAGATTCAGGAACTGTGGCAATTATCAAACGCACTGCATGGCTTTGCCATAGCTTCGGCTTTATATGGAACAGTTGTGGGCGCCATCTTTGGGGGCATGATAGCTGATAAGCTGGGAAGAAAACGCACACTATTCTGGATCGGATTATTTTTTCTTGTTTCCTCACTCGGTTCTGCACTGGCGCAGGATGTGTATGTGTTTATTCTGTTCCGTATCATAGGCGGATTCTGTATCGGCGCTTCCTCTGTTGCATCGCCTTTATATATTTCAGAAATAGCCCCACCAAAAAAACGTGGACTGCTGGTTGCACTCTTTCAGTTTAATATTGTATTTGGTATTCTTACAGCTTATGTATCTAACTACTTTTTTCAAACAGGTGCAGAGAACGACTGGCGTTGGATGCTGGGTATTGTAGCCATCCCTTCTCTCCTCTTTACATTGCTCACTTTATTTATTTCAGAAAGTCCACGTTGGTTGATCTTACATCGCAACGATACTGCAAAAGCAAAAGAAGTATTAAATGATATTGATTCTGAAACGGCGGAACAAACTTTACAAGCCATCATTCAATCAAAACATACAACAGGCAAACAAAAAAGCACGCCATTATTTTCAAAACAATATCGCTGGCCGGTATTGCTGGCTTTTTTACTGGCCTTCTTTAATCAGGCATCCGGTATTAATGCCATCATCTATTACGCACCACGTGTATTTGAAATGAGTGGTTTAGGAAAATCGGCTGCTTTACTCTCATCAACAGGAATTGGTGTGGTGAATCTTGTTTTTACCATGATTGGTCTTTCATTGATTGACCGGTTTGGAAGAAAGTTATTAATGTATATCGGCTCTATTGGTTATATTATTTCTCTGTCGTTGATTGCATATGCATTCTTCAACAATCAATTTGAAGGCATGACGATTTTTGTGTTCCTGTTTATTGCATCGCATGCAGTTGGACAAGGTGCAGTGATCTGGGTGTTTATTTCAGAAATTTTTCCCAATGAAGTTCGTGCAAACGGACAGTCTTTCGGCTGTTTTACACATTGGATCTTTGCTGCCATCATCGCCAATATCTTTCCCATTATTGCGGGAGCGTTTGGAGGTGGCCCAATCTTTTTATTCTTTTCACTGATGATGGTTTTACAACTGCTGTATGTCCGGCTTATGATGCCTGAAACCAAAGGTGTTTCGTTAGAAGATATGGAAACCAGAGTAATTCATTGATTAAGGTATTTTGCTGTTCTGCAAAAAGGAACATCTTTGCAGTAATTGAAACAACCCATTTATGCTGCAAAAACTTTTACCTGTTCTAACTTTTTTCATTTCGTTTTACACAACAGCACAGGTAAAAACGGTTACATTATCGGGTCTGTTGAAAAGTAAAACAACCAAACAGGTTGTTGCATTTGCAAGCGTTCAGTTAAAGCTGCAAAAAGACAGCAGCTTTGTTACCGGCACCATCAGCAATGAAGAAGGTCGTTTTTCATTCAGCAATCTGGCCAGCGGCAATTATATTCTGCAAGCTACATTGGTTGGCTACAAACAGCACCAGCAGATTGTTTTAGTGGGCCGGCTCAGTTCCTATCTTGATCTTGCAACCATTGAACTGGAAGAAGATGCACAACAATTATCGGATGTAGCGATTACAGCAAAACAGGAAGCAGTAGCTGAGAAAATGGATAAGAAAACATTTTCCATTGCAGATAATATTACACAAACAGGCGGTTCGGTTTTACAGGCTATGAAAAATTTGCCCGGCATCACGGTTGATGCAAACGGCAAACTTCAATTAAGAGGCAACAACAGAGTTACTATTCTCATTGATGGAAAACAAACAGCGTTAACAGGCTTTGGCAATCAGGCTACGTTAGATAATATTCCCGCTTCTGCCATTGAACGGATAGAGATCATCAACAACCCTTCTTCAAAATATGATGCCAATGGAAATGCAGGCATCATCAATATCATTTATAAAAAAACAAAACAGAATGGTTTTAATGGCAAAGCAGGTTTTACAACCGGACTGGGCGCATTGTGGGAGAAAAAAGAAAATCTGCCAACCATCCGGCCACAGTTTCAGGCAACTCCAAAAATAAATCCAACATTGTCACTCAACTACCGTAAAAATAAAGTGAACTTATTTTTACAGGCCGATTACATGTATAATAAAACCCTGAACAGAAACGAATTTGCAGACAGATACTACAGCAATGGCGATACTATTCGTCAACAGGTAAAACGGAACCGGCTTACTACAGTTGCATCGGGTAAAATGGGTATTGACTGGACGATCAATAACAGTAACAGCATTACTGTATCCGGTTTGTTCAGCAGCGAACATGTAACAGACGATGGCGATATTCCTTATTTTAATTTTAAACTGTCTGAACGTAAACGGCTCTGGCAGTTTTTTGAAGATGAGTATAATACTGCAGCCACTGCAACTGTGTTGTATCAACATAAATTTAAGCAGGCGGGGCATTTACTCAACATGAGTTATAATTATACATTTCACCGGGAAGATGAAAAATACTTTCTGATCAATCAAATGCCAACTTATACCGGCAAGGATACATTTATTTTAATTGCAGATGAATATGTGCATGATGTTACAGTTGATTATATAAAACCGCTAAAGAGTGGAAAAGTAGAAACAGGTGCAAAATTCCGCTGGCGGAATATCCCTACCAATATGCGTTTTTTCCCCGGCGTCAATTCGCCGTTAGATGTAAATGCAGGCGGATGGGCACGCTACAATGAAGTGATACCTGCTTTGTACAGCAACTATATTTATGAAACAAAGAACATAGAACTGGAAGCAGGTGTACGGTTAGAAAATGTAAACCTGACGTATATTGTTAATCCCGATCATAACACCTATAAAAGTGACGGATACAATTATCTGCAATTATTTCCCAGTGTAAGGTTTGCTTATATCCTGAATGAAAACAGAAGGTTCACTATGTTTTACAACCGCCGTGTAGACCGGCCCGATGAAGGTGATATCCGCATTTTTCCAAAGTATGATGAACCTGAAGTACTGAAAGTGGGTAATCCCGGTTTACGTCCACAGTTTACACAAACAATGGAGCTGGGCTATAAATCAAGTTGGGCAAAAGGATATTTTTACAGCGCCATTTATCACCGCATCAGTAATGGTGCCATTACAAGGATAGGTACAACCGTTCCGGGAAGCACAATCATCTACAATGTATTTCAAAATGCAAATGAAGCATACAATACAGGTGTTGAATTGATAGCAAGTGAAAAACTCAGCAAGTTTTTTTCGTTCAACATCAACGTCATTGCTTATCAGAATATCATTGCTGCATTTACTGTAGAAAATAAATATCCTGTTGCTACTACTTTTAGTTCTCAAAAAGAAAAAGCCTATTCGGGCAGTGTAAAACTCAACAGCCTGTTTACTTTAAAAGCAAATACAGAAATTCAGGTTGCGGCGCTGTATCTGGCCCCGGATATTATTCCACAGGGAAAAATAGCTGAACGTTTTTCTGTTGATCTCGGTATTAAAAAAAGCATTCAGAAAAATAAAGGCGAATTGTTCTTCAATGCTACAGATCTGTTTAATACACTTCGTATCCGGAAGGAAATTAACGGCACTACGTTTACATTCATCAGTACCGATTACTACGAAACACAGGTGTACAGAATTGGGTACAGCTATAAATTTTAATTCTTCTTCAGTCGGGGATCAACGACGGGATATGGATCGAAAAAATCAGCAGTAGTTCTACGTCTCCGGATTTTTTATTCACATTTTGCCGAATGGTTGTTTCAACTACAGCAAAATTCAACAATAAGAATTTATTTTGCAGCGTTATCTGCATAACCCATTCCCCCAACATCTGCTGCTTGTAAGACTGTATTTGTGAACTCAACTGTTCAACTGTAATAGATATGCTATGAAGAATGTATTAATGGTCTTTATTGTGCTTATGGGATTGATGTGCTCCTGCTCAACCAACTCCGGCAACGGAACTGCTGCAACGGCATCCCCATCTGCAAAAAACAAACCTGTTTACAGCAGTCCGTCTACCGTAAAAACAGGTCCACGTGCCATGCAGAAATATTACCGCAGCACAAACACTGCTGTTGGCACCACAAGGATTGTGATTGATAAATCAGATTTTGAATTAAGAGTGTACGATAACAAAGGTTTGCTCGCCGTTTATCCTGTTGTGTTTGGATTAAAACCACTGGAAGATAAATTTATGCAGGGCGACAGAAAAACTCCCGAAGGATCGTTCAAAGTTCTTTATTCAAAACAACATCAACTCTGGAAACGGATGTTGATGCTTAACTATCCCACTTCAGAAAGTGCTGTAAAATTTAAGGTAAGAAAGAGTAATGGGTTAATTCCTGCAACAGCCAGCATTGGTAATGGCATCGGTATTCATGGCGTAGAACCGGGGAATGATTATTTTATTGATCGTTTTTATAACTGGACCAACGGATGCATCTCACTGAAGAATCATCATATTGAAGATCTGGCGAGATATGTAAAAGCGGGAACGCCTGTATCTATTCAGAAATAAATGTTTAATTGATATTGCACAAATCAATGGTATCAATTGATTTGGTGCTGAGGATTACTTTATTGATGACACCCTTCATGTTGTAGTAAACAATCATGATTCCAAAAGCCATTTGATAAGCCTCCCAGTTGGCATCTTTTAATTTTGGATTTCCAAAACGCACAAACAGATCATCCCGTTTTGCTCCCATTACCGGTACAGTGAAGTTTCCTTTAAACGCATCGGTGATCACCACATAATCCCGCTGCACATAAAAGCAGATACCTTTATCATCATAATAAACACCACCGCCGCAGCCCGATTCATTGCCTTCTTTTTCTGAAGTGGTAAAACAAGGCAATTTTGCTTTGATCTGTTCAGGATCAGCATTGGGCTTGGCTTCGTTGATCCAGCCTTTGTATACATCTACTGTAATAACACCGCAATCGGGCTTTGTTTTTAATTGTGCTGATGCAGATAAGAACACAGAAAAAATCAGGAGCAGGGTAAATGTGTATTTCATTTGTACATTTGTTGTAATACTACAAATTTCTTTTTAAACTTTCAATTGAACAAATGAAGCTTCTACCGGTAAGTGTTAATTTGTACTGCACAGATCAATATCATCGGTTGTTTTGGTACTGATGATGATTTTGTTAATGGTTCCTTTTGCACCGTAGTACACAATCATGATACCATAGGCCATTTGATAAGCCTCCCAGTTGGCATCTTTCATTTTGGGGTTACCGAATGTATTGAACAATCCTCCCCGCTTTACACCAAGCACCGGCGATGTAAACTTCCCTTTAAACTTATCTGTAATCACCATGTAGTCACGTTGGGTGTAAAAGCGCAGGCCTTTATCATCATAATAAACACCCCCTCCGCAGTTAGCTGTTGCTCCCTCTTTTTCAAACGAAGTAAAACAGGGCAGTTTTGCTTTGATCTGCTCGGGATCAATGTTGGGCTTGGCTTCATTGATCCAGCCTTTGTACACATCAACAGTTAAAGTGCCGCAATCGGCCTTCACTTTTAATTGTGCAAAAGCAGAAAAACTGAGCACAAGCAGGCATAAAGTGGACATTATTTTTTTCATGGATAACCAGTTTTGTGTGTACACTGCAAATTCCCTGCTAAAAATTCAACAGAGCCGGATCAGATGCCCGTTTACAGAAATATTTATCTTCACAGCCATGTTTTTTATCCTTTCCAAAATTCTCAACTTTTTTCTTTCGCCGTTTAACTGGCTGCTGATACTGGCACTGCTTGCTTTTTTTACAAAAAATGCAGTGAGAAAAAAACGGTTGCTGATTATGTGTGTGTGCAGTTTCCTGTTTTTTTCGAACCACTATATTATTCACAGGCTCATGCTCAACTGGCAGGCGCCGCAAAAAACTTTTGCTGTGAATGAACAATATGAGACCGGCATTTTACTGGCCGGCTTTGTGGGCTTTGAATACAATAAAAAACAAGGCTATTACGGAGCTGCCAGCGACCGATTTATACAAGCTATCCGTTTGTATAAACTGGGCCGCATAAAAAAAATTCTCATTACCGGTGGCAGCGGCAGCATCTGGAAACAGCAATACAAAGAAGCCGATTTTGTAAAAGAACAGTTACATGAAATGGGTGTTGCACCTGCAGATATATTAAGCGAGAATCAAAGCAGGAACACCTATGAAAATGCCATCAACTCCAAACAACTGCTGGATTCGTTACAACTGAAAGCACCTTACCTGCTTATCACTTCTGCCATACACATGAAACGATCGCAACAGGTATTTACAAAGGCCGGTTTGCAAACTGTTGCATACCCCTGCAATTTCAATGCAATTAACAATCCGCAGTTATTCTGGAATTCCATTACACCAACTCATAAAGCATTTGAAAGTTGGGATATTTATTTAAAAGAAGTAGTGGGGTTATTGATGTATAAACTTACCGGGAAAGCATAAGGGAAAGGCACAAGAAAAACCAAAACCCAAAGAACAAGGTACAAGAAGAACAACATACGAGACGTAGGAAACAATTATGAGCAACTACCTTCAACTCATAACCTACTACTCATAACTTTTTCACTTCAACCGTATGCATATCGCCTAACTTAAACAACACTTCCTCCAGTCTGTTCTTTGGTACTCCAATCTCCACATCACAAAATAAATGCTGCTCCTGTTTCAGTACGGTGCAGTTGTATTGTTTTACAACCATCATTACATCATTCATTTTGGTATAGTCAAAATGCAGCAGATAGTTCACTTCAAGTTGCTTTTGAATAACAGGAGTTGTTTGCAATGCAAGTGAAGTGGCTGTTTTATATGCATTGATTAAACCGGGCACACCCAGCAAGGTGCCGCCGAAATAACGCACTACAATCACCAGCACATTGGTAAGTTCTTTACTGTCTATCTGTCCCAGTATTGGTTTTCCTGCACTGCCGGATGGTTCGCCGTCATCACTTACACGAAACGTATTTCCATCAACACCTAATCTGTATGCAAAACAATGATGTGCTGCTTTGGGATGTTCTTCTTTTAACTGTTTTAATTTTTCTTTAAACTCCTGTACCGATGCCAGTGGATAAGCATAGGCCAGAAAACGACTGCCCCTGTCTTTAAATTCAGCTACAACAGGCTGTGAAATGGTATAATAAAATTCTTCGTTCATGTAAAATAAATCGTCAACGGTAAAAATGCAGTTTATCCAAAAGCGATTAATGTAATGGCAAGCACGGATAATACAATACCCAGCCAGTTTAATTTAGACAGCCGCTCTTTAAATAAAATGAATGCAACAATGGTGCTGAAGAGTACAATACCCATGTTGTTGATGGGAATAATGGCGGAGCTGTTGCCTGCAAAATCTTTTAACACATGTACCATACACCAGATGGAAAAATAATTCGGCACACCAATGATCATTCCAGCCAACACAGCTTTTGGTTCAAACTTTAATTTTCCTGTGCTGAACAAAACAACCATCAGTAATAACCCAACGCTTGCCGCCACTGCAAATGATGTAATGAGATAAGCATTTTGATTGCTTTCATTTAAAAAACGGATCTCCACATATTTAATCATGGTATCCAGCAAACCACTGCCGATAAATAATACAACTGGCAGCAGTAAATATTGCTTCTTCATTTTCTTTCCCGATGGTTCTGTTGCATTTGCAGATGGCCAGCAGGTTAGCATTACTGCAGCTAATGCAGTTACAATACCTGTGATCTTAAGCAGTGTTGCGGTTTCATTGTACAGATAAACAGAAAACAAAAAAGGAATGGCGAGTGACAGTTTGTTGGCAACAGAAGCAACTGAAACGCCCATTGTTTGTGCAGTAACACCAATGATGTTAAACAGGCCGATAAAAAAACAACCCATGAGCAGCGACCAGGGAAACCAGCCCTGCTCTGTTGCTGCCGCATTAATGGGGAATGCACCATTCACCAACGATCCCGTTACAACACAGGTGATGTAATTAAATACAATGGCCTGAAATGTATTGATACCAAAACGCTCCACCAATTTAAATGAAAGCGTTAACCACGATGATAGAACGATACTGCCGATGAGAAATAACATCCGTTAAAAAATAATTTATGAATGATGATTTGAATTTTTTCCAAACACGATCCGGTCGCTGCCTATTTGTTGTGTATGTGTTTGAATATAATTGGTAAGAACTGGCGAAGCTAATCCGCTCTGTATGTTCAGTTGTTCATTGGTAATGATCCGTACTTCATTCCACAGGTTTTCCTGTATAAAACTTTGCAGGAGTTGAGCACCGCCTTCTACCAGCACGCTCTGGATCTGTAGCCGGTACAATGCTTCTGCAATTTGATGAAGGATATTTTCTTCACCGTTGATTTGATAAAACCGGATATTCCCTTCTTCAGTATCTTTTATTGTATTCAACACAACCGTCTTTGCACTTGTGTTGAATAATTGAAGCGAAGTGGGCAAACTCAAATTTTTATCTAATACCAAACGGATGGGTTGTTTGCCGGGCCAATAACGACTGTTTAGTTGCGGATCATCCATCAATGCGGTATTGGTTCCAATAAGAATAGCAGCTTCCTCACTCCGCCATTGATGTACCAAACGATTGGTTGTTTCATTACTGATCAGTAATCGCTCTTTATTACCTGTGCCCATAAACCCATCTGCTGTCTGGGCCCATTTCAATATGATATAAGGCCGCTGCATTTGATGAAATGTTAAGAAGCGTTTGTTGAGATCAATACATTCATCTTTCAACACATCAACGATCACTTCCACACCTGCAGCTTTCAGTTTTTCAATACCCTTGCCATCCACTTCTTTAAAAGGATCACGACAGCCGATCACTACCTTTTTAATTTGATGTTTGATGATGAGATCACTGCAGGGAGGCGTTTTTCCAAAATGAGCACAGGGCTCTAATGAAACGTATAAGGTAGATGCTGAAATCAACTGCTTGCTTTCTTCTTTTACTGAGTTGATGCAATTCACTTCTGCATGTGCTTCGCCATACTGTTTGTGCCAGCCTTCGCCAATAATCTTTTCATCATGAACCAGCACCGCACCAACCATGGGATTGGGTGCAACAGCGCCTGCTCTTTTTTGAGCCAGCTCTATGCAGCGATGCATGTATTGTTCATCCTTTGTCATGAAGGTTGCAAAAATAACGGTTTCGTAAGGTATGCCATACTTATACTGTCTGATAAACTTCATAATTATGCCATAAGTATGGCATACCTGTCGCTTGCCTGAATTAGATTTGCAGAAATGAACTGGCAGGAACAATACCAACACTTACGGCAAGCATTAACTGCTGTGCATGCAGCTTCTGAAGCGGAAGCCATGGCAGCAATGGTTGTTGAATTTGTAGGCAAAAAAAAGATACAGCAACTCAAACAGGAGATTGTTGATGATGAAGCAACAACACAAATCAATGGTATTCTTCGTCAACTTCTAACTCATCGTCCCCTGCAGTATGTCTTGAATGAAGCCTGGTTCTATGGATTGAAATTTGAAGTAAATGAAAGTGTGTTAATTCCCCGACCCGAAACGGAAGAGTTGGTTGATTGGATCGTTAAGGAAATCGAAAGTGGAAAGTGGAAAGTGGAAAATAAAGCTACTCAGCCTCACCATTCACCACCCGATAGCTATCGGGTCACCATCCTCGACATTGGAACCGGAAGCGGCTGCATTCCCATCGCACTTAAAAAAAACCTTCCTTCAGCAAACGTATCAGCCATTGATGTTTGCAGCGAAGCATTGCATGTTGCAATTACCAATGCAGTGAACAATGAAACAGAAATCAACTTTCAGTTGCTTGATTTTTTAAATGAAAGCAATTGGGATCAATTAGGCAAGTATGATATCATCATCAGCAATCCGCCTTATATCAAAGCAACTGAAGCAAGCACAATGAGTGAACATGTGTTGGAGTACGAACCGCACAAAGCATTGTTTGTACCGGATGAAGATGCATTGTTGTTTTACAGAAAGATTGCAGACTTTGCATTGCAACATCTCAACAGCAATGGAGCTGTGTATTTAGAGATCAATCAACAATTGGGAAAAGAAACCGTTGATCTTTTTCAGCAAAAGGGATTTGAAGTTGAGTTGCGAAATGATATGAGTGGAAATGAACGGATGATTAAAGCAATTGTAATGAGTGAATAAATAGCAATAAGCTCATTGTTAATCGGCAATTATTTTGAATCCGATCTGATTGGCCAATGCGATTATATTTCCATTTCGATCTTTGACATTAATCTCATCAAAAACCACCAGAGTACCTTGTTGTATTTTAGCCAGTATCTTCAGCAAGTAATCAGGAAATATTGCTGAGGATATTTTTGTAAAATACGGCTCAGAAAATTCTTTTCCCGCAGTTATGCAAACTACAGCACTAATTAATTCAAGACCGGTTGTCAGACCAATTCGATCTGTTTTTTTTAATATAGATAATGGAATATCTCCTTTATAATATCCGGAAAGATTAAATCCATGTTCAATGCCTGACCTGTCATAAACAATTTTTTCAGGCGAAGTAATTACTATATAATTTTTCTTCGCAAGTAATGTCTTCTTCCCTTTTTCGAGCATAAAGGCCGAAACTACTACTCTGCCATTTTTTAAACTATCAACAATGTACATTTGCTTATCAGAGCTAAAAATCCTTCCCTGATTTACCGTAATTAATATATGATCCCTCAAACTTCTATCCGATACAACTACTACCGCATTTGATTTATCCGAATACATTGTATCGCCCTTTGTATTGTAAATTGAAACAGTATTATTTACAGCTTGCCCAAAGACAGAAATTGTACTAAACAATGTTAACAAAGTGAGAGTAATCTTGCAAAGGTCATATATGCATTTAGATGTTCTATTCATCGGTAAGATGTATCAAGTTTATCAGAGAAACTGCATTAGCACACTTCGTACTTCCAACTTCCTAATTTGTACTTTATTGCACTCCCTTCTTATCAACACTCATCACCGCCTTCACCCCCAAGCGATCTGCAGCACGGAGCACAGCAGCAAAACTTTCAATGGTGGCGTTGCGATCGGCATTAATGACAATACTTACTTCTTCACCACTGTTTCGTTTAGAAGCGATCATTTGTGAAAGGGTTGTATCCATCAGCAACGGATCAACAGGTGTTGAGCCTACATAAAAACGATTGGTTGCATCAATGGTTACTACTACGGTTTGTTTACTGCGTGTATTGCTTTTTGCTTTCGGCAAAGATGCTTTCCGCACATTGGGGTTGGCCAGTGTACTTACAATTAAGAAAAACATGAGCAGGATGAACAGGATATCGTTCAACGCATCCGTAAACACTTCTGATGATTCACCTCTTTTTTTTCTGAGATTCATACGTACTGGTTTAACGGGTTGGTTCCTGTAATACGTCTAAGAAATCGGCAGCAGCTGCTTCCATTTTGTTGGCTGCTTTTTCAACCTGTGTGTGCAGGATATTATGAAACAGGTAAGCAATTAAACCAATTACCAATCCGGTAATAGAGGTAATCAATTTTGTATAAATACCTCCGGCAATGGTACTCAGTTCATATTCACCTGTTGCATTGATATTAAAGAACAACTGCATCAAACCAACCAGCGTACCAACGAAACCAAAGATGGGAGCAATCTTAGAAATAACGGAAAGAATGCTCACATTGCGTTCCAGTTTATACAGTTCCAGTTGCGCCACATTCTCCATATTGCTTTCAATGTATTCAATGGGTTTGCCTACACGTTGCAGTCCTTTATCAATCATTCGTCCAACCGGATTTACCGTGTTGCGTGCAAAATTTCTTGCAGCAGTTACATTACCACTTACAATATTATCACGGATGATGTTCATAAAATTATCATCTACCTGTGTAGCTTTTTTAATGGCCATCCAACGTTCTACAAAAACATAAACGGTGGCAACACTTAACAACAGCAACGGAATCATAATCCAGCCGCCTGAAAACAGAAGATCAATAACATGCATTTCTTTTGGCGCAACCGGTGGGGTTACTGCTTTGGTAAGGGTATCAACTGCTGTTTGTACCTGAAGTAAGAAAACGTTCATGTGGTAATATGGTTTTTAAAATTCAATTGAACATGTTGCCGGTAGCGGACAAATGTAAATCTTGCAAAGCAAATGAACGCCGGCATGCGCTGTTTATTTTCCACAGCCAAATATGGATCCATGTTTTAACGAATTGTGTTAAAAAAGCTTTAAGCTCCTAGCTGTTAGCAGCCAGCCAAAACAAAAACTCCGTTCTTTTGGTGTCGGTATTGTAAATAAAAAGTTGTTAACTGCCAACTGCACGCCTGTTTTACTAACAGCTAAGAGCTATCGGCTAATGGCTGTTCCCCTTCTTCCCTTTTGCTATTTCCTCTACTTCAACTACCTTCGCAGCCGATTAATTATCAATTATCAATTTGTAAATTATCAACTGAAGCATATGGCATACGACGTAATTGTTCTCGGTAGTGGGCCCGGCGGTTATCCTGCAGCAATCCGTGCATCGCAACTTGGTTTAAAAGTGGCAATTGTTGAAAAAGAAAGCCTGGGTGGTGTTTGTTTAAACTGGGGTTGTATACCCACCAAAGCATTGCTGAAAAGTGCACAGGTATATGATTACATGAAACACAGTGCCGATTACGGCATCAGTGCTGCCGATGTAAAACACGATTTTGGTGCGGTTGTAAAAAGAAGTCGTGGTGTGGCCGATAAAATGAGCAAGGGTGTTACTTTTTTAATGAAGAAGAACAAGATTGATGTGATCATGGGTTACGGAAAGGTTGCCGGTAAAGGTAAACTGGAAGTAACCGCAGCAGATGGAAGCAAAAAAACGGTTGAAGCAAAATATATCATTATTGCAACAGGTGGCCGCAGCCGTCAGTTGCCTTCCATGCCGCAGGATGGCAAAAAGATCATTGGTTATCGTGAAGCAATGGTGTTACCTACTCAGCCAAAATCAATGATTGTTGTAGGCAGTGGTGCCATTGGTGTTGAGTTTGCAGATTTTTACAACAGCATGGGTACAAAAATTACCATTGTTGAATTTATGCCGAGAGTTGTGCCGGTTGAAGATGAAGACATTTCAAAAGAACTGGAAAAACAATTCAAGAAAAAAGGCATTACTATTATGACCAGTGCCGAAGTAACAAAAGTTGATACTTCGGGTGCAGGTGTAAAAGCAACGGTGAAAACAACAGCCGGTGAACAGGTACTGGAAGCAGATATTTTATTGAGTGCCGCAGGTGTGGTGAGTAATATTGAAAACATCGGACTGGAAGAAAACGGTATTAAAACAGAAAAAGGAAAAGTAGTTGTAGACAAATACGGACAAACCAATGTACCCGGCATTTATGCCATTGGTGATTGTGCGCCTGGGCAGGCTCTGGCACACGTTGCAAGTAAAGAAGGGATTAATGCGGCGGAGCATATTGCCTACATGGAAAAGAAATACAACCATGCACCCGAAGCAATGGATTATAACAATATTCCCGGTTGTACGTATTGCACACCGGAAATTGCAAGTGTTGGTTATACTGAGAAAGCAGCAAAAGAAGCAGGCTACGAAGTGAAAGTGGGCAAGTTTCCTTTCATGGCAAGCGGTAAAGCAAGTGCAGCAGGCAATACAGACGGATTTGTAAAAGTAATTTTTGATGCCAAGTATGGTGAGTTCCTCGGCGCTCATATGATTGGTGCAGGTGTAACCGAATTAATAGCAGAAGTAGTGGTTGCCCGTAAATTAGAAACGACTTATCATGAAATTTTAAATGGTGTGCATCCGCACCCAACCATGAGCGAAGCTTTAAAAGAAGCAACAGCGGCAGCTTATGGCGAAGCAATTGATATTTAATACCTGAACAGGTTCATCTATTTCCCAAACCATCAATGTAAAAGGCCACCGGTAACGGTGGCTTTTTTATTTTGCCGTACAAAGAACAATATCACCGTTGCAACGATTCCATTCATTTTCTGCAGCCATATCTGTACTTTTCCTTGCCAAAACCATTCACGCTCATCTTTCAAAAAAAAACAAAACAATATGAGAAAACTGTTCTTATTCATGATGGTACTGCTTACCATTACAGCAACAGCACAGGAAGAAAAGGTTGATATGACCATCATCAACAAAATCATTGCAGAAGGAACCAACAACTCCAAAGTGATGGACATTGCTTTTCATTTTACAGATGTAAGCGGTCCACGTTTAACCAATTCACCCGGTTATAACCGTGCAGCAGACTATGCAGTGAATCAATTAAAAAAATGGGGTGTTGATAAAGCCTACACCGAAGCTTGGGGCGACTTTGGTAAGGGGTGGCAACTGAAGAAAAGTTATATCGCCATGACGGCTCCTTACTACAAACCCATCATTGCTTATCCAAAAACATGGACACAAAGCAGTAAAGGTTTACAAAGAGGCGAAGTCGTTGTCATCAACGCAAAAGATTCGGCCGAGTTGGAAAAATACAGAGGAACATTGGCAGGTAAAATTGTAATTGTAAACCGGACGGATGAATATAAAATCAGTTTTAAACCGGATGCTCAACGACGCACCGATGCAGAATTAAAAACTATGGCCGACTTTAAACCTCAACCGCAGGTAACAGGCGGAAGGCCCAATACACAACAACCCGGCAGAGGCACAGGTGCACAACCTGTTATGGTGTTACTTAAAAAAATGATTACTGAAGAAGGGGCAGCCGCTTATTTAACTACAGGCCCTGCCAGTCACGACGGAACTGTTTTTGTGCAGGGGCCACAGGGCTCAAGAGTTGAATTTACTAACGGTAAACCATCCGTGCTGGAAATTGCGGTGAGCTTTGAAGATTACAAAACCATTAACCGTTTGGTGATGCAGGGAATTCCTGTTACAATGGAGCTGGATGTACAATCAGAATTTACAGGAACGGATACCAAAGGATACAATGTAATTGGTGAAATAAAAGGAACTGATCCAAAGCTGAAAGATGAAGTAGTGATGCTTGGTGCACATTTAGACAGCTGGCAGGGTTCAACCGGTGCAACTGATAATGCTGCAGGCAGTGCGGTAATGATGGAAGTGATGCGAATCTTTAAAGCATTGAATCTGCAGCCACGACGTACCATCCGTATAGCATTATGGAGTGGTGAAGAACAGGGCTTACTCGGCTCAAGAGGCTGGATCAGCAATCATGTGGGCAACCGTGAAACCAAAGAAGTGAAACCCGAACAGTCGAACATTTCTGCTTACTATAATATTGATAACGGTACCGGAAAAATCCGTGGTGTTTATTTAGAAGGTAACGCTGCTGTACAACCGATTTTCAGCAAATGGCTCGAACCATTTGGCAGCATGGGTGCATCCACATTAACCTTACGTAACACCGGCGGCACCGATCATATTTCATTTAACGAAATGGGCATTCCGGGTTTTCAGTTTATCCAGGACGAAATTGAGTACAACACCCGTACACATCATACCACCATGGACAGTTACGATCATTTAATTGCAGATGATCTGAAACAAATGGCCATCATTGTTGCAAGCTTTGTTTACAACACAGCGCAACGTGATGAAAAATTACCGAGAAAAGAAATGCCGAAACCGGTAGTGAGATAAATGCTTCACTAACCATAACTATAAAAGGCTCCGATTACCGGAGCCTTTGCTTTTTTATAAAATTATAAAACTTAACCGAATACTAAAGATGCAGTACGAACTACAAAAGTACCATCGGGCAATTTTATTTTAACTGTAATATCGTCTCTTACACCCGGATCGGCACCGGGAACAGACAAAGAAAATGTTCCGCTGTTTTGTGCAGATGTAATGGTCATGGTTACTTCATCGGTATAACCATCAGTGCCAACTACCGATACGGTTACAACAGAGCCTGCCTTCAGACAATACACTTCTGTTTCAGCAATAAAATCAACATTTGCCGGTGGTGCAGAGGGGGTTAACTTTAATGAACGAATGGTGGTTACCGGAGGTAATTCAATGGCCAAATCAGGGAATGATGTATTAGGCGGTATTACCTGTACAATTTGTGAAGGACCATAAATATTATTTGGAATAGCATGTACTACGCCCCTTATTACAAGATCTGTAAACTTCCGGTTAATATGTTCAGCCTGACAAATTCTCTGTGCTAAGGATACATTTACATCAGCATCATAACCAAGCGTTGCACAATATAATTCAAGACCTGCTGCAATTTTTGGACAAGCAGCAATGAGTGCAGCAGCAGCAGGGGCACCAATTCCAGAACTGGCAATGGCAACAGATAATGCGGGACAAAGAGCAGCAATTAACTCAGGCCCTTTGTAACTGCAAACATCCGCCAAAATACCTTCAATTTTACTGCAAATTTCTCCAGGAGGAACAACAGCGGCTGCTGCATCGGGTATCGTGTATCTGTATTCCCCCTGACTAACCAAAGCACCGGGGAAAGAACCTATATATTCACCAGACCTGGCCCATGCTTTTACAAATACATCGTTTACACTTGCAGGAAAGCCACAACGTGTAATATTAATATGAGCCGTACCGTTTATACGGGCTGTAACATTTGCAGTTTGAATATTGTTAATTCCCGGCTTAAACCCAAGTGCTAAACTTCTTCCCTTTCTGGAATGATTTATTATTCTGCTTACTTGATTGTTATGTTGGCCTGAAGGATTAAGCATCATTTTAACCAACGTATTAATCTGTGTTTGCCCGTCGTTTGATACGGCAGTTAAACTCACATTGGTATTGGTTACCCAATCAAGTAAATACTCAACTCCTGTATTTGTTACTATTCTATTGGGCCTGCTCATTGCATCCAGATAGTAATAAATTGTATCAGTTTGTTTTTTCACAACTATCAATTCTATTTTAGCTG
>JALHRP010000010.1:2244-79041 GCA_022841365.1 Chitinophagaceae bacterium | reverse complement strand
CATCATCACTCTTAGCGCTAACCAACAGAGGGTCTGTAGAATTTGTATAAACAATTAAATTTGATTTCGGCTCATCATGTACATGTGGTTTTATACATGCGAAAAAAAATACCGAACAGAACAGAAAAACTACACATACTTTTAGCACTTTTTTCATTTGTTGTTGTTTAAATTAGTTAATAAAAAACTGTACATCCGGAGGTCTGAGATGAAATTATGCTCATGTATCAATCATGAACAGGGTGTTTTAACGGAGAAAAATGTTGTAACGAAACAGAAAGAAACATAAATAGTTTTGCACAGGCAATACCAACAAAGGAGTATTTTCATTTATAAAAAGAAAGAGTAAAAAATATTATTGGCGTTAGTTTTATCATCTTTATTCTAATTCGTAACAAATAATCCATGAGCAAACGAAGCAATTATATTTCCTGGGATGAATATTTCATGGGGGTAGCCCTGTTATCTGCCAAAAGAAGTAAAGATCCTTCCACACAGGTTGGCGCCTGTATTGTGAATGCAAAAAATAAAATTGTAGGTGCAGGATATAATGGTTTACCTGCGGGTTGTAATGACGATGAATTCCCGTGGGAGAAGCAGGGCGAATTTCTGCACACAAAATACCCGTATGTATGTCATGCAGAACTCAACGCCATTTTAAATAATATTGGAATGGATCTGCATGGCTGCCGCATTTACACAGCATTGTTTCCCTGCAATGAATGTTCCAAAGCTATTATACAGTCGGGCATAACAGAAGTGATTTATCTCTCCGATAAATATGCAGGCACCGATGTATTTACTGCATCCAAACGCATGCTGGACACAGCAGGTGTTGTTTGCAGAAAAGTGGAAACAGCTATCGGCAGCATTCAATTATCATTCAATGCAACTGATGTATAATCAACAATGAGTAAATAACATTCAACCAGCAAACAGGCTATGAGTCAGGATTATTTTGAAAATGAAATATACCGGTCTTTGAATTTTACAGAAACGGCTTTACCAAAAGCTGAATATGAAAACTGCAGTTTTATTAACTGTCTTTTCAGCAATGCCAATTTATCCGGCTTCAGTTTTACTGATTGTGTATTTGATCATTGTGATATGAGTATGGTGGCTGTAAAAAACAGCAGTTTTCGTGATGTACAATTTAAGCATTGCAAATTACTGGGTGTACGGTTTGATGAATGCAACGGCTTTCTCCTCTCCTTTTCGTTTGAAGATTGTATGTTGAATTTCGCTTCGTTTTACAAACTGAAATTAAAAAATATTCAATTTGCCAATTGCAAACTGGAAGAAACGGAATTTGCAGAAGCTGATCTCAGCAACGCAGCATTTATTAACTGTGATCTGCAGAAAGCTGTTTTCGACCGCACTAACTTAGAGCAGGCGGATCTGCGATCTTCCTATAACTTCTCCATCAACCCGGCAACCAACAATATCAACAAAGCAAAATTTTCATTGCAAAATATTACAGGGCTTCTGGATGCTTATAACATCAGCATTGATCCGTAATTACAAAACATCTACTCCGCTGCCGCTTTCCGCTTTATCTCCAGCAACATGGCATCTAACCTTGCTCTGTCAAATACTTCGCCTTTGAGTATAACGGTATAAATTGTTTTTGTTGCAGAAATCTGCTTCAGCGGATTTTCATTGAGCAAAAGCAGATCAGCCATTTTACCCGGCGCCACACTGCCATAGAGTTTTTGCTTTCCTAAAAATGCCGGACCATTGATCACTGCTGCTGTTAAAGCCTGTTGATTGGTTAATCCGTATTGCACCATCAGCTCAAGTTCCTTGTGCAATGCAAAACCGGGATAAACAAAAGAGTTGAGGTAACCGGCATCTGTACCAGCAATAATCTTTACACCTGCTTTAAGCAACAATGGCAATAAACCTGCAGCCCGTTCTATGAGTTGATGACGATAAGTTATTGCTTCACCTGTATCTTTTGCTGCTCTTTCAATTCGCCAGGCATAAGTATTTCTTAACCCTTTGCCAATGTATTGCAGTTGCTCATCGAACTGATGAGTATCCTGATCTAAATAGGCTGTCGTAAAACTGATAGACAAAGTTGGAACAACTGCAGTTCCGTTTTTTGCCAGATGACGGTACACCTGCATGGCAGCAACTGTATCAAATTGCTGCAGCAAAAGTTGATTGTACTGCTTTGCTGTCATATTGCCTGCAGAAATTTTATCAGCAAATTCTTTTTCATTTTTATTTCCTGCACGTAACAGATAGCTGATATGTTCTACAGCACTCAGCCCTGCATTTGAAACTTCGGTTAACGTTAAGGCAGCAGGTATATGTCCGGTAATTTGCAAACCGGTTAAACGCACTTCAGTTAATGCTTCCAGATACAGCTCCGGCTTCATGGTATTGTCAGTGATCTTTACAAAATCAACTTTCAGTTTTTGCAAACTGTCTATTGCTTTATGCAGTTGCGAACTGTTATCCACTTCTATATCACCCACCCAAATAGAACGAAAGCCTTCTAATTTAGGACCTGCAGTAAAAATCGTTGGGCCCGTTAATTTCCCTTCATTGATTTCTTTGCGCCATTGCAGAACAGCAGGACTAAGATCGGCAGCACAATCACGAATGGATGTAATACCATTTACAACATAAAGCGGAAGCAGGTTTTTATTTTCTTCAATCAAGGTATCACCACCACCAAAGTGCATATGCATATCCCACAAACCGGGCATTATATATTTACCTTTGGCATTGATGATTTTTTTTGAAGTATAGAATCCCAGCTGCTGCTGATCTGCTACTGCAGTAATTTTATTTCCGTTGATGACAATGATTTTATGGGGAATGGTTTTACCTGTTGCCACATCTACAATTGTTGCAGAATGAATAATGAGATCGGCTTTCTTTTTTTGTGCAAAGGATGCTGCAGAAAAAAAACACAAGAATGCGATGACGGATAAATATGTTCTCATGATTTATTTGATTAAACGGCCCGGCAACAACTTATAAAGCAAATCCTGATTCATTTTTTTCTCATTCTCCGTAAATAAATAGTCAGGTCTAAATCCATAGAAGAAAAGATACAGATAACCGCACATCAAGTGAGCTGTAAGCACAAACGAATAACAACCAAACTGCTTTGATCTGGTTTTAAACCGTAACTCAAGGTAAAGAATACTTTAAAAAAAAGTCAACTATAATTATGAATTCAAGAAAAGACAGATTAAATTAGATTCCCTTTCTGATGCAAATAATTCCGCTTACCTGAAAATAAATATGACTTCCACCTTTTGATCCGTTGGCTCTTATTGTTGTATTTATCGTTTGCTGTAAAGCAAACATCATTAATAAACAATAACCAATCATGCGTAAAACAGTTATCATCTCCGCTATGGCACTTGCTGCCATTTCATTTATGAACGCCTGTAACAACCAGGCTGCAGAATCAACAGCACCAAAAGAAGCCGTTGCAGGCGGAACAGAAGACAAAATTAAAGAGGGTGAACGTTTGGTGGCTTCACTCGATTGCGAAATCTGTCATTCACCCAAACGGATGGGACCAAAAGGGCCTGAAGTAATCCCTGAACTTCGTTTTGGCGGACATCAGGCAGGCACCGAGCTGCCACCGTATGATGAAAAAACAGTTAAATCAGGTTGGGTTTTGTTTGCACCGGATTTCACTTCAGTTATTGGACCATGGGGACAATCCTATTCCGGCAATATCAGCAGCGACTCTACCGGCATCGGTATGTGGACCGAAGAACAATTTAAAAAGGTGTTACGAGAAGGAAAATTTAAAGGCCTTGATAATAACAGACCTATCCTTCCACCCATGCCATGGGAAGCTTATAAAAATTTAACCGATGAAGAAATCAGTAAAGTATTTGCTTTTCTGAAATCAACCAAGCCGGTGAAAAATGTGGTACCAACTGCAAAAATGAATCCGCCGCCACCACCTCCAAAATCTTAACAGGCATCAAAAATAAAAGAGGGCTCATCAGTTGATGAGCCCTCTTACTATAATAGAGATTTATTTATACACCTGCCTGTTTCACCATCAACGCCTGTATTTGTTTCATGGTACTTTCCATGCCGCTTGCACTGCCATCTAAGAAAATAATATTTCCTTTTCCATACTCTGCAAAATTCTTTACAGCTTCTGTCCACATACTAAATAGAATTACATTGGTATCAAGATTAGCCTGCTTCATTTGTTCTGCAGCCTCCGTCATACCCTTGGCAACTTCCTGACGGAACAGTGCCACACCCTGACCACGCAAACGGGCGGCTTCACGTTCTGCTTCAGCAGCAATTTTAATAGCGTTACCCTCTGCTTCGGCACCTTTTGTTTTGGTGATGAGCAATGCCTGTCCTTCATTTTCTGCAGCAGCTTTTAAGTTATTACTTGCTACCACACGGCTCATGCTTTCCATGATCTGTTGATCGAACGTAATATCGTTGATCTGTAAATCCTGCAGATGATAGCCCCAATCTTCCAGTGAATGATCAATCTGTTCTTTTACGTACTCTACAATTTCACGACGTGCAGTTAAGATTTCGGCCTGGCGTTTTGTTGCAACGAAAGCACGGATTGAACCTTCTACTGTTCTGATAAGAGCCTGCATCAAATCTTTATCACTGATAAATTTGAAGGCTACTTTTTTTACTGTTTCTTCTTCTGAATTTTGAACAGAATAGAGTAACATGCTTTTGAAATACACATTTGCCTGATCAATAGTAACCGCCTGGAACTCCAGCTCAACACTTCTGTTTTGAATGCTGACTCTTTTGTAAATCTGCTCCAGAATTGGGATTTTAAATCCTAGCCCCGGGCGCAGTATCCGCTGATACTTTCCAAACATAGTGATCACGGCAATTGTTCCCTGGTTAACTGTAACCAGTCCGCTGAAAACGATAAAAAGGAGCAGCAGTACCCACCAATAACCTACAAGAAAATCCATAGTTGTAAAAATTTTGATACAAAGTAGCACATTCCATTTATAAACGGGAAGAAACTATGCAACTGAATGTATATTTTTATGAAAACTTATCATCATGTCTAAATCTAAAAAAGTATTCATAGGCTTTCTCGCCTTTTTACCCTTGGTTGCTTCGGCTATTTTTTTCATTTATTTCTTTGCTTCGCTATTTCCTGAAATATTACGGATGGAGCATGAGCATGGAGATGTTCCGCCTGAATTCTTTTTAAGCAATATGATGGGCTTTATTGCTTCCATCATTTTACTGGTTTTTGTGCAGCTTGGCCTCATGATTTACTTCATCATTCACAGTATTAACAACAAACGGGTAAAAAACGAAGAGCGGATCATTTGGGTATTGCTCTTCATTTTTGTAAGCACCATTGCGTATCCTATCTATTGGGGCATCCGCATCTGGCCGGAGGAAAAGCCGGAAAGTAATTTTGTAAAAATGTAATCAGCTTTTTTCTTCCCAAACCTGCACCAGCTTTACCAGCATGTTGGCGCTTTGTTCCATATCTGCAACGCCAATCCATTCGTGTTTGCTGTGAATGGCCTGCATGCCTGTAAATAAATTAGGACAAGGCAAACCCATATAACTTAAACGGCTCCCATCTGTGCCTCCACGGATGGGTTCTTTTATAACTGTTAACCCGCAACGTTCATAGGCCTCAACAGCATTGGCAACAACAGCAGGATGCTGATCAAGAATTTCTTTCATGTTGCGGTATTGCTCTTTCACGATAAACTCCATACTACAGTTGGGGTATTTTTGAAGGATTTTTTCTGCTATAAGTTTTAATCTTACTTCATGTTCCAGTAAACCTTTCACGGTAAAGTCTCTTACAATAAAATCAATGGTTGCTTTTTCTGCAATACCATTCATTGCTACCGGATGCACAAAACCCTGCCGTTTATCTGTTGTTTCAGGACTCCATTCTGTTTTTGGCAGAGCTTCTACAATTTCTGCAGCAATCTTTAATGCACTCACTAAAATTCCTTTTGCATAACCCGGGTGTGCAATCACTCCATGTATAATCAATTTTACGCCATCTGCGCTAAAGGTTTCATCTTCTAATGTTCCCAACTCAGCACCATCGAGTGTATAACCAACAGCGGCTCCCAGTTTTTTCATATCCAAATGATCAGTCCCTCTTCCCACTTCTTCATCGGGTGTAAATAAGATGCGGATATCTCCGTGTTTTATTTCAGGATGATGCATTAAATGATCGGCCATACTCATAATAATGGCCACACCTGCTTTATCATCTGCTCCCAGCAATGTATTGCCGCTTGCAGTAATAATGTCTTTACCAATATGCTGTTTGAGATACGGATATTTAACCGGGCTGATGATTTGTGCAGGATCATCGGGCAACACAAGATCATTGCCTTTATAATTCTGATGCAGAATGGGTTTTACATTGGTGCCGCTGCAATCCGGTGCCGTATCTACATGACTGCAAAAACAAATCACAGGAACATTTTTTTGCGTATTGGATGGAATGGTTGCATAAACATATCCATGCTCGTCTAAATGAGCATCTTCAATTCCCATCATTAATAATTCTGCCACCAGCATAGCAGAAAGGTCTTTTTGTTTTTCTGTTGAAGGGGACGTATCAGATTCCGGATCACTTTGTGTATCAACCTGCACATACCGCATGAACCGTTCTGCCGTTCTGTAATTGTTTTGTAAATCCATACACTTATTTTTGAAGCTGTAAAGTAAATGAGTTTCTGGGCTCTGCCCAAAACCAACACAATGCAAACAACTTCTTCAATTTTAAAACATGGCTGGCTAAGGGTTCTTCTGTTTCTTGTTGCATACCTGCTGCTCCTGTTTTTTAGCAACAGTCTGTTAGCAGTTGTAAGCACTGCCCTCTTCAGCAATGCAGATCAGTTGAATTTATTTTACTGCAGCATATTACTCAACTTCATCATCAGCATAGCGGTTGTAGTTGTTTTCAGAAAAACGGTTGATCGGAACAGCATTCAAACATTGGGTTTACAGTGGAAAGGTTTTTTAAAAGAACGGGTGAGTGGTTTTTTTACTGCTGTATTATTAACAACAGCTATTGCAACTGTATTGTGGCTGATGCAATTGCTGCAATGGTTCGTTACTGAAATTGATGTAAATGGTTTATTGATTGTAACTGTATTGCTCATTCTTGTTGCAATTGCTGAAGAGCTGGTATTTCGTGGATACATTCTCCACCATTTAATGAATTCATTTTCTAAAGAAACTGCATTGTTTATTTCGGCATTATTGTTTGCCGGATTTCATTCGCTTAATCCGAATTTTAATATCATTGCATTCATCAATATTTTTATTGCAGGGTTGCTGCTGGGCGTCAACTTCATCTACACAAAAAATCTGTGGTTTGCCATCTTCTTTCATTTCAGCTGGAACTTTTTTCAGGGGCCGGTTCTTGGTTTTCAGGTGAGTGGTATTGAACTGCCAACACTTTTACAACAGGATGGACGAGGCTCTGCATTATTAACCGGTGGTGCATTCGGATTGGAAGCATCCTGGCTCACAACCATCTGCATGAGCATCACTGTTATAATACTTTACTTCATCTTTCAGGCAAAATACAGCAGCAAAACTGTTGAATAATTGTTTACAACATACTTGCATTTGCTAAACAGAAGTTTTACTTTTCTGTTTCAACAAAACCAACTCACATGAAGAAAATTCTTATTGGTGGCCTCATTGGCGGCATTCTGCTGTTTGCATGGCAAACGCTTTCCTGGACAGTCGGCAATTTTCATGAAAAAGGCCAGCAGCATACAGCTAAACAGGATAGCATTCTGAGCTATTTGAATAACAGCGGACTGGCTGAAGGTTCTTATATGTTACCCAGAGCTGCTCCCGGTGTTTCGATGGATGAAATGGAAAAACAAATGAACGCATCTGTTGGTAAACCATGGGCCAGGTTGACCTACTATAAATCAATGGATGCAGACATGGTAATGAATATGGTGAGGGGTTTGTTATCGAATATCATTATCGTTTGTTTACTCTGCTGGATTTTTGCAAAAATCAGCAACGGCAGTTTCAGTACTTATTTTATAGCCTGTCTTGCTGTTGGCATTATAACGTTTACAAACGGTGCGTATACCGGCCATATCTGGTATCCGTTGTTTGATATCAATGCATATTTCATGGATGCACTTGCCTCATGGGGATTGGCAGGCATCTGGCTGGGTTGGTGGATGCCGAGAAAGTAAATAGTCTTTAGCCAATAGTTGATAGTAACAAATACAAAAAGTCCACAGTTGAATATGATTCTGCTGTGGACTTTTACTATCAACTAAACACTAACGACTATCGGCAATAATTACGGCATTACAATTAATCCTTTTGAATCAATCTCTACCATTTCAATATCAAATACCAGTTCTTTACCTGCCAGCATATGATTGGCATCTAAAATAACAACGTCTTCTTTTACTTCTACAACTGTTACAGGAAACTGCTGCCCGGCACTGTTATTCATCATCAACTGCATACCAACTTCAGGAGCCATATCATCAGGAAAGTTAGAGCGGGGGAAATCAATCACCATTTGTTCATTGCGCTCGCCATACGCTTCATGCGCAGGGATATTGATTGTTTTTTTATCACCGATTAACATTCCAACCACTGCATCATCAAACCCCTTAATCATCATTCCGGCCCCAACTTCAAACTCAAGTGGTTCACGACCTGCACTTGAATCGAACTGCTCACCACTTGTTAACTTACCGGTGTAATGTACACGAACGGTATCCCCTTTTTTTGCCTGTTGCATATAAAATAAAATTTTGCTGCAAATTTACTGGATTCAGTTACTTGCCCCTTAACTTTTTTTTACCGTTACATTTACGCAACTTTGAAACACAATCATTGAACATGAAACAGGCTTTTTTATTTTTTGCGATTCTTTTCGTTGTATGTACAAATGCACAGGTAAAACATGGCAGAAGTGGCTACAACAGAGGCTCTTTAAAGGAAACCGGCTTTCAGACCGGGGCAGAAAATATGAAACAATACCTCCACCTGCTGAAAGGAAAAGGGGTTGCTGTTTTTGCCAACCAGACATCAGTGGTAGGCAACACACATCTGGTTGATACATTGCGTAAACTGGGCATTAACATCAAAGTCATTTTTGCTCCCGAACATGGTTTCAGAGGTACGGCCGATGCAGGAGAAAAAATAGGTAACTACACCGATCAGAAAACAGGCATCCCCGTGGTTTCTCTTTACGGAACCAAACGCAAACCATCAAAAGAAGATCTGAATGGAGTGGATATTATGCTCTTTGATATTCAGGATGTAGGTGTTCGGTTTTATACATTTATTTCATCGCTGGAGTATTATATGACAGCTGCAATGGAGCAGGGAAAATATTTAATTGTGCTCGACCGCCCCAATCCCAACGGACATTATGTTGATGGCCCTGTGCTTGAACCTGCTTACAAATCCTTTGTTGGTATGCAACCCGTACCAATTGTGTATGGTATGACGATTGGCGAATATGCACAAATGATTTATGAAGAAGAGTGGCTCGATAAAAATTTATATGATCTCGCCGGCCGCCATGGAAAATTTGAACTGACAATTATTCCCTGTCAGAAATACACTCACTCAACCATGTATGAACTGCCGGTAAAACCATCGCCTAACTTGCCCAACAATCAATCTATCTGGCTGTATCCATCCACTTGTTTTTTTGAGGGAACAGTCTTAAGCGAAGGAAGAGGAACTAATAAACAGTTTCAAATTTTTGGTCACCCATCCTTACCAAAAACATTAACATCGTTTACACCCCGCAGTATGGATGGTGCTAAAACGCCCAAGCTGCAGGATCAGTTATGTTATGGCTGGGATCTGAGCGGTACGCAGGATGCTGTTTTAAAAAAAGTAAACAACCGTGTACAGCTTAAATGGTTGCTGGATGCATATAAACTTTTCCCTGATAAAGCCTCCTTCTTTATTACACCAAAAAGCGGAAAGCCGGAAGATTTCTTTTTTAATAAACTGGCAGGTAACAGCACGCTCATACAGCAAATTAAAGATGGAAAAACAGAAGAAGAAATCCGCAAAAGCTGGGAGCCTGCACTCACTGAATTTAAAGCCATCCGCAAAAAATACCTGATGTATAAAGATTTTGAGTAAGCACTTCCTGCAAAGCAACATTTACTATATTTAAATATGCGAAAGCATATTTTAACACTGCTTATTCTTATTACCGGAGCATGCACAAGTGCCCAGCAATTGTATTTTAATCACCTCTCCGTTAACAGCGGCTTATCGCAGGGAGTAAACAATTGTATTTACAGGGATTCAAAAGGATTTGTATGGATCAGCTCATTCGACGGGCTTAACCGTTTTGATGGAATCAATTGCAGCAGCTTCAGATCATCCATAAAAGATACAGGCGGTTTAAAGGGCACACTGTTTTTAAATATACTGGAAGATAAAGAAGCCAACTTATGGATAGGGAGTAATGAAGGGCTGAATTTTTACAACAGAAAGCTGGATCGCTTTTTCAGCTATCACATTCAAAACCGAAAAGATGCTGAACAATTTTACTCACCTTTTTATATAGATGATCAAAACAGGGTATGGCTTCAGTCCAGTGCAGATCTGTTTATTTTTGATCTTACCGGCAAGAAATTTACACAGGTGAGCAGCAGCTTTGCAGCAGGAAATCTAATTTTAAAAACTCTTCCGCAGGATTTGTATAAACCTTTATCAAAAATACTTGCAGTAAATAATAACCTGCCTGTACTATGGACGGGAGATGTTTCAAACAATTCAGTTACCTGGAAAAAGCAACCATTGCAACTGGAGAATGGCCGCATCAATACATTTCTGCTTTCGGATAAAGACACTCTATGGCTTGGTACAAACAAAGGTTTACAGCGTTATTCATTGCGTGCAAAAAACGGAATACTATCCCCTGCTTACAACACACAGCAGTACAATATCTCAGCCATACATGCAGATAATACAGGGGCTTTGTGGTTAGGTACATTGCAATCAGGTTTGCTGAAAACGGATGCAGCGCAATTAAAAGTAGAGCAGCAATATCTCAGCTCACCTTATAACAGCTATTCACTCAGCGGTAATCAGATACAATATATCTATACCGATGCGTACAGCAACCTATGGGTTTCTGTGTGGGGCAAAGGCATTGATTATACCAGTCTGAATAAATTCCGGTTTAACCATTTCGTTACAAAAGAACAGGCCGTTCTTTCAGGAACCGACAACTTTATTAAATCAATTGTAGAAGTAAACGATGAAACATGGTGCGGTACACAAAATGACGGTATATTGATTCTTGATACTGACAAAAAAATTAAAAAAACTATCCGGGAAGGTTTACCTGCTTCTATTGAATATTTATATGCAGGTACAGACAATCAAATACTGGCAGCAACGTTCAATGGACTTTATCAGATTGATAAAACAGGCAGAAATATTAAAAAACTTTTTGCAGATGCTCCCTATACACCTGCCTCACAACAGTTCAATTATATCAGTGCCTTAAAAAATAAGGATGTTTTACTTTCATCAAATGCAGGTTTGTTTATTTCAGAAAAAACAAAAGGGGGTTACAGTCTTGCAGCAGCAAAAGGAGTTGCAGCTAAAGATGTTTACCTGACTACCTACAGCGATGAACTTGAACAGATTTATATTTCAAAAGCATTTAAGGGATTTGCAGTGTATAAACGCAATGCTGATTCATTCGCTCTTGTGAAAGAATTTCCTGTACAGGCTACCATCAAATGTTTCAGCGAAACAGAAGACAGCATTATCTGGATCGGCTCTACCATCGGACTGATTCAGTTTAACAAACATCAACTGAAAATTGAGCGGATCTTTACAACAGCCGACGGTCTAAGTAATCAATACATCTATGGCATTATACAGGACAACGATTTTTTATGGATCAGCACCAATGCAGGGATTAACCGTTTTCATAAAAAAGAATATGCTGTAAAAACATTTTCTGAAGGAGATGGATTACAAAGCAACGAATACAATACCTATTCATTTTACAAAAACGGCAATGGTGAATTGCTGTTTGGCGGTGTAAACGGGCTCAATGCTTTTTCGCCGGAGAACCTGACCGGTACAACATTTCCACCGCAGCTCATCTTAACTGCACTGCAACTGAACGATACAGCATACAATCCGGGTATCAACTATGCAGTGCTGCCTTCTCTTTCGGTTAAATACAATCAAAACACCATCAGCTTTCAGTTTACCGTCATAGACTATGCAAATGCGGGTGCTGCAACCATCAGTTATATGCTGGAAGGATACGACAAAGGTTGGGTAACAGCACCCAACAAATCATTTATCCGTTATGCTAATTTACCTGCAGACAATTATCAACTGAAAGTAAAAGCATTTAATGCAGAAGGTATGATGGCAAAAGAAATTTACAGCTTATCAGTAACTGTAGAAACACCCTGGTGGCAAAGCTTCGCTTTTCGATTGGCTGTTATACTGCTGTTAACAGGTGTTGCTGTATTATTCATCCGCTCATACATCAACCGAAAACTTGAAAAACAAAAAGCCGCTTTTGAAAAAAGACAGGCAGTTGAAGAAGAGCGTAATCGCATCAGCAGAGATATGCACGACGATTTGGGCAGTGGACTTACAAAAATTGCCATCCTTAGCGAAGTGGTGAAAAAACATGTACTGGAGCCTGAAAAAGTGAAAGTTGAAATGGATAAAATTGGCGTTTCATCCAGAGAGCTGGTAGATAATCTGCAGGATATTATCTGGGTTCTGAATCCTAAAAATGATACGCTGGAAAGTTTGTCGGCCTATATACGAGAATATGGCTTGAAATATTTTGAACCGTTTGGCACAACAATCACATTTGATTACCCTGATGAATTTTCTGTTCTAAAACTGGGCGAAGAACAGCGAAGAAATATTTTTTTAACGATCAAAGAATCCTTCAACAACATTTCAAAGCACGCATGGTGTAATCATGTAAACGTAATAATAAAAGAAAAACCACAACAAATTATGATTACGATAGCAGATGATGGAAAAGGGTTTGATATGAATACTGTACGTACGTTTAGTAACGGACTCACCAATATGCAGCACAGAATAAAAAATTCAGGAGGTACCTACCAGATCAATTCAACGCCCGGTAAAGGAACCATTACCGAAATAAAGATCAATTGCTAACCCTTTTTGGTTACCCGAAAAGTAGCAGGATGATTTAATTTTATGCGAAACCATTAAACATATACTAAAAGTGATTACGGTAGTAATAATAGAAGATATCAAAGAGATAAGAGAAGGGCTGCAGATACTCATTGATGGCAGCGATGGATTTACCTGTGCAAGAACTTTTGCAAATGGAGAAGAGGCGTTGGAAAAATTACCGGAAATTTGTCCGGATGTGGCATTGATGGATATTAATCTGCCCGGCATAAACGGAATTGAAGCTGTACGGAAATTAAAAACTACATGCACCCGTACACAATTTATCATGAGTACCGTTTATGAAGATGATGAAAGTATTTTTGAATCGCTAAAAGCAGGTGCCAGCGGTTATCTGCTGAAAAAAACAGCGCCGTCTAAAATTTTAGACTCTATTACAGAAGTATATAATGGCGGATCGCCTATGAGCAGCCAGATTGCAAGAAAGGTGATTGCCTCTTTTCAAAAAAGAGATTCAATTGACGATGCTGATCTGCTGACACTGCGTGAAAAAGAAATCCTGAAATCGCTTTCAAAAGGATTACGCTATAAAGAAATAGCTGCCGAACTGAATATTGGTTTGGAAACGGTACGCACACATGCCCGTAATATTTATGAAAAATTACAGGTGCAGAGCCGCATTGAAGCTGTTAACAAAATAACGGGAAGAAATTAACGCTTGCCGCAACACTTCTTTTTATAAACTCCTACTTTTTAGGGATTGTAACCACCCGGGCAATACAACATATTTATATGTTCAAATTCCTGTGTGCCGGATAGCAGGAATATTTTTTACACTGTGATTAAAACAAGGTTATGAAAAAACTATGTACAATCCTGCTGATATTGATGACTGTTAATACAAATGCACAACTCCTGAAAAAAATAAAAGATAAAACGCAGCAAATAATTGAACCAAAAAATGGAAATGAGCAGCAAACCCGGGATGGACAGTCAAAAAACAATTCAACTGTTTCAAATAAAACATCTGCAAAATGGGTACCTACACCCGATTGCGAAAAAGTATTTACGCTGGCAAAAGGTGAAACATTTCTGTTTGATGAAACAAGAATAATTACAAAAAGCGGGAAGATGAGTTATGCATTTGTTGTATCAAACAGAAACTATGAATACTTTCTTATTGAAGATGGTAAACGGACAGGCTCGTTTAAAGAACCGCCGGTAAATGAGTTGCAAATAAAATCTGTTACGGAAGAAGGAGGTGGAAAAGATGATGAAACGATCGAACTGAATCCGGATAAGAAAGACCCGGTTCCTATACAATACAGTAAAACCATCAATAATAAATTATACCTGGTATTCAATGGAAAAACTTACGGCCCATTTGATTATGTTGCCAGAATGAGGGTATCACCCGACAAAAAGAAATTCTGGGCTGCTGTGATCATTGGTGGCAGTACTGATATGATGGCGAAAATGGGGATGGGTAATAATTACCTGATCAACGAAGCAGGTGTAAAGCAGAAAGAAGGAAGCAATGCCAGCTTTCCGGTAAAGCTGATGATCAGCAGTACTTTTTCAGCAGCTGCTTTAACTATACTTGATAATGGAGCACAGAAAGCAGTTATCATTTCATCTACCGGTAAAAAGCAGGAAGCATCCATCAACGAAATTTATACAGGCAATGCATCCTCAACAACAGTCGCTGACAATGGAGATATCATTTCAATTCCTTCTCAAAGTCCAACACAATTAATGGTAAATGGAAAAGAAGAAGCCGTGTTTAAAGTACCTGTAACAAGTATACATCGTCTGTTTATTATGCCGGACTATAAAAAATCCGTTTATTATCATGGAGGCAAGCTCTATCGGGGAGATGGCAGCGAAGAAGCGCTTACTGCTGTTGTATTTCCACGCTTTGTAACCATTAGTAACCAACCAACCATCTGTTACTTTAAAATTCATGAAACTGAAACGGCTGACAAAGATGTATACATCTGTAAGAAAATTTTATAAACCTGCAGCTTCGTTTCTGTTGCTTCTGGTGCTTATTGCAGGCTTCCTTGTTGCAAAAGAAAATTACAGGAATGCCGATTTTGGAAATGGGTTTCATGCAAAAGCTGCTGAAGCAATGAAGCATTTAGATCAACTAAACAACAGCTTTATTCCTTGCAGTAAAGTGTGTAACAGCAATCCTGTATTTATGAAAAGCCTGGTATTTCCTGAAGTGATGCGGTTTCACCAATTAAAAGATGATGTTGAAACAGAAAGCCTGCGAACGCTCTATGTGCAGTTCGGAAAAGAATATGCCGATTTCTCCGTTGGTCTTTTTCAAATGAAACCTTCGTTTGCTGAGCAAATGGAGATAAAAGCAAAAACATTGTTACCAGCTGCTGTGTATCATGAGTTGCAGCTTGGTTATAATACGACAGACACTGAAACCATCAGGCGTGAACGTATAGAACGGCTGCAGGATACAGACTGGCAACTGATTTATTTAACTGCCTTTGTTGCTATATGCAACAAACTATTTCAGACAAAGAAATTTGATAATGAATTGCATCAGCTGCAATGGTATGCAACCGTTTACAATGCAGGATTTGACCGTTCTGAAGCCTACATGGAAAAAAAGATACAACAGGAGGCGTTGTACCTGCAACAAAATATGCCGCATAAAAAATTCAGGTACGCAGCGTTGGCGGGATGGCTTTATCAAACTCATTCCAATATTTACATCAGATAAATTGCAGCCTTGCAGCCAAACGTATTAATGAAGCGGTGTTTTTTACATCGAATTTTGCCAGCAGATTTTTGCGGTGAGAATCAACTGTTGACAGGGCAATAAAGAGTTTATCTGCAATTTCCTGATTGGTTAATCCATCAGCAATTAACTCCAGCACTTCTTTTTCTCTTCTTGTCAATGCAGGTTTATCTTTTTTCCCTTCTTCAACAGCTTTAAGTGTTTCAGTTACTTCTTTACTTAAATATGTTCCACCTTTTATCACTGTATGAATAGCTTCTGAAATTTCATGCCCCTCTGCATTTTTAAGCAGATAGCCTGAAGCTCCGTTATCAATCATCTTATCAATAAAACTAAACTGGTTAAATGTACTCAGTGCAAGGATCATAATCTGAGGGTACGTTTTTTTAACCATTGTGCAGAGATCAATACCACTTTCTGCACCCAGGTTTATATCCAGGAGCATAACATCAGGTTGCTGATGCTGTAAAAACGACATACAGGATGCTGTATTGGAAGCATGCCCGATTACCTGAATACTGTTTTCAGGTAACAGCAATGCCTGTATCCCTTCAATCACCATAAAGTGATCATCAACAATAAAAACAGTTATTGCATTCATACTTTTATTTCAATTGTTACACTCGTACCCTTCCCCTTTTCTGAGACAAGACTCAATGTTCCCTTTAAATAGTCAACTCTGTTCTGGATATTGCTCCATCCGATTCCACGTGACATATCAAGACAGGCAGTATCAAAGCCTTTGCCGTTATCTTCAACAGTAACACTTAACAACCCATACTCATGCTGCAATTGTACAATCGCTTCTTTTGCTGCTGCATGCTTAATACTGTTATTCACCAGCTCTTGTATAATCCTGTACAAAGTAATTTCCAAATTCTGATCCGTTTTTAACTGCTCCATTCCAAAAGAATGATAGTCTACCTGCAACACACCACTGCCCGTAATGCTCTTACAAAAATCTTTTAAGGCTGTATCTAAACCAAACTTCACTAAACTCTCCGGCATCAGGTTATGAGCTACCATGCGCAACTCTTTAATTGAACTGTCGAGCATGTCCATACTCCGTTCAAATGCCAATGCCACATCGGGTGTTAAAACAATATTTCCTTTCATAGTTGTAAATGAATGTTTAATTCCGCTCAGCATACCACCTAAACCATCATGCAGATCTTTGGCCAGCCTTGTACGTTCCTGCTCTTCACCTTTTAATACGGCTTCAGTAGCTGCCAGCTTTTTTTCTGTCTCAAGTTCAGTTATCCGTTGCTGTTGCAGTTTTTGTTTTTGACGGTAGTTTCTGTAAGTAAGCAATGAAATGATAAGGATAATAAACGCACCACCGATAAGAATATAATTCAGAATATTTTTCTGGCGGATTGCAAACGCCTGCAGCTGTTTATCTGTTTCAAGCTGTTTAATTTTATTCTCTTTCTGTATACTCTGAAATCTCGCATCAAACAATAACAGACGGTTGTGATTTTGTAATGCCACTAAACTGTCGGTAAAATGGAGCAATTCTGTGCGCAGAAGATAAGCCTCTCTGTAATTACCTGCAGATGCATAATAATCGCTCCATTCGTTTAATATAAATCTGATCTTGGGCATATAGTTATATGCCTTTGCCGTGTCTAATGCAATACGGAAATAATGTTCAGCAGAATCGGCTTTGCCCAGTTGCACATAAATTTTACCAATGTGCAAGGCTTCGTCAGAAATATAATACGGATCACGCCACAGTAAACTGTATTGATAAGAAGAAACATGACTGGCAAGTGCAGCCTTCATATTATTTTGTGCATAATAAAACTCGCCGTAAGCATTATGAAAATAGATACGGTCCAGATCTAACGGCACTTGAGGAAATAATCGTTCACAATCTGCAAGCAGTTTTCTTCCTTCCTGCATCCGGTTTAACTTAAATGAAATAGCTGCTGCTCTTGCATATGAATCAAAAGCAAGTAATTGCCAGTCAACTGTTTTACCTCCATTGTCAATACTTTTTTTCAGATAATCAATTGCTTTGGCCCACTCCTGCATATCAATAAATACAAAAGCCAGATTGAAATACGTTAAGATGAGGCCGGATGAATCTTTACTTATTTCATACAATTGAATGCTTTGACTGTAAAATTTTTGTGCATTCTCCAGATCATTTATCAGCGAATAAGAAGCACCCAAATCATTATACAGCATTCCCAGTTCTTTTGCCTTACGCTTCCCTTCGGGAAGACGTTGGATAGCTGTTTCAAGTTCATTATAAGTGATAATTGCTTTTACATAATCACCCCGTTCATAATAAATAGCACCAAGCAGCCTTTCTGCATATACATAGTTAAAGGGCAGGTTTTTTTCAAGACAAATACGTTTTACATCATCCAGTTCTTTCTCAGCAGCAATAAAATCCTTTTTAGAATTTTCGAGTGCTATCCTGGCACGTATGTTTAATTTAACAGAATCACTTTTTGCATTTTTTAGTTCCCGATAAAAACTATCTATGAGTTGATTCTGTGCATGAAGTACAGCAGGAAAACAGCAAGAGAGAAATATGGTTAATATGAACAATGTATTTTTCACCAGTACATATACAGGTTCTGTAATGAAGATGGATAATTAGTTCTGCTATAATACAAATAAACTAAGTAACTCTCAGAAACCCCTCCCCTTTTTCCATGATTTTACTGTATAAATAGTTTTCTCCCACTTTTTGGGGATTGACTGCTGTTTTCATTTGGTCAATTTTTGTAACTGCATTTCCGGCTCCTGCAAAACCAATCCATCCTTTTCTATTGTTAAGCCATTTTATTTATCAAAAAAAAACACAATTACATGTTACGCAAAATTTTTACCCCCGTCTTTATCTTTTCCATTTTCACTGCTTTCAATGCACAGGCAAAAATCTGGCGTGTAAATAACAACGCAGGCGTGGTTGCTGATTTTACTACGTTTAATGCAGCTGTTACTTCATCATCCGTTGCTAACGGAGATACCATTCATCTTGAACCAAGTGCAGTAAGCTACGGCGGAACGGGTACACTTGCAAAACGTGTGGTTGTAATAGGTGTTGGTTATTTTTTAGACCCAACAAATACAACTACCCCTGCAAACACAGGACTGCAGGCAGCTACACAGGATTGTAAACTCGATTTTTTCAGAATTGGCAGCGGTGCAAACGGCAGCCGGTTTATAGGTGTTACCATCCAGGGAAGTGTTTATTTTAACGGAGCAAGCAATATCAGTTTTGAAAAAGTATATTTTCCCAGCGGACTTTATTTCGAAAACGGAACCAATGACAATGTAAGCATTCGTAAATGTTTTTTTAATAATGGTGCAGCGCTCTCCTCTTCTACAACAGTAACAATCACCAACTTTGTTTGTGAGAATACAATCTTCTATGCCGGAGCTTACATTAACATCAATCAACTTTCAGGAACAGGTAATATTGTAAGGAATAACAGTGTAACAGGAGGTAACACATTTACTCTCGCAAACTGTTACGTTGCAAACAATATTTTTGGAGTACCCAGTCAAAGCAATTTTACCAATTGTGTTTTAAAAAACAATCTCTTTCAGGTAGCACAAACACTACCACCAACTGCCGTAGGAAATCAGATTAATGTAAACATGGCAAATGTATATGTAGGTGGCTCCACAGGCAGTTTAGATTCAAGAATGGCACTAAAAGCCGGTTCTCCTGCCCTTGCAGCAGGTTTAACTGTAGGCACCGTTGTAACACCCGACTGTGGTGCATTTGGAGCAACTGATCCCTACAAATTATCGGGCATTCCAAACATTCCTTCCATTTATACCTTAACGGTTCCTGTTTCAATTCCTGCAGGTACCAACAGTATGAATGTAACCATCAGCACAAGGAACAACAATTAATCACAGGCACTGCAATTTTTACTGCAGCAATTAACTGCAGTAAAAATTGCATCATCTCCTTAAACTATTAACTATGAAACAGTTTATCCTGTTCATAAGCATGGTGCTGTTTGCCTGTGGTATACTGGCGCAGGATCCAAATTATCCTGCATCTCCACCTGCTCCGCAAAATATTATTAAAGCAGAGTATTTTTTTGATGCTGATCCCGGGTTTGGAAATGGCACCAACATTCCCATAACTCCCGGTACAGATATAGCCAATGCGCTTGTTTCAATCAATACAACCGGTTTAAGCAATGGCGTTCATCGCTTATTGATACGTACACTTAACAATGAAGGGCATTGGGCACTCACTACACCAGGAGAATTTATTGTGGATGCTGATCCGGCCTATGCAGCTATTTTACCTGCACCGCAGAATATTACCGGTGCAGAATATTTTTTTGATAATGATCCCGGCATTGGTAATGGTATTGCAATATCCATTACACCCGGTGTTGATCTGAACAATTTGGCTGTTCCAATTAACACAACGGGTTTATCAAACGGTATACACCGTTTGTTTTTGCGTACAAGAAGTAATGAAGGACACTGGAGTATCATCAACTATGGACTGTTTGCAGTTGATTTTGATCCTGCATACCCTGCAGTTCCTGCAACTCCTCAAAATATTATTCAGGCAGAATATTTTATTAATACAGACCCGGGCATTGGTAACGGAACACCTATTACCATTACTCCCGGTGTTGATATTGCCAACTACGTTGCAGCAATTAACACATCTGCATTAACAGCAGGCACAACCAACCAGCTGTTTATCCGCACAAAAAACAATGAAGGTCATTGGAGCATTTCAAACTACAGAATATTTGTTGTGGATATTGTGAGTGATCCGGTTTATCCAACAGTACCGGCAGCTCCTCAAAATATTATTCAAGCTGAATATTTTATTAATACAGATCCCGGTGTTGGCAATGGCACGCCCATCAGCATTACGCCGGGTGTAGATATTGCAAACACTGTTGCAGCTATAAATACTTCTGCATTAACAGCAGGCACAACCAACCAAGTATTTATCCGCACAAAAAATAATGAAGGGCACTGGAGTATTTCAAACTACCGTTCCTTTATTGTTGACATAGTGAGTGATCCTCTTTATCCTGCATCGCCTGCGGCACCGCAAAACATTCTGCAGGCCGAATACTTTTTAAATACCGATCCCGGTATTGGTAACGGAACTCCTATAACCATTGCTCCCGGAGTAGATATTGCAAACATCGCAGCATCAATCAACACATCCGGTTTATCTGCCGGCTCAACCAATCAGTTGTTTGTCCGCACAAAAAATAATGAAGGTCACTGGAGCATTTCCAATTATCGTACAGTGATTGTAGATTTAGTTGGTGATCCGGTTTATCCAACAGTACCGGCAGCACCGCAAAACATTTTACGTGCAGAGTATTTTGTTGATACCGATCCGGGTATTGGCAATGCTGTCCCCATAACCGTTACACCCGGTGTTGACATCAGCAATATTTCTGTTGCAGTGAATACAAACGGTTTGCCCGTTGGAGTACATCAGTTAGTTGTACGCTCATACAATGCAGAAGGCAATTGGAGCATCAGTAATGTGCGTACGTTTAACATTGGCACTATCAGCATTTTGCCTGATAGTATTGTATTCCCGGTTACAGTTATCAATACAACAGATACACGTAGTCTTGTAATTCGAAATAATAGCAGCACTGCGCAAACAGTTACTGCTGTAACAGTTGCAGCTCCGTTTACAACCAACTTTACAACAACAAGAACCATTAACCCGGGCTTAACTGATACCATCCGCATCAGCTTTACACCAACAGCTGCTGTATTGTACCAGGATGTTATATCGCTGCAAACATCTGCAGGTGCATATTCTATTCCTGTAAAAGGTACAGGTATTGCAGTGATCAGTTCATGGGTACTGGAACCTGCTGCAGGTTATAATTATGGTAATGTACAAACAGGAACATCATCCAACTTCAACTTTACCATTCGTAACACCGGTAATGCAGCCATCACACTAAACGAAGCAAGCAGCAGTCATCCTGCGTTTGTACCAACGTTTACAGCAGGCACGGTAGTACCGGTTAACGGTTCCATTAATTTACCCGTTGCATTTAATCCAACAGCAGTTACTGCATATAATGCTGTATTAAAAATTAAAGCAACTGCTGGTGGGCCTGATTCTGTTACAACATCACTCAGTGGTAACGGTTTTACTCCTGCAACGCCACCTGTATTATCATTTGTTACAAACGCTCCTTATGATGGAGTGAGAGGTGTAAATCCTGCAGCAGGACAAACCGGCACGTATACGTATAAAATTGTGTACAGATCGGCCGATAACAGAGCTCCTGCAAACGGACAGCCGCAAATAGGTATTGATCTTACCGGTGATCAGGATTTTGATGATGGTGGTGAAGGCATATTTGCAATGACAAAAGAAGGAAGCAGTACAGATTATGTAACAGGTGTGGTTTACAGTTATACCGTAAACTATAACAGCTACAGCAATACCATGGGCTATCGTTTCTTTGCTCAGGACGTACTCGGTAATGCAGCAGTTACAAGCAATACAGCTTATTACAGCGGACCTATAGTAACATTCCAGACACTTGATCTGAGATTGTTTGCAAATGACATCAGCTTCAGCAAAAACAATCCGTTGCCGGGTGAATCGTTTACTGTAACAGCCAATATTCATAACAACAGTGCGTTTACTGCAGCCAATGTGCCGGTGTATTTCTACAGAGATACAATCTTAATTGGCAGCACTACAGTAGCAGTTGTAAATCCATACAGCACAGCAACTGTAACAAGAACACTGTCGTTTGCTGCTGATGGTTTTTATCCAATAAAAGTTTGGATTGATCCAAACAAAACACTGAACGAAAGCAATGTGCTGAACAACTACGCCATTCGTCCGATTATTGTTGGCACACCAGTATTACCCGGAGGTATAACAGTAACAGGAACAGCTACTGTTCAAACCTGTCCTGCACTCCGCTTAATCTTTAGCGGCAATGCACAATACTATGGCACAGCAATTCCTACATCCGTTGCGGGTGCAGAAGTAACGATTAACACAGGCACTGCTATCTTAAAAACTACAACAGATGCAAGTGGAAATTATTACCTGGCAGTTGAAAATCCGCCATGTGGTAATACAATCACGTATACCGTTAGTGTAACTGACTTCACCTTTACCAGCAATACCTTTACAGGTGCGGTAAGTGTAAATTGCCCTGCACCGAATGCCTGTGGTGCACCACCTGTTAACGGCGGAGCAGCAATTGCCATTACCAGTTCAACACAGCCATGTAATTTAATTGTAGGCAATACAGTATCCACTCAAATTACCATTACTTACAGAGGAAGAAACATTTCAAACTTCTGGAGTTCATGGGATCGTATCTGGAAAGACACCGTGAAGATCTTTAATAACGGCGTGTTGATACAGACTTATTATACAGATGATATTCCTGATTTTGGAAGTGCCGGTACATTCCCGGGTGATGTGAAAGTATTCCCTGTTACTGTTCCGATCACTTCTGCAGGGCCAAATAACATCACAGCAATTGCAACGTATCAGTACAATGAGTTTTTCCAGATACCATCTTCATTGTATAAAGGTGTGTTTACAAACATGACGGCAACTGCGGGCACAACAGTTGTTGGAGAAGCTAACCTGCCTGATTTAACGATTGATAATTTCAGACAAACGGCATACAGATCATTTAGCTTTAACGACCGTAACTTAAAGTGCGGCACAGCAGGATCGCATGTGGTACGTATGGTAGATGTTACAAATCCGGGAGCTCCTGTGTTGCTGTATGAAACAACTGTAAGTTCACTCGGACCGCAGAATTCAACAAGCATCAATGTTTCATTGCCAACATTATCCATCGGTACGCATGTTATAAGAATTGTTACAGATACAACCGGATTGGTTACAGAAACCAACGAGTTGAACAATCTATTTGAAACAACCATTACAGTACCGCAACCGGATTTAACTGTTGGAAAAATAACAGTATCTGCATCGAATGTTGCTGCAGGAGGTGCTGTAACATTTAAAGCAGTCATTAAGAATTCGGGTACAGCAACAGGACCATTCACTGTTTCATTTTTGGCCAATGGATTGCCAATCGGCAGCAGCATTGCAGTTGCAGGTATTGGAGAAAAAGGAGAAACAATTGTTACATCCAATGTATTGAATGTATTAACCGCAGATACCGATTGTGCAATGGATATTACAGTAGTGGCCGATGATGGAGCTGCCATCAGTGAAAGCAACGAAAGCAACAATACCGAAGTATTTAAATTTGGTACAGATGTGCAGCCGCTTTTATTACCTGTTGAGTTTGGTTCTGCATCAAACCCTGTAAGAATACGGGTTAATACAGCAAAACAATACAACGCTTACATACGCAATACCGGAAGCAGAGATCTTAGAAATGTAACGGTGAAGTTTATGTACAACGGAAATAAAATAGGAGATGCATTGATTCCGGTTATTAAAGCAGGCATGGATTTCCCTGCAGTGGCATCGTTCAACTATACCTTTACAACCGTTGGACCTGCAGTTGTTACAGTAATCTCAGATACAGCCAATGTTGCATGCGAAATTGATGAAACAAATAACACAGGCGATTTCAATGTAGTGGTTACTGACAGTAAGGAAGATTATGTGGTACTGTCGCAATTTATTTCGCCCAGCAGCTTAAACCCTAATGCAGGACAAAGCATTACCATTGTTGGTACGGTTAAAAACATCGGTAATAAAATAGCACCTGCAAGTAATATGCGTTTCTATGTAGACAATATTAAGCTGGGTGCTGATGTACCGTTCAATACTTTACAGATTGGGCAGGATACAACCATTGCGGCAACAGTTCCTTATTCATCAACCATACCTGGCGTAAAAGTGGTAAAGATTACAGTTGATGAAGATGGATTGATTGCAGAAGAAGATGAGAACAACAATGCGGCTACACGAATCATTATTGTTGGTGATGCTCCTGATATGACAAGGAATGCATTGCAGCCGATTGGCTTTAACCCCAGCGGGTTTAATGCAGGCGACAGTGTGACCGTATCTTATCAAATAAGAAATGCAGGATCTAATACAGGAACTGCATGGGCACGATTGAAAATATTTGATGCAATGGGTACGCTTACAGCAATAGACAGTGTGCAGTTTACACTTGTGTCAAATGCAAATACAACTATTTCGAAAAGAATGTTCTTTGCTGTTGATTCAGGTACGGTGGTTGCAGAAATTGTAAACTGTTCACCGCTTGAATCGAACCTGCTCAATAACTCAGATACGTTACCATTTAGTATTGTAGCGAAAATGAAAGCAAGCCTGAGTGTAACCAATCTGGATATGAAAGCAGGTGCACCGCAACAACTGCCGGGATGGATTGGCGGAAAGATTATGCTGGGTGATTATGACTTAACAGTCAACGGAACCATTGTGAATTTTGATACTGCCCATTTCATTATTACAAATGGCACAGGCAGGTTAAAGATCGTAAACAGCAATCCGGAAAATATTTTCCCTGTTGGTCCATCTTTATACCAATCGAACTTTGCACGAATTAACAATGCAGGTACAGCAGATCATTTTTCTATGCGTGTGGTACCATATGTTCTTCAAAACGGAACATCCGGCAACAACATTACATCGGGTTATGTAAACCGCACCTGGTTTATTGATGAAGATGTGCCCGGTGGCAGCAATGCAACAGTTGAACTCTTCTGGTTTGTGGCAGATGAACAAAGTGCATTTGGCAGAGGCATAAGCAGAGTTGCACATTTCACCGGTTCATGGGAGTTGGGAACTGCAGGTGCTGCATTGCAGGATAGCATTGGCCGATACAGCAGGTTGCATTCAGGGTATACAAATTTTTCTCCATTTAGTGTTACCAGCAACAGTGCAGGGTTACCGCTTCGTTTCTTATCATTCACCGCTGCTCCTGTTCAAAACGATGTGATTCTTAACTGGACAACAGATAATGAAATCAACACATCGCATTTTGATGTTGAATGGAGCAAAGATGGTATAAGGTTTGAGAAAGCGGATGCAGTTAGAGCTAATAACACAAGTGGTGTGCAGCGATACAGCTTTACTCATCGCTCACCATCAGGTAACATTCTCTTCTACCGGATTAAACAGGTAGATCTTGATGGAAAGTTTGAATACAGCCAAACGGTGCAGATCAACAGGAACACAGTGGCATCTGTTGTACTGCTGCAGAATCCTGTAACAGACAAAGCTGTACTGCTCTTTAACAAGCCTGCACAGAAAACAACAGCACGGTTGTTCAACAGCAATGGCCAATTGGTAAAGCAGGAATTGATTGGTGAAGGAACAAGACAATACAGTCTTTCACTCCATCAACTCGCAGCAGGAGTGTACACACTCCACTTACAATCTCCGCAGGGAGTGGTCAGTTTCCGGTTGGTTAAGACCAGTGAATAAATAAACAATTATAAAAAACGGTGATGCAAATTGCATCACCGTTTTTTTTATTTCTCCTATCACTTACTCATTCATCTTTTCAAAAACTCCCACTTTTTGGGGATATAAACTGGTTTTCATCCCTTTTATATTTACAGTACCTACTATCCACTATCGCATTAAAAGCAGAACAAGAGATATCCTATTATTAATCATCCTATAACGATTAAGATTTTACAGCATGAAAAGTATTTTATTGATTGGTTGTGTTTTACTGTGCAGCGTTGCAAAAACGCAAATCAGTATTGTATCAACTCTTAATAACACCGGACATACATCAACTGCAGGAGCTGTGCAGTTAGAGTGGAGTGCAGGTGAACAGGTGAGCATCCGTTCCTTCAGCAACGGCTCTTTTATTTTTACTACAGGCATTTTACAGGGAGTAACTCCAACTCCAACAGGTATTCCGTATGTGTCTATCTCTGCTTCAGAAATTTCTTTGTTTCCTGTACCTTCAAATGATTTTTTGAATGCAGTTTTTAAATTCAACAAACCGGGTAAAGTATTTGTACAAATCTATCAGGCAAACGGTATGCTTACAGCAGCGTTCACTCATGTATATACCGGCAGCAGGTTTAACCAAACATACAGAACAGATCAGTTAGCTGCAGGTGCTTACACAGTGCATGTAGTGTTTATACCGGTTAACGGTGTAAGACAACAAGGATCATACAAAATAACCATCCAGCATTAAATATCAACACATGAAAAAATATATCTTTTTTTTAATACTCCTTTTGATTTCTGTAGTTGGGAGCATACACGCACAACAACTCAATTTCCAGGGCGTAGCCAGAAATAACAGCGGAACAGTTTTGGCGAATCAGGCCATTAAAGTGCGTTTATCTGTTCGTGATGCAATACCCACGGGTACTGTTCAATACAGTGAAACAAGAAGTGTAACTACCAGTGCCTTTGGAAGTTTTACCATTGCAATGGGAAGCCCCGGCGCTACAAACATTACAGGCAGTATTGCAACAGTTACATGGGCAAGCGGCGCAAAATTTTTACAGGTAGAAGTAGATCCTGCTAACGGAAACATCTTTACAGATATGGGTACTACAGAAATGGTTACTGTACCTACTGCATTGTATGCAACTGCTGCAGGCAGTGCATCTCCAAATGGTAATGCAGGCGGGCATTTAACAGGTACTTTCCCCAACCCTTCTATTGCAGACAATACTATTTCAACAAACAAAATTCAAAACGGTGCTGTTACCTCTGCAAAAATTGCAGCAGGTGTTATTCCAATATCACTTCCGCCAAACGGAGTTGCATCAGGAGATTTAAGTGGCAGCTACCCTTCACCGGTAGTAAGTAAACTGCAGGGCAATGCAGTCAGTTCAACTGTGCCTTTAAATGGCCATGTACTTACATGGAACGGAACAAGCTGGGCTCCTGCTGCTGCAGCAGCGGTTACAAGTCCATGGACAATCAGCGGCAGTCATATTTCAAACAGCAATACAGGAAATGTGGGCATTGGCATTACAAACCCGGCATTTAAACTGCATGTAGGGAATAGCAATGATGGTTTTAGAATTGAGGGGCCCGTTTCACAGTCAAGTGGTGGTTATTCATTAAGCATTGGTGGGTTTGGGTCAGTGGGGGTAGATCAACCGGGGGTTCCGGGTGGTCGTTTTACCATTCTTGAAAACGGATATATTGGAATAGGTGATAACAACCCAACTGAAAAATTAACCATCACCGGAAAAATAAAAGTGGCAGATGGTACACAAGGAGTCAATAAAGTTTTAACCAGTGATGCAAACGGAGTTGCAAGCTGGCAAACACCATCAGCACAATCAAATTACTGGACAGCAAGCGGCACCAATATTTACAATATCAATACAGGTTTTGTTGGTATTGGCACAAACGCACCTACCGCTCCTTTAAGTTTTGCATCAGTAACAGGAAAAAAAATAGTGTTGTATGGTGATGGTAATGCGGCCCATTACGGATTAGGTATACAGTCTGCCTTATTACAACTGTATACCGATGCTTCTAATTCAAACATTGCATTTGGCTATGGCAGCAGCAATAGCTTTACAGAACGTGTACGGATTATAAATAGCGGAACAGAAGGAATGATTGTAAATGGAAGACTTCATTTAAAAAACGGATCGAACCCGGTGAACGCTTCACAAACAGGCGGAGTTTGGCTTTATAAAGCAGATAACAGTGCACTGCTTAGTTTCATGGGTACACAAAACAATCAGAACGTTGGATTTTTTGGCGGCTCAGTAAATGGTGGATGGGGATTTGTGTACGATGCAATCAACAGTCGTGTAGGTATAGGTACAAGTGCACCTAATGCGCCGCTTGGATTTGCACCTGCGCTTGGAAAGAAAATTACACTTTACCCAGGCACAACGGGTGATGTTGGCTTTGGCGTTGCAGGAAACAGGTTACAGATTTACAGCGATAACCCCAATGCAGATGTTGCGATAGGTTATGATGCTGGAGGAACATTTAATGAACGCTTTGCATTTAAACCAAACGGAGCAATGGCAGTGAATGGAAATACAGGTGCTGCCGGACAGGTACTGATGAGTAATGGAAATGCAGCGGCCACCTGGGCAAATATTTCACAGGTATTACCGGTGTATTACAGAGAAGGTGAAACCGCCACTTTTACAACCAATAATAATTCTGCACCTTTTCCGGCAACTTCTAATATTGATCTGGTAATTACAGAACCAACCAAAGTATTGGTTTTTTCGGATATATTTATTTACAACAACTGTAATGTTGGACAATGTTTTCCCGTTTGGGATTTTGAAATTCTTGTTGATAATGTACAGGCACATGTAAGCCCGTTACATCCGGTAACTTCGGCAACACGATTCAGTGATGAGCGGGCATTGGGTCCCATTCTTTTAAACCTTACACCCGGTAACCACACCATCAGTTTCAGAGGTTTTGTTTCGGTTGTAGGAGCAATTGGCGGCAGCACATCTATGCGGATGAAATCAACAGCAATGGTTATAAAATAAAAACAATCTGCAAGATGAAATGATTTTAAAGAAACAAACTAAAATACTTTATAAAGTTTGACTTCTTTATTTGAAGAGAAAAATACAACGGATAGCCGTTGTATTTTCTTTTATGCACTCTCTGAAAACTTACTAACTTCGGCTACCTAATTTTTACCAGTTTATGATCACAGTTCTTCATCCCTGGCATGGTGCACATTATGGCAGCGCTGCGCCTGCACGTGTTAATGGTTTAATTGAAATTTCACAAGGCAGCCGCAGCAAATATGAAATTGATAAAGAAACGGGGCTGTTACGTTTAGACCGTGTGATTTACTCTTCGTTCATTTATCCGGTGAACTATGGCTTTATACCGCAAACATTAGGACAGGATGGTGATCCGCTGGATATTCTGGTCATCTGCTCACAGTCTATTCAGCCTTTGTGTCTGGTAGAAGCAACAGTCATCGGCAATATGCAAATGATTGATCAGGGTGAGCGTGATGATAAGATTATTGCTGTTGCCACCAAAGACCCCATGGTTCACCACATTAAAGATATTGATGAACTGCCCAATCACTTTTTCAGTGAGCTGAAACAATACTTTGAGCAATACAAAGTATTGGAGAATAAAGTAGTTGAAATAGACAACTTTCAGAATAAGACAGAAGCATACAAAGTAATTGAAGAGGCGATCAATTATTATAAAGACACGTACAATAAATAACCGGTTTCAAAAGCCGGCCTCTTTACATTCGTATACACATCATGCAAACAAAAAAAATGGATACAAATCTGATCATCGCCGTTTTGATCATTGGCCTTGCTGCAGGTATACTCGGCGGTATGGTTGGTGTTGGCGGAGGACTAATTGTTGTGCCTGCACTGGTTTACTTTTTAGGCTTCAGTCAGCATTCTGCGCAAGGCACTTCACTTGGCTTGCTGGTATTACCGGTTGCCATTTTAGGCATGATGAATTATTACAAAGCCGGTCATGTAGATTTTAAAGTAGTTGGTCTGCTGGCAGCAGGATTTGTAGTAGGCAGTTACTTCGGCAGCAAATGGAGTTTAAGTTTGCCACAGGACACTGTAAAAAAAATATTCGCTGTTCTTTTATTTTATACCGCATTTAAAATGATTGGTTGGGAAAAGGCAGTAGTGAATTGGGTGAAAGGGTTACTATAATTTAAATGATATGAAAACACCTTTTTTAATAGCCTTATCTACATGGCTTTCTGTGATCACCTATTCACAGGAAAGCAAACTACAGCAAAAGTTAGGGTTTTTATTCGCCAACCTGCAACTCGACAGCAGTCAAAATTTCTTGCTGGACTATCTGATTACTGAAAAAGAAAAATTTCAACCGGATACAACCTATACAGGTTATGGCAATCAGTTTGTTGTTCTTGATGTATCGGCTTATAAAGAAAAAATCCCGGCTACTTCATCAGTAACACTTGCTGTTACAAAAATTGCATTCTCCATGCAGCAGGGGCAGTTTCATGATACCATTGACCAGGTGGTTGTCATTATTAAATTAACTGAACGAATAGCAAAAGAGGAAACAAAAAAATACTACAAAGAGTTGCGTAAAATTTGTCAATCGGTATTTCCCTATGCAAGAGAAACAGACAACAGTTTAACGAGGCTACCGGTATTACTGTGTCACAAGAAACAGTTTGATGCAATTCCTGCCTTAACATTAAACATGGTTGAAAGCAAACCGTCCGGCACGTATGAGCTTCGCCTTTGTTATTATCAGCTGAAATAATCCGGATTAAGCCATCCGTTTTATCACCCGTAACCGATGTGTGCGTTCGCCCGTTTCCATATGAATGATGCCGGCACCATCAATCCGGTCGATCCGAACTTTACCGGCAGCATGAATAATTTCATGATCGCTCAATAACAATCCAACATGAATAATTTTTCCATCTTCATTATCGAAAAAAGCAAGATCACCGCAACGGGCTTCCTGTAAAAAACCAAGATCCTCTCCCACCATTGATTGATTGGCAGCATCTCTTGGCAACTGTTTTCCGAAAAAACGCATCAGCACTTGTACAAAACCACTGCAGTCAATTCCAAATACAGAACGGCCACCCCACAAATAAGCCGTATTTAAAAACATGAACGCTACCTGCCGTATACTTTCTTCATCAAATACATAAGCACCTTCCATCACCAGTTTACTGCTGCTTCTGATGCGGTAATCGCCCCACAATGCTTCGCCGTTTTGCATCCCCGGCATAGCACTGCCAAAAGGCACATGCATGGGCAGTTCATTCACCAGCATCACACCACTCCATGTATTCACCAATGGCACCTGATCTTGTGATGCAATTTCTTTACTCACCTCTACCAGTTGATTCAGTAAACAGTAGCCCGTGTATCCGTCATAAATACATAACACTTCAACCCAATCGGCATGTCGTGCAATTAATTCTACAGCTTCACCAAATAATAATTGGGAACTGATCTCTGCTTCGTGGCGGGGTTCTTTACGGAGAGAACATACAGGTACAATGCATAAGGCTGTCATCATACAGGTTTCGTTTTTATGAATATATGGAATTTCATCGGCCTGTGCATCTAATGTGTAAAATAACTAACTTGTTTGTATAAACTGCATGCGTGAACTCCTCACAGTCTACCATACCCGATAACGAATTACTCCGGCATTATTATACTGATGGGAACAGCAAATGGCTGGGTATTTTGCTGCAACGTTATACCCTGCTGCTGTTTGGTGTATGCATGAAATATTTAAAGAACGAAGAGGAAGCCAAAGATGCCGTGCAGCAGGTGTTTGAAAAAAGTATTCAGGAACTCGGTAAGTATAAAGTAGATTATTTTAAAAGCTGGATTTACATGGTGGCCAAAAACCACTGTCTCATGAAACTGAGAGACAAAGGAAAAATACCCAAAGAAATTACTGAACGGATGATGGCCACCCCTGCAGAAGAGCCTGACTATGCAGATCATTTGCAGAAAGATGAACTGCTGAACTTACTTGAACATGCATTACCGGGGCTGATTCCTGAACAACGTCTTTGCATTGAAGAATTTTATCTGCACAAAAAAAGTTATCAGGAAATTGCCGGCCAAACAGGGTTTACACTGATGCAGGTGAAAAGTTATATTCAAAACGGAAAGCGTAACTTGAGAATGGTTTTGCTTAAACAACTGAACAATGAGCGATAAGCTGCTCGACATATTAAAAGATCATCCCGATATCAGTGAACAGGAAATGCTCGATTACCTGAATGGAAATCTTACGCCCGATCAGCGGTATGAGATGGAAAAACGGCTGGCATCATCGGATATGATGAGCGATGCAGAAGAAGGTTTAAGTCAGGTAAAAAATAATGATCAGGTTAAAAAAGCGGTAGCCGATCTCAACAAACATTTACACCTGCAGTTGCAGCAACAGCGCCGAAAAAGAAAACTATTGAAAATTCCCGATCAATCATTACTCATCATCACTACCTTTCTGTTGCTGCTGTTAATTACGCTTGCGTTTGTGATTATTTATAAAATGCAGGCAAGATAAAATTGAACTGCTGAACGTTGTGATCTTCCTCACTCCCCCACATTTCTGTTGATGGCGGTTGCTTCATCTTTTTTTACTTTTTTTCCGGCCTTCCGAACTTTCTGTTCAATCAGCCGTTGTATAGCTTACTTATAACAAAAGATCACTAAGTTTAAACAAATTATATGTTGCGCCTCATCATCTTTTCGTCTTTTTTCCTGTTAACCCTTCATTCAGCTGCACAAAACACAGGCAGTATTACAGGTGTTATTGTAGATAAAGCCACTCAGCAGCCGGTTGAAGCAGCCAGTGTGCAGGTGGATGGTTTACAAAAAGGAGCTGTGAGCGACAGCCTGGGCAAATTCCGCATCAGCAATATTCCTGTAAAAACATACAACCTTGTGATCAGTAAAGTAGGATACAAAACATTTACGTTGTTCAATATCGTTATCAACAGTGGCAACGAAAATACATACAGCATAGAACTTGAACAGGAAGCAGCGAATCTTTCTGAAGTGGTAGTAAAAGCAAATAAACGTACTGTAAGAGCTGCTACACTTGAAACACCTTTAAGTGTGCAACGCTTAACAACAGAAGAAATTAAAAGTAACCCCGGCGGTAATTTCGACATCAGCAAAGTCATTCAAACCTTACCGGGTGTTGGTGGCGGACAACAGGGAGGCAGTTTTAGAAATGATATTATTATTCGTGGAGGCGCTCCAAATGAAAACGTCTTTTATCTGGATGGTATTGAAGTGCCCGTCATCAATCACTTTCAAACACAGGGCAGCAGTGGCGGACCGCAAGGCATACTGAACGTGAGCTTTATTGAAGATGTAAAGCTCAGCTCCTCTGCATTTGATGCACGGTATGATAATGCATTAAGCTCCGTATTTCAGTTCAAACAAAAGAACGGCAACCCCAACAGGTTTCAGGGAAACTTCCGTTTGAGTGCAACTGAAGCAGCTTTAACACTGGAAGGCCCGTTATCGAAAAACAAAAAAACAACTTTCCTGGCATCCTTACGCCGTTCTTACTTACAATTATTATTTGAAACTCTTGATTTACCTATACGCCCCAACTACTGGGATGCACAAACAAAAATCACTCATCAGATCAATAAAAAAACAACCCTAACCTTTATTGGTACTGGTGCCATTGATGAATTCAGATTTGCAGCACCTAAAGAATCAACACCGGAGAAATTGTATACCATTAACTCCAATGTACTGGTGAATCAATGGAACTATACAGCAGGTATTGCATTAAAAAGAACCATACCACGTGGTTTTTGGAATATTGCTTTAAGCCGTACTACTTTTCAAAACGATATTGAAAAATTCGAAGACAATCAAAACCCAACTGCTGCAGGCAAATCGTTAGATGTAGTGAGTGGTGAAACAGAAACAAAACTGCGGATGGATGTGAATACCAACCGCAACAACTGGAAAATATCGTACGGTGCCTCTGCACAGCTTGCAGAATACAGTAACACAACATTTAACCGGCTGAGAAAAGAAATCAGAGATGGAAATGGTGCATTGGTACAACCTGCTGTTGAAATTAATTTCAACAGTCCGCTAAAACCGTTTGTAAGACTGGGTGCTTTTGTGCAGGCAGGCAGGCGCTTTGCAGATAACCGCTTAGGCATCAGTGCAGGCATTCGCACGGACATGAATACATTTACAACAAACGGCATGAACGGACTGCAAACATTATCTCCACGTATTTCACTTAGTTATGTACTGGCAGATAAGTGGACATGGAATTCATCTGCAGGTATGTATTATAAACTGGCACCTTATACCATTCTTGGTTTTGCAGATAACAATGGCAACCTCGTAAATCAAAATGCAAAATATCTGCGCAGCAATCATTACACAACGGGGTTTGAGTATTTACCAAATGATGGTTTACGTTTTACACTCGAAGGTTTTTATAAACAGTACAGCAACGTTCCTGTTTCTCAACGTACAGGTATTTCCTTATCGAACCTGGGCACCGATTTTACATTGCTTGGTAACGAGGCGGTAAATACTAATGGAAAAGGAAAAGCCTACGGCATTGAATTCTTTGCACAAAAAAAGCTCACTAAAAAATTCTTTGGCATTTTATCCTATACATTTTACAGAAGCCTGTACAGCGGAGCCGATGAAAAATTTATTGCCAGCAGCTGGGACAATCAGCATCTTTTGAGTGTAACATGGGGTTACAAATTTGCACGCAACTGGGAACTTGGTTTAAAATTCCGTTATCAGGGTGGTGCGCCTTATACGCCGTTTGATGAAAATCTTTCAAGACTGAATTATTTATCACAGGGAGTTGGTACACTCAATTATGCACAACTCAACAGTCTGCGTTTGCGTGGCTTTAACAGCAGCGATGTACGGATAGACAAAAAATGGAACTTTAAAAAAACCACCATTGATTTGTTCTTAGATGTTACAAACTGGTATGTGGCAAAAAATCCTGCAGTGCCTGAGTATACATTTAAACGAAACGCAGCCAATACAGCTTTTGAAACAACGGATGGTATGCCTGTAAAAGCTGACGGCAGTAATGCCATTCCTGTAAGGGTAAAAAATGATGACCCGTTTGTAACTCCAACAATTGGATTAATTATTGAGTTTTAAAAATTACCGGCAAGCAGTCAATATCAAGCAACAATAATTTGCTGTTATCAGAATAGAATCATCTGCAGAGCATGTTAATCCATTGCTCATGTTGTGGATATTGCTGCAGCAGCGTTGCTTTATCTGCCAGTTCAAAATCTTCAAAATCAAATCCGGGTGCAACGGTGCATCCCACAAAGGAAAAACTGTTTTCGTCAGCAGGCTTCGATGCAAACCAGCAACCTGCTTTCACCAGTTGTTGAAACCTGTAGCCATATTCAATATCATTTCCCAGCTTTAATATTTCAGCATCTCCATCGGGATGAATTATATAAATATGTAAACCTGCACCGGAATAAAAATGCCAGAGTTCATCGCTCTTGATGCGGTGAAAAGCAGAAAACTGTTTTCCTTCCAGCAAAAAATAAATGGCGGTTGAAAATAAACGGTCTGCTGTAAACCGCTCCGGCAGTGCAGCAGCAGCGATGAATTCATCACTTGCATAGGTCCGGCAATAATGACCGCCTTCGGGATGTGGCTGCAGTTGATATGTTGTAATAAGTTGCTGAGCTGTAAGCATAGAAAAAGGCTGTAAAATACAGCCTTTCATTGATTTCTTTTTGCCGGAAATTATTTCGCAGGCTTATCGGGCCCGTCAAATGTATCCTTCACTTTATCCCACAAGTCTTCGGCTTTTTCTTTCAGATCATCTGCCATATCACCTGCCTTTTCTTTGATTTGTGCGAGCTTTTCTTCTGCCTGATCTTTCAATTCTTCCAGTTTGTCTTCTGCTTTCTCTGACCACTCACCGGCTTTGCCTTTTAAATCCTGCAGGGCATCTTCTGCCTTTTCTGTCCAGCTTTGCTTGGTTTGATCAGTTTCCTGACCAGCTTTGTTTTCTTCCATTGTTGTACGTTTTAAGGTTAAAAAAATATGAAGACCAAGATACATTCATTTACAGCCAAAAAGAATGATCTCAATGATTTTACAAAAAAATAAAATGCAAGTCCGTTTCTTTGTGTAAACACATGCACATGCAGCTCCGCCTCTTCCTTTGTTCGGTTTGTATATTCCTGCTGTTTGCACTGCAGGCCCAGCAAACCATCCTTATCAGAAATATTTCCATTGTGGATGTGGAGAAAGGAAAACTCATCTCTAATCAACATGTAATCATTAAAGACTCTGTGATTACAGCCATCTTTAACGGAAAAAAAATAGTCACAACAAAGGTTGATACGATCATTGACGGCACAGGCCGTTACCTGATTCCCGGCTTATGGGATATGCACACACATACCTGGAATGAAGGAACTACGTTTCCGTTACTGATTGCAAATGGTGTAACAGGCATCCGTGGTATGTTTGAAGATATGGGTAATGTAAAGAGATGGAGACAGCAGATGAACAACGGAAAAATCACCGGGCCTCAGGTATTTGCTGCAGGACCAATTGTAGATGGACCCAAACCCATATGGCCGGGATCTGTTGCAGTGAAAGATGCAGCAACCGGCAGGGCAGCAGTTGATTCATTAAAAAATAAACTGCATACAGATTTCATTAAAGTATACTCACTGCTGAGCAGGGAAAGTTATTTTGCCATTGCAGAAGAAAGTAAAAAACAACAGATACCGTTTGCCGGACATGTACCAAATGAAGTAACTGTTGTTGAAGCTGCAAAGGCCGGACAAAAAAGTCAGGAACATTTGTATGGGTTTATTGAACTGGCGGGAGACAGTGCTGTGCATTGGTTTAACTATCAACAGGGAAAAATAAAAGACAGCTCTTTTTCTACACGTTCTAAACGAAAAGATTTTTTGTTCCGTACATACAATGAACAGAAGTTGAAACTGCTGCTGAAAGAAATAAAGAAAACAAACACCTGGATCTGTCCTACGTTAACCGTGAACAGAGGTATTGCCTATGTAAATGATACCAGCTTATTGAACGATGATCGTATGCCGTATGTAGGAAAATTTATGCGTGACTTTTGGGATTACCGGAAAGATGTGCGTTTTAAATCCTGGACAGACAAAGATTTTGAACAAAGCAAACAGGAATTTGAAATGAAACTGAAAATTGTGGGGCTCATGCATAAAGCCGGCATTCCCATTATTGCAGGTACAGATTATCCCAACCCGCATTGCTACCCCGGTTTCAGTATTCATGATGAAATGGGCTGGTTAGTAAAAGCCGGACTCTCCCCTGCTGAAGCATTAAAAACAGCAACATACAATCCGGCAAAATATCTGCAGCAAACAGAAAAAAACGGAACAGTAGCTGTAAATAAATATGCCAGCCTAGTTATCCTTTCAAAAAATCCATTGCAGGATATCAGTCATACCAAAACCATTGAAATGGTGATGGTAAAAGGAAAAGTTTTTACAGCTCCTCAATTACAACAAATGCTTGATGCAGTTAAAAAACTTGTAGCAGCTACTCAACAACAACCGCAATACACAGGTATGCATACAGATGAAGATTAGCATTGGCATTTCTGTTGTATCTTTCTTAGCCAAAACTACACAGCATGTTTAAACGTTTTCTGTTTGCAATCCTGTTTGCATTTCTTGGATTCATTGCACTGATCTTATTCAATACCTTTCGTTTCAGCAAAACAATTCCTGTTTATCCATCTGCAGCAGTTACAGGCATCAGCGATTCAGCAGCTGTGCATCTGAGCCGTGCCATTCAGATTAAAACCGTTTCGTTTGGCGACACCTTAGCAATTGATACAACGGAGTTTTTAAAATTCCGTGGGTTTCTGGGAACAACTTATCCGGCAATTCATCAAAAATTACCACGGCAAATCATCAGTGAGTTCAGTTATATCTATACCTGGGTGGGGAAAAATCCTTCGCTTAAACCTTATATCATTATGGCGCATATGGACGTGGTGCCTGTTGAAGCCATTGCAGAAAAAAACTGGACAGTTCCTTCTTTTAGCGGAATGATTAAAGGCGATACCATTTGGGGAAGAGGTGCGGTTGATGATAAAGCATCGGCCATTGCTATTTTTGAAGCAGCAGAACAATTAATCAAAGAAAATTTTCAACCCGAACGTACTATTTATTTATGTTTTGGACACGATGAAGAAATTTCAGGCAAACGAGGTGCCGCAAAAATTGCTGCCTGGTTTAAAGAACAAAACATTCATCCGGAAATGGTGCTGGATGAAGGTGGCCAGGTAGATACCGAACATTTCCCTGAATTAAAACGGCCTGTTGCTGTAATTGGTGTGGGCGAAAAAGGATATGTAAATATTGATCTGGTTGTAGAAAAACCGGGCGGACATTCATCTATGCCGCCAACAGAAACTGCGATTGATATTTTAAACAGTGCCATTGAAAAAGTAAGACTGCATCAAATGCCGGCATGTATAACGGCTCCTGTTCATCAGTTATTTGAACGCATTGGTCCGGGTGGCGGATTTGTAAACAGAATGGCGTTGAGTAATCAATGGCTGTTTAAAAATTTACTCATTCATCAACTGGAGAAATCAAAAGAAACCAATGCACTCATCCATACAACATTGGTGCCTACCATTGTGAAAGCAGGTATTAAAGACAATGTGATTCCATCTGTTGCAAAAGCAACCTTCAACAGCCGCATACTTCCCGGCGAAACAAGTGAGGATGTGTTGGCATTTGTAAAAAAAGCAATCAATGATGAACGTGTAACTGTAAGCAAACAACAGATCTCGTTGATGGAACCTTCCAATACCACTTCACCCGACCATCCTGTGTTTAAAAAAATTGAAGCGCTTACTTATAAAACTGTTCCCAACGTGATTGTATCGCCATACCTGATGGTTGGCGCAACAGACTCCCGTTACTTCCGAAGCTTTAGTGATGCAGTAGTCAACTTTGCACCCATGATCAATGCAAAAGGTTTTCATGGTATTGATGAACGCATTCCAATCACCGATCTGCACCGCATGATTTTCTTTTATAAAATGCTGATGACGGAGAAATAGGATAAGCTGTGTTGTTTGTTGTAAAAGGATTTCAGCTTTCATCTTTACAACTTGATTTTTGGCACCTTTTCTGTAATATACTGCTTGTTAAAGCGGTAATAATTCAGTAAACTTTGCAGGCAGATCTTTCTTTCAATCTCAAAAATCTAATGTTATGGGTATGTTGCATCAACTCAACGATTGGAGCACCACCCATCATCCCAGGTGGCTGGTGATTTTGCGTGTTGCTCTCGGTTTTAGCCTTTTTCTCAAAGGCATTTCATTTATCAGTAATACTGTAGCATTACAAACAATGCTTCAATCAAGTGGGTTACCATCTAATGAGTGGCTTACAACAGTTATTGCATGTATTCATTTACTTGGTGGTGCATTAATGATTGTTGGCCTGTTTACAAGATGGGTAGCTTTGGTACAGATCCCGATTCTCTTAGGTGCAGTAATTTTTATAAATGCAAAACGTGGTGTATTTGCAGCTGAATCAGAATTTGTATTATCACTTGTGATACTGCTCCTGCTGATATTCTTTTTTCTTGAGGGAGGAGGCAGAATATCATTCGATGATTTTTTCCGGCGAAATCCTAAATAAGACTCAGAGTTTAGAAAGCCGCATTTGTTTGTGTAAAGAGAAATAAGCAATGGCAGTGCTTGCAATCATAAACACAGCGCCTAATAAAAAGGCAGAGCCGGGAAAATAAACTGTATGTGCAGGGTTAGTGAAGTACGCAAATGTATTGGTCATTAATGGTGGCCCTGCAATTGTAGTGGCGCTCATTAAAGCGGTTAAAGATCCCTGTAACTCGCCCTGTTCATTGGCAGGAACATACCCTGCCATGATGGATTGTAATGCAGGTCCGCAAATACCGCCTAAACAATAGGGAACAAGAAACACAAACATCATCCAGCTTTGCGATGCAAAAGCAAACAGCAACATACCGATTGCATATAATCCCAAACCGATATAAATACTTTTTTCGTTCCCGAGTTTTGGATTGACGATTCTTGTTAAACCTGCCTGTACGCCGCCAACTAACAATCCTACAACGGCAAGTGAAATACCAATCATACCGGGGCTCCATTTAAACCGTTCAATAGTAAAAAAACTCCAGTTGCTTTGTACGGCATGTGATCCGAGATACACAAAAAACATTGCAACGACCAACCCTGTTAATGCAGGATACTTTCTCAGGTTCCATAAACTTACACCGGGTATGGCCCTCTTCCATTCAAACGTTCTTCTGTTTTCTTTCTTTAAGGATTCGGGTAAAATAAAATAACCGTATAAAAAGTTGAGCATACACAAAGCGCCTGCCACCATAAACGGAACCCTTGTACCAAAATCGCCCAGCAAACCACCCACAGCAGGTCCAATAATAAAGCCCAGTCCGAATGCAGCGCCAATCATACCAAAATTCTTTGCCCTGTCTTCAGGAGTGCTGATATCTGCAATGTATGCCGATGCTGCTGTAAAACTTGCACCCGTGATACCGGCCACAATGCGGCCAACAAACAACCAGGGAATTGTTGGTGCAAAAGCAAGAAACAGATAGTCAATAGAAAAACCAAACAGAGATGCAAGCAATACTGGGCGACGGCCATACTGATCGCTCAAATTTCCTATGAGCGGTGCAAAGCAAAACTGTGTAATGGCAAATGCAAACAATAACCATCCGCCGATCTTTGATGCCTGGCTGATGTTTACATGACCCAACTCTTCAATTAATTTGGGCATTACAGGAATAATAATTCCAAAACCAATCACATCAATCAATAAGGTGATGAAAATAAAACCGATTGCTGCATTCTTCTTTTCTGCCATAACATAAATTGAGGACAAAGATGATTTTTTAAACGATTGACTTTGTTATTTTCCTGAATTAAAATCAAACAAAAAAGCAACAGCCTTTTCAAGTTGTTGCTTTTTCTTATCCAGTACATCCCCAACTACGCTAAAGCTTTGTCGGGCATGCGTACATCGTACTTCTAATTCCGTACTTTACTTTATGCTCTTTTCTTCACCGCTGTTTTTGCAGCAGGCTTTTTCTTTGCCAGTACATCAATCACTTTACTGAAAGCGTTTACGTTTACCGGTCCGTTATACACTTCACCATTGATATAAAAAAACGGCACATCTTTAATTCCGTTATTGGCACCTTCTAACAAATCAATACGTACACTCCAGCCATAAACAGAATCTACCAGCTTAGATAAAAAATTCTTATCAGTTACACCACTCTCTTTTGCATAGCTTTTAAGACTGATGGTACCGAGCTGACGGCGTTTTGCAAATAAAAGATTATGCATTTCCCAAAACTTACCTTCCTGTGCTGCACCAATAGAAGCTTCTGCAGCCTTGTGTGCACGCTGATGAATTTTTGTTAACGGAAAATGACGGAAGTTGAACTGCAGTTTGCCTTCATATTTTTCCATGAGCTGGTTTACCACTTCATTGGCCTTTGCACAAGGCTCACTTTCATAATCTCCAAACATTACCAGCTTTACAGGCGCTTCTTTGGCGCCTACCCAGATATTCTTGGTAGGGATAATTTCAATTTCGGGTGCTTTACTATGTGCCATAAATTCTCCTTTTTTAAATATGTATAATACGCCTGTCTTATCTTTAACAATCCTTCATTTAATTAGTTGCAGGTTGGTTATGCTATTTAACCTCCGGCCCGTTAGCAGCTTCATTTCTGAAGACTACCAAACCATCAAATACATCAACAACTACAGTTTTGGTTTTATCAATATCACCGGCTAAAATCTTACGGCTCAATCCGTTAACGATTTCTTTTTGAATCAATCGTTTGAGTGGCCGTGCCCCAAATTGCGGGTCAAATCCATGCTCAGCCAGATAATCCAGGGTATAATCAGAAAAATTGAGCTGAATTCCGCTGTCAGCAACCAGTTTTTGCAGATTACTTAATTGAATGCGGATGATGGATCTTATTTCCTTACGCAGTAGCGGCGCAAACATAATGATTTCATCTACACGATTCAAGAATTCGGGCCGAATTGTTTGTCGTAAAAGAGTCATTACCTCAGTTTTGGCCAATTGGGTTGCCTTTTCGATTTCTTTTTCATCCGAAACGCCCTCAAATGCCTCACTTATGAGGTGACTGCCGATATTGCTGGTCATAATGATGATGGTATTCTTGAAATTCACCACCCTGCCCTTGTTATCGGTTAAACGGCCATCATCGAGCACCTGCAAGAGCACATTCCACACATCCGGGTGGGCCTTTTCAATTTCATCGAGCAGCACCACACTGTACGGCTTACGGCGAACCGCTTCAGTTAACTGACCACCTTCATCGTATCCCACATAACCGGGAGGCGCACCCACCAAACGGGAAACGGTGTGTTTTTCCTGGTATTCACTCATGTCAATCCTCGTCATCATGCTTTCATCATCAAACAGATATTCGGCCAACGCTTTGGCTAATTCTGTTTTACCCACACCTGTTGTTCCCAAAAAGATAAAAGAACCAATTGGTTTTTTCGGATCACTCAACCCTGCCCTGCTTCTGCGAATTGCATCTGCCACAGCGGTGATGGCTTCATCCTGTCCCACCACACGGTTATGCAGTTCATCTTCTAAGTGCAACAATTTTTCACGTTCACTCTGCATCATTTTTGCAACAGGAATGCCCGTCATTTTTGCAATGTTCACCGCTATATCTTCTGCATCTACTTCTTCTTTCAGCAAACGTTTTTCACCACTGCTTTCTATTTGCTCTGTTAAAGTAACGATCTGTGCTTCCTGTTCTTTTATTTTCCCATAACGGATCTCAGCCACCAGCCCGTAGTTGCCTTCACGTTCTGCACGTTCGGCCTGCAACTTCAGGTTTTCAATTTCTGCTTTTGCATTCTGTACTTTCTCTACCAGTTCTTTTTCTGTTTTCCATTTTGCTTTCAGTGTATCCCGTTCAACAGAAAGATTGGCAATTTCGGTATTGAGTTCTTTTAATGTTGATTCATCTTTCTCTCGCTTGATAGCTTCCCGTTCAATTTCTAACTGACGGATCTGGCGCTCCAGTTTATCCAGCTCTTCTGGCATACTGTTCATTTCTAAACGAAGCTTGGCCGCACTTTCATCAATTAAATCAATGGCTTTATCCGGCAAAAACCGATCGGTGATGTAACGCACACTCAATTCAACTGCTGCAATAATGGCTTCGTCTTTAATACGTACATGATGATGTGTTTCATAACGGTCTTTTAATCCACGCAAAATGGAAATGGCATCTTCCATATTCGGTTCATCAATCATCACTTTCTGAAAACGACGCTCCAGGGCCTTATCTTTTTCAAAAAACTTTTGATACTCGTTTAATGTGGTTGCACCAATGGCTCTCAACTCACCTCTTGCCAATGCAGGTTTTAAAATATTAGCTGCATCCATGGCACCATCGCCACCACCTGCACCAACGAGTGTATGAATTTCATCAATGAATAAAATAATTTCACCATCACTGGTACTTACTTCTTTTACCACACTTTTCAAACGTTCTTCAAACTCTCCTTTATATTTTGCGCCGGCAATCAGCTGACCCATATCCAATGCATAAATAATTTTTGATTTTAAATTCTCAGGCACATCACCATTTACAATACGCATGGCTAATCCTTCTGCAATAGCTGTTTTACCAACACCCGGTTCACCAACAAGAATGGGATTGTTTTTACTTCTGCGTGTTAAGATGTGTAATGTTCTTCGGATCTCTTCATCACGGCCAATCACAGGATCAAGCTTTCCCTGCCTTGCCATTTCAATTAAATTCTTTGCATACTTGTTGAGTGCATTGAATTGTGTTTCCTGTGTTTGACTTTTTACTGTTTCGCCTTTGCGTAATTCTTTAACAGCTGTAAGCAATCCTTTTTCTGTTAAGCCTGCTTCTTTTAAAAGTTTGGCCGTTGAATCGTTACCCTGTACAATGGCAAGTAACAAATGCTCCGGTGTTACAAACTCATCACCAAAACTTTTCAGTGCTGCACCTGCACGCAGAATCACATTGTTGGCTTCCCGACCCAGCATCTGTGCTGCCTCAGCATTTGTTTTTGGTAATTTGCTGATGGCTTCGTTCAGTTTTGTTTCTACCAGATTGAGTGTAACATTATTTTTCTTGAGCAGATATTCTACAGGACTATCATCCTGATCGAGCAATGCTTTCAGTAAATGTTCTGTTTCAATGGATGTGTTTTGTGCATTAAACGCCAGTTGCTGTGCCTGCTGCACTGCTTCGGCTGCTTTAATGGTAAAGTTTGATAAGTTCATATAGTGTTGTTTAGACCTCACCCTCCTTCTCCCTCTCTCCCGAAATAATCGGGACAGGCGCGGAGATGGAGCGGTGCTGCATATTTTTTAATTTTCTTTTTTATCTACCATTTCAGCTTTTGAATAAATGTTAAACATTTAGGCCTCATCCTCTTATCCTTCTCCGAAGGAGAAGGACGGTGCTGCATACAATGCCCAAGCATTTGTAATTAACACATCAGCATTTGTATACTTGTTCAACTTTTATTCAAAAGCTGAAATGCCCGCCCGGATGACTCCGTTCGGACGGGGACTGAGGGTGAGGTATTTGTTAAACATTTGCCCAGCTGTTGAAATGCTGAATTCCAAAAGTTGAATTAGTTAATTTCGTTTGGCCTCCCTCTCTTCCGGAGAGGGATCGAGGGTGAGGTGTCAAATAGCTATCCAATAAATAAATTCAGAAAGAATGTCATTGAATCAATTGAAAGTCCGCCCCAAAGTCAGTGCTACATTGATTTTCATGTTATTATTACAGTTCTGTTATGCACAACAGGACTTTTCAAAAGTGAGCGACTGGGTAAATACCAATCTGCCCGATCTCGGTGGCCGTGCCGTGATGATGATTTATAAAGATGGCAAAATGGTTTATGTGCAAAGCTTTAACAAGCTCAGCAAACAACAACAAAACCGTACCAAAGTGCGGGCCAAAATAAAAGGTGCCGATGCTGAAACCATGCTGCAGGATTATACATCCACCACCCGTGAACGGATAGCCAGCAGCAGCAAATGGTTAACTGCTGCATTAGCCATGACGTATATTGATGAAAACAAATTACGTTTAAACGATTCTATTGGTAAGCATTTACCCATCATGAGTAAATATGGAAAAGGAAGCATTCGTGTATGGCAATGTCTCAGTCATTTAACCGGTATTCAATCGGGTGGATTACGGGATATGATTGAAGGATTTAAAAATACCAAGACCATGGCTGCAGCTATGGAACAGATTGCCATGTTGCCCATGGAAGGAATACCCGGCAAAACTTTTCATTACAGCAACACAGGTTTGCAAATCATAGCAGGCATTATTGAAAAGATCAGTGGTAAAGATTTTGAAACAGCCTTTAACGAACGCATTGCACAACCACTTGGTATGAAGAATACCGACTTTGGAAAAAACGGAGTACCGCTGGCAGCAGGTGGTGCATACAGTACACCCGAAGATTATATGAACTTCCTTATTATGATCATGAACGAAGGTGAGTTTAACGGTAAACGAATCATCAGCAAAGCATTGATCAATGAAATGCAGAAGAACAGAGTTGGTCGTGATGTAGTAATTATGAACACTCCTGCCGAAGCAGGCACATGGGGTTATGGTTTTGGCGAATGGGTGATGGATAGCCCGCTGGCTGTTGCAGATAAAAAAGATGCCATGCCCGACAGCAAAAGAAGTACTGCTGTTACAAGTCCGGGATTGTTTGGCAGTTTTCCATGGGTAGAGAATGAAAAAAAATATTGTGCGTTTTTGTTTGTTTATAATTTGCAGAACAAAGGACGCAACTCTAAGTATAAAGAGTTGAAGGGGATTGTGGATGAGGTGATGAAGTGAGGTATTATATTATATTTTATTCAAACAGTTGTATGAAGAACGGATTGTACTAACAACAATACGAAAAGTATAACATTAAAACATTGGTTTCCAGGTGAACCTTTATTTGCAGAGCATCACATTATATCATAAATTAGAGTGTTAGCGGCAATTAAACCCACAGAATAAATGACACCGATATATCACGATGAACCAAAAGACTGGAAAGACCTTCAAGTAAGAGTTGCTAAAATCTTTTCAGACATGGGATACAAAGCTGAAGTTGAAAAGGATATTACTCTTGTTAGAGGTAAAGTGAATGTGGACGTTTTTGCTACTCGAAAGATATTAAATATAACTGAAACCCAGATTGCTGAATGTAAGCATTGGACAACTGCTGTCCCAAAAAGTGTAGTTCATTCGGTAAGAACTATACTTGCTGATTATGGGGCAAATACAGGATATATCATTTCTCGTAAAGGATTTCAAGAAGGTGCACATGAAGCAGCCGAAAACTCTAATCTACATCTATTTGATTTCAACCAATTTCAGACAGAGTTCAGAACGCAATGGGTAAACAATGTAGTTGACGAACTAGAAATGATGGGTTATCCATTAAGAAAGTATTCTGACCCCATGGAATCTTTTTACGACAAATACTATGATGTACTAGACGAAGCAAAGCAAAAAGAGTTTCACCAGTTGCAGCATGAGTACGAGAATATCTCAATGAAGACATTTAGACTATATTATAAAAATGCAATTAACGGACAATTAGAATTAGATTATCTCGACAAGGTTGTGGAGGACAATTCAAAAAGCTTTCCTAAAGACATAACCATAAATTGTCTGATGGACTACTTTGAATATTTGAAAAAAGTTTCCAAGGAAGGTGTTGCTAAGTTTGACAATTTGTTCGGTCAACCTCTTCGGAAAAATTAACTGCCGCTAACATTGCATTGGCAATATGGCGGGGCGACAAATATAATCTCAGCTTTTTGTTTGTCTCGTCCTGAAATAGGTTGACTAAAAAACAACCATTTTATGGACTTAAAAGAACAGATTATTAAAGAGTATCTGGAGTAAATTACTGAAGGTGGGTTTGTGTCGTCACCAACTACAAAAGACAACATGATTTCTATTGCGACTAAAGATCAAATCATATGAAAAATATAAACATCGGGTTATTAATAGTTCTACTGCTTACAATATTTATAATTGGTTGCCGCAAGCATAACAAAGGAAAAAGCGATATCAATATTAATATTCCTGTAGGAACTATTATCGCTAAAATTGACGGAATAGAAACAACTTTTAATATCGGTGCAGTTGCCGACACCGTTACTGAGCAATTTAATTATTGGAGTAAAATATATAGACTGGAAATATCCGGTAAGAATAACACACTGGCTAACTCCCAAAAAATAATCATTAAATTTTGGGCTAGACCAGTCAGAGTGATAGATCCTGGAACTTATCCAGACCTTAATAAACAAATCTATAATTATATTGATTATATCAGGGACACATGGATTTACCGGATAAATGGATACGAACCCTATTTATCAAAAGCAACTATCGTTAGAAATGATTCACTTGTTCAAGGAGTTTTTAGTGGAAAACTTATTATTGGAGTTGGGCCGGGGATCAATGAACCACAGCAACCTATATTTCATTTAGTGGAGAACGGAATGTTTAATGTAAAAGTAAAGTAGGCAATTCTGTCATTCATCGGTAAATTAAAAACTGCAAGCTGTTGCAAAACAAGTAACAGCAATACACAGGTCGGGAGACCAGCGCAAGCAAAAGCCGAGCAACAGAATAAACAATGAACTTTTATTTATAAATTTAGCAGCGGTTACGGACTGACGATTTTCAAATTCCACCACATCGCCAAGCCGTGACCGTTAGCACCAATTTTAGAACGACACTCAATGACAAGACAAACATTTTTTTCAATATTAATAATTTGTTCAATTATCGGTTGTTCTGAAAATAAAATTGAGGATTGGCGAAAATTTTATATTAAGCAAGAGAAAAGTAGAATAACAACTATTCAAAAGCATTTTGAGTATCGTTCATCCAGATATTCGTTGATTTCCACGGACTCGACTTTTGAAACATTTAATAAAAATCATCAAAAATTGGGAATGAACAATACACACTTTTATAAATACAATCTTGACGGAAAATTAATAGAAGAAGAATATTGTATGAGAACTTGTGAAAAGCCAGCAAAAGAAATTTATTATTATGACAGCTTAAAAAGACTTGAAAAAACAAAAGTTGTCGTTTCTGAAAACACAGAATGGATTTCCGCAAGATACTTTTATAATAATGACAACTTATTGATTAAAAAAATTATTGGAAGTAATTCTACTCCAACGACTGAAAAATATTCATATGATAAATTAAATCGTATGACAACGATGATAAAAGAAGAATTTAATAATAATGTAAGTAAATGGCTAACAACTGTTGATTCTCTTTTTTATGACAATGAGAATAATCTCACTATAAAAAAGAAATATCATATCGGAGAAGACTTGTTGACAATTTCGAAATATAGTTATGAAGACAAATTGCTTATTACAGAAAAGGACACTACGATTACGAAATTAAAGGGTTATTTACCCACACCAGAAACAAGTTATCACGCATATTGTTTTAGAACAGATTACAAGTACAACTCGGACAGAAAAATAATTGAAAAAACAACAACAAAACCGGACTATAAAACTCCAGCTTTTAAAGTCACTTATGAATACAAATAAAAAAAACTGGTGCTAACATGAACCTTTAGATTTGTTTTTAGAGATTTGTATAAATAATCTTTTCTGGCGCAGGTCTGTGACCTGTTGCCATTCGTCACTAAATTAAAAACGGCAAGCTGTTGCAAAACAAGTAACGGCATGCACAGGTTGAGAAACCTGCGCAAGCAAAAGATGATAAACAAACTAACATTCCATCTGCCCTTGCTCTGGCCGTAGCCAACCCTGGGAGTCAGTAGAAACCACCTATTAAACAAATACCATAGTATGCCATCAAAACTAATATTATCAATAGCAGCTTCTTTTTACTTAACCGGTTTATTTGCACAAGAGCACATTTGGATGAAGCAAACTAAAATTTCAGAAGTAGTTACTTTCGAAAAAGAAATCAGTCCTAACCCCAAATTCTTAACTAAAAATGTTTCCCTTTCAAAAGACTATTATCCGTTGATAGATAAATATGAAGTAACAAATCCCACCATAGTGCAACGGGAGCCATTAGGATACCTGCCGGTATACGCTGAATATTTCTACACTCCTAAAGATTCCATTTTAAGGTTGGTGTCTTATGATTGGGAAAAAGACCGCTATGGTAACTTTTTCGACAAACAAAAAATATGGCAGGAGGAAAGTACCAAGTTCAAGGTTTATGACACAGAATATGAACGAATCAGAGCAGTTATAGTGAATGAGCTGGGAGCACCTGCCTCTACTGATAAAGAAGCTAAAAAGAGAAAATCAGAAAATACTAAATACTTCACCAGAGAAAGTTTATGGGAAACACAAGATTTTTATGCTCAACTAACTATGACGTTTGCCCCAACAACTTACAGAATCAGGTTTACGATATATTGGAAAAAATAAAACATTCTTTATTCTCAGGCGAGTCTGGTACAACCTACCCGCCGCAATGGAACAAACCCATGATTCACATCAAATCAGCCTGGTGAATGCCTGTAAAAAAACTCTAAGAAAAGGTTTAACTTGAATCTATAACAGCTATTTCTGGCGCAGGTCTCTGACCTGTTGCCATTCGTCACTAAATTAAAACGGCAAGCTTTTGCAAAACAAGTAACGGCAATGCACAGGTTGGGAAACCTGCGCAAGCAAATGTGTGAGATGAGCCAATAATTGATATGATAGAAGAATCACAAAACCCATCCAACTATGACAGGCGACTTCAACTGGGGATTAAAAACGCAGGGCAATTTAAATACCATTGCAAAATTATACTTTGCCTGGCAAGCTATCAGAGCAAGAAGAGGTTCTAAAAACACCAACAGATTTACATATTCCGAAAGTGATTTCAGGATTCCCGATTCAACATTAATCAATCAAACCATCGAATTTATAAAAGATACCCATCAGGACTTTTTAATGAACCATTGTTACCGGACCTATGTATTTGGTTATGTCATCGGCCGGAACGAAAACCTTCCTTTTGATCAGGAACTGTTTGCTATAGCTTCTTTATTACACGATGTTGGTCTTACAAAAAATCATCAGTTTAAACATACCAATTGCAACTGCTTTGCCGTTGAAGGTGCTGTTGAAGCGGGCAGCTTTCTTGAGACTAAGCATGTAGAGAAAGATAAAATAAAACGGATTCAGGATGCCATTGCACTGCACTTAAACATAAAGGTACCTGTTCACTTACCGGAAGCGTACATGCTGAATAAAGGAGCAGCTGTGGACGTTATTGGCCGTGACTTACAACGATTTGAAACTTCATTTATTGAAAAGACCATTACAGCATATCCCAGACAACACTTTAAATCGGCAATGCATCAATTGCTGAAAGAGCAAAGCAAGGCCCGGCCAAAATCAAGAATTTCATTTTTATATCAAAATGGTTTTGCTTCGCTCATAAAAAAATCCGGATTTGAAGAATAGAAAAAACGATTTTCTACCTCTGTAATAAATCCCTGACTTTTTGCCGCTGTTATGTCTTATGACCAACAGCAGGCAGCTTCAGCAACTAACGATCAATGTCTTTGGTGAACAACCACAACGATGGCTTGCTGCTTATTATACCGGTTTGAAATAATACCCACCCGTTACATACGTCTTTCCGGTGCAGCTTTTCGTCGGCCCCGGGTCTGGTGCAACCAACCTTTTGATGCAGAATACAAACATGCATAAATCTATTCGATTACTCCTTTTTTGGTATTGGAAGAAATAATGATTTCTTTTAAATTGCCATTTTAGCATTATGAAAACAATAAGCGTTCTTCTTTTTTTACTGTGTGCATATGACGCAACGTACAGCCAGTCTCCCTTAACAATTACCGCCGAAAAAGGCAATGGATTTGTAACACTGTATGCAGAAAACAAAACCATTTGTCCGTTATCGGTTTCATTTACGTTCGAAACAGAAAACATGCATTATTCGTACACGCCCAACAGTTTTCTTATTGTACCGGCCAATACGTCAAGGGTTCAATTGATGACACTGTACAGATCTTCCAATGCAGCTTACCGTTACAAGTATAAGTACATATGGAATTATGGAGATGCACGTGCTAAAAATTATGACACTTCATTTGTTTATGAACTTCCTTATGCCATTGATTCTGCCTATGCCGTATCGCAGGGATACTTCGGTTCGTTTTCGCATCAAACGGTCAGGGCACTGGATTTCCTGATGCCCGAAGGCACACCCGTATACGCTGCAAGAGCAGGACGGGTTGCCAATGTTGTTCAGCATAACTGGCAATCGTGCAGGCAACCGGAATGTGCAGATTTCAATAATCTGATTGTGATTTATCATAACGACGGTACAGTTGCTGAGTATTTACATCTCCAGCAAAACAGCGCAACGGTGAAGATTGGTGATTTTGTAGAACAGGGACAGCTCATTGCAAAAAGCGGCAATACCGGTTATTCAACTGTACCACATCTGCATTTCTGGGTATATGGTTTAACCATGAATGGAAAAGAATCGCTGCCAACAAAATTTCAGGTTGGCCAGAAAATAGTTATACCGGAGCGTGGTTTTAAATATTTCAGAAGAAGAAGAGCATAATGCAGTTTGCTGCAATACAAGTAACGGCAATTAACAGGTCATAGACCTTCGCAAGTAAAAATTGTTCCGAAATCTGTACAAGTAAACAGACCGGAATAAACTTCATTTCCCCTTTTAAACTTTGTTGCTGCTGATTCGTTTTACAAACAGAATAAACGAATCGTCAAGAGGATGAAAACGAAAAATTGTGCCCTGTGTAAAAAAGAAGAGACCACCCTTTACAGAGTGCAAATCACAAAAGGTAAAACCTGGATCTTTGTTTGTACCCATTGTTGTAATAAGGTGAAAACAGAACCGGCTTACCGATATGGCGGCACATGGAAAGGTGAGCGGCATTAAGGTATTTAATCAAAACAAAGTCATCGTACGATCGTCCACTCCATTATCAGAAAACTGTAACCGAAAGTTGTATGCCAAAAAGAACTTCCATGAACGATATAAAGGAACCGGATCAGCTCAATGAACTGGATCATATTGTAAAAGACAAGCGCAACGATAAAAGAGCTGGTGCTAAAAAAGAACGCCGCAACAGGCATTATACAAAACTGCTCATCAAACATCAGTTAAAACATGGAGCAATAGAAATTAACCATAACAATTCATTTGCTGATGAATCTCCGGCAGCTGAATAAACAATGGCGGGTCCATCGCAACTGATACGATTCAAAAAAATCAGCAGGTATAACTTCGTTTTCCTTCCTGCCATACCGCAACAATCATTTCTTAAGTTTGCGTATGACTGCACTGCTCCATCATTTTTCGCAATACATTACTTTGAGTGATGATTTAAGCTCAGAAATCAGCAACAGAGTGAAACATCAAACATTTAAAAAAGGTCATCTGCTCCACGATGCCAATAAAATCTGTACGCACAGTTATTTTATTCAAGCTGGACTTTTGCGCCTCTACTTTCTAAAAGACGGCAAAGAAGTGAGTGAATATTTCTGTTGTGAAAAAGAATGGGTGAACTCCCCCCGCAGTTTTATGCAGCAAAAGGCAGACATCTATTACATTGATGCCATAGAAGACACAACCGTTTTTACGCTGCATGTGCAGGATCTTGTTTTCCTGTTTAATCATTTTCCTGAAATGGAACGCTATGCCCGTTTATCAATGGGCAGTATGGTGGGGCATTTTCTGGAGCGGATTACTTCCATGCGTTTTACAACCGCCAGAGAAAAGTATACCCACTTTTGTGAAACCTATCACGACATCTATCATCGTATTCCTTTAGGTATGATTGCCAGCTATCTCGGCATTACACAGGAAACCTTAAGCAGGATAAGAGCCGGTAAATGATTTTTTTGATACAGATCAAAAATTATTCAACCGAACATCCTGAGTTTTGCAAAAAATATTTCCATGCGTTTCATCACATCATTAGCCCTTCTTCTTTTTGTAACAGCCACAGTTTCATTTGCACAAACAAAACTATCTACCCCAAATGTAGACAGCCGGTTGTACCTGGGTGCAGGAAACAATCAACCGCTGATCGTTGGTCTCGGCGGCTCAGAGGGTGGAAATGCATGGGACAGTGACTACTGGAAAAAAACAAGAGATGAATTGATAGCAAAGGGTTATGCCTTTTTAGCTATTGGATATTTTGGAGGTAAAGGCACACCCGATACACTCAATAAAATTTCTATCAATCAGGTGCATGATGCTATTCTTACAGCTGCAAAAAACAAACAAATTAACCGGCGCAGGATTGCCATCATCGGAGGTTCAAGAGGTGCTGATTTAGCATTATTGATTGGTTCTTATTTTAAAGACATTACATGCGTGGTTGCTATTGTTCCAAGTCATGTAGCATTTCCGGGGCATACCAGTCATTTCACAACATCGGCCTGGACATTCAATAACAAAGAACTTCCGTTTGTGCCTGTAAATGATGAAGCCGTCCCCTTTTTAATGAAACGTGATTTACGGGGAACGTTTACAGCCATGCTGAAAGACAGCATTGCTGAGAAAAAAGCACTGATTCGGGTAGAAAAAATAAACGGACCTGTGTTATTGATGTCTGCCACACAAGACGATCATATACCCGGCGTAGACATGTGCAATAAAATGATGGCCCGGTTAAAAGCACATCAATTTAAGTTTGCACATGAACATGTTGTTACAGAAGGTGGTCATGGGTCACCATTGCAACGCTTTGATGTTGTATTTGCATTTTTAGAAAAACACTTTAAAGTAAACTGACAAAAAACCTGCATCTTAATATCTGCTCTTGCAAAAACGGACAAACAGCTCATTCATTATTTCTTATTTAACACATGCCCTTCTGTTTCTCCTCCTTTTCTTTTCAGGTATTGATCAATGGCATCCTGCATATCATGTAGTGCCATGGCTGCTTCCTGTATATTACTTGCAGGCACATCAACTTTTGTTACTTTCCACGGCTGTCGTTTTAACCGGAGCCGTTTTTCCATTAAAATAAACCGGTTATTTACGCCGTTAATTTTAAAACGTTCTACCTGCGGGCTGCTGTAATAGTGCTCACCCTTCATCCTGAACCGGCCTTTTGTTTTTGTATCAACCGTGATATGAAACGTTACATCCATTTTCATAACGCAGGCACTTGTTCGTAATGAAATGGTTTTGTTGGATCATCTGCTGTAAGAAAATTTTTAGCAACAGGCCATGCTTTTATTTTTGAAGTATCGTATTGATAAGTTGCCAATTCGGCTATCCTTTCTTCAGATAAATCCTTTTGTATCCATTCCAATGCCAACTCAGGCGGTAAAATAACCGGCATGCGTTTTTTGGTATTGTGTATGGTCAGCATAGGACCTGTGGCATTGGTTGTAAGCACGGCAAAGGTTGCTGCCTTCTCATCTCTCTCAATGTTATGCCATACACGGGACACCCCTGCCATAAAAAAATATTCAACATCGTTTTCAATGCTGATGAAGTAAGGAATCTTTTCAGTTTCTTTCAAAGGCTGTCCTCGTTTTCCTGTTTTGGGGATATGTCTCCACTCAAAAAAACCTGTTGAAAGTGCCAGCACCCGGCCTTTCATCGCACCTTCACGAAACATAGATGCCCTGCCTTTTTCGTTCAACAAAATATGTTCGCCTTTGGCATTGAGCCAGGTAAATTTCTTACGTGCTGCTTTCAACTCATCTGCATCATGGATCGTTTCAGGAATATATTCCCAATGCATTAACTGCAGATCAACATCGGTTCCGTTATGGGTGGGCACCAGCACAGGCCAGTCTTTGAAGTCAAAACCGTTCTGCACAGGTCTGTTTAAAAAAGAAAGCTGTTTAATTTCTTTTTCAATCGCCATCAAACGTATGTATTCCGCCCGGTTTACCCGGCAACCATTGTAGTAACACATATTGTAAAGTTAATCTACATGAACTCTTTCACCAACATGACCTCCTTCACAATCTACTGAACAACCATCGTTAATTTACTATTTTATCAAGGCCCTTTAAGTCTTATTTTTGTTGCAAATCCATCCTTGTGAAAAGTATATTTTGCTGTTTCGTTTGTGTAGCAGTTTTTTATGTTGCGGTTGCACAGCCCTCTGCCGATACATCTGTAAAGCTCACTGAGCAAAAAGAAAAAATCATTACTGGTTCTACCATTATTAAAATAGAAAATCTCGGCTTTCGTGTAAATTCTGAATTGGCAGAATTAAGACCTACCATTTCTGCTGATGGCAATCTGTTGTTTTTTATTTGTGAAGCACATCCCGATAATTCGCATGTACACGAAGTAAATAATTCGCAGGACATCTGGTACTCTGTAAGAGATACTGCAACTGGTAAATGGACCGATGCCGTTCATTTAGGCTTTCCGTTTAACACTGCAAACTACAATGCGGTGTACTGGATATCACCCGATAAAAATAGGATCCTGTTACGCAATGCATTTATCAATGGTGATTATTACGGCAATGGAGTAAGCATGAGCAGCATGAACCCTGATGGCAGATGGAGCAAACCTCAAATGCTGAAAATAAAAAACTATCTCAAATACGATCGTGGTTTTCAATCGGGTGCTGCCATGTCGAACGACGGACAGGCCCTGCTGCTCTACATGAGCGATAAACCGAAAAGTTATATAAACAACATTTATGTTTGCTTTCCTGTTGGCGATGGCACATGGACCGAACCGAAAAGCATTGGTAAAAAAATTAACCTCCCCGGCTTTAATCAAATGACGCCTTACCTCGCAGCCGATGGCGTTACACTTTATTTCAGCAGCGACCGGCCCGGTGGTTTGGGCGATCAGGATATCTGGTTGACAAAACGTTTAGACAACACTTGGATCAAATGGAGTGATCCCGTTAATCTTGGCGAACCGATTAACACACCCGATTTCGATGCGTTTTTTACTTTGGATGCAGGAGGTGAATATGCTTACTTAACCAGCAGCTTTCAATCACTTGGCAAAAGCGATATTGTAAGAGTGAAGTTACTGGAAATAGAAAAACCCGATCCTGTTGTAGTGGTAACAGGCAATGTGTACAATGCAAAAACAAAACAACCCATCAGCGCCAGTTTAATTTATGAAACTCTGCCCGATGGTGTGTTGGCAGGTAACGGTTTATCCAGTCCGGGCGATGGTGCTTTCCAGATAACATTGCCGTATGATAAGAATTATCTAATCCGTGCAACAGCCAATCACTTTTTTGCACAATCAGAAAATTTTAATCTGGACTCACTGGTAAAAGCAGGTAATAAAACCATTCACAAAGATTTGTATCTGGTACCCATTGAAGTGGGACAGGTGGTACGACTCAATAATGTATTTTTTGATTTTGACAAATGGGATCTCCGTCCGGAATCGTTTATTGAACTGGGTCGTGTAGTAACACTACTCAAAGAAAATCCTGCCATTGAAATTGAATTGAGTGCCCATACCGATGCAAAAGGATCGGATGAATACAATATGAAGCTGAGTGATAACCGTGCCCGTTCGGCCATGAACTATATTATTTCGCAGGGCATCGCTCCGCACCGGATTGTACATCACGGCTATGGTGAAACAAAACCTGTAGCTACGAATGATAGTGATGAAGGAAGACAACTGAACAGAAGAGTTGAATTTAAAATCCTGAAGAACTAATTCATTCTTCTTTTACAACAGTATCAGCATACAAACTTGTTAATGTATGAGAGAGGTTGATGTGAGCATCATCTTTTCAAATATCTTTAAGGCATAAAAATATGCTGTATGAAGATGTTGATACCCGCTGTTTGTTTCCTTTTCTCCTTTTATCTTTCTGATGCACAGAATTTTTCTGCCGTTGAGCAACTGATGCTCAACAATCAAAAAGTATTGGGCGATGATCAGTCGTTGCTGATTTATAAGGATGGTAAAATTGTTTATCAGAAAACACTGGGCGATTTCAGGCCAACTGTACAGGCACCTCTTGGTGAAAGCAGTCAGTGGTTAACAGCGGCATTGCTGATGATGATGGTAGATGAAGGCAAACTTTCTTTAGATGATAACGTTGGAAAATACTTACCCATTTTTCCTAAATGGATGAAGAGTTATGTCACCATCCGTCATTGCCTGAGCCATACCACCGGTATTGAAGCCGATAAAGCAGGTGCTGCCAAACTTTTTCAACGTAAAAGTTTTTCAACACTGGAAGAAGAAGTGAATTTCTATGCAGAGAAACGGGATATTGCTACCAATCCCGGTTTATGGTTTCAATACAATCAAATGGGGCCGGCCATTGTGGGCCGTGTGCTGGAAGTAATTACAAAGAAAAAATTTGATCGGCTGATACAGGAAAAACTTTTCCGTCCGCTCAACATGCGCTTTACAACCTTCAGCAATTACACCTCAGCCATCAGTCCTTTTGATGGTGCCAAATCAACTGCAACAGAATACATGAACTTTATGAGTATGTTACTCAACAAAGGAAAGTTCAATGGCAAACAAATCATCAGTGAAGCATCTGTTGCAGAAATGATGAAAGTACAAACAGGCACTGCGCTCAATAAATACACACCGCCGTTTATGACCGGCTTCAGTTATGGATTGGGTAACTGGCTCGAAACAACCAATGGAACAGCGGTGAATTGTGTTTCACAAAACAGTCCGTTTGTGTGGATGGATTTTTGCAGAGGTTATGCCTGTATACTCCTTTCAAAAAAAGAACAGGATCTTCAAAAGAGAGAACTGTATAATCAGTTCAGATCAGCAACTGATGCGGCATTCAGCAGCAACTGTAAATGATCAGTACTTCAAAAGCGTTTTTAATTTACCCCACAATTCATTATCAAAATTCGATAATGCAAATACTGATGTGCCGGATGCATTGCCCATGCGGATAACAACGATGTTTTGAGATGGAACGACATATATTTTCTGATCGTTCTTTCCCAGTGATGCATACATATCGGCAGGTGCATTAGGAGTAATACTGCCATTGAATACAAATTGAGTTGCAGGCAGCATGTGGGTTGGTTTTCCATTGAGCCATGTAAGAAAACCATAAGAAGGATTGATGGATTGAGAGCTGCTGACCATGGCATTGAAATAATTCTGATCATTCAATACAGCAGTACCGTTCCAGTTTCCTTTATTGAGTAATAACAAACCGAACCTTGCCATATTTCTTGGCGTGCTGTAATGAATTTTTCCGTTGCCTCCATTACCGGGCAACCAGATTCCACTCATACCAATTTTGTTATACACTTTCTCCGTAGTGTATGCATTGTATGTTTTTCCTGTTGCCCGTTCAACAATATCAATCACTTTATAATATGCTGCATTATTATACGACCATCTTGTATTTGGTGCTGTTCTGTATGTAAAACAGCCGGGCGCAGTACAATCTGTTCCGCTTTGATCATCTTCCACACCTGTTGTCATGTTGAGATGATGTTTTACAGTAATTGCATTTTCCTGTGCTGCGGTTAAAGAAGACCAGCCTGTTCCCAAATATTGATTGGATGGATTGTTGATATTGACCAACCCCTCCTGTTGTGCAATACCCATTAAAAAAGCGCTGAGTGTTTTACCGGCCGATGCCCAATACCAGGGACTGTCAACTGTAAATGTTCCAAAATATTTTTCTACAGCAACACGTCCGTTTTTAAGAATGATAAAGCCCTTTGTATTTTTTGATTCAAGGTAAGTGTAGAGATCATTGAGTGATGAGGTGTTCCAGTTATAGAGTGCAGGATCAACTGTTTCCCATGCTGCACTGCCTGCAGGTGGATAATACATGCTGGTTGGTGCGGTTGGGCCCGGATCTGCAGGCGGATCTTTTTTACAGGCTTGTAATGCAACAATAAAAAACAGGAAGGAGAAAAGAATTTGAACAGGTTTCATAAACAGGTTTTAACAGATGTTTGGACGATTGCATTCTAAAACGGTTTAACCGTGTTAATATTATATTTTTACAGCTTACAGGTTTTCATGTGCAACAGAATCTTACCAACCATACCGCATTCATTAAACAAACTGCCGCCGCACTGGGCTTTCATTTTTGCGGCATAGCCAAAGCAAAACGTTTGGATGATGATGCCCGCCGGCTTGAAACATGGCTCAGCAAAGGCATGCAGGGCAGTATGCAGTACATGGAGAACCATTTTGACTTGAGAGTTGATCCCACTAAATTGGTACCCGGAGCAAAGAGCGTTATTACATTAATGTTGAATTATTATCCTTCAACCAAACAAAAAAAGGACGCTGCAAAAATTTCAAAATATGCATATGGCAGAGATTATCATGAAGTGATTCGTGAAAAACTAAATGCCTTGATTCATTCCATTAAAGAAAACATAGGTGATATTAATGGTCGTGGATTTGTTGACAGTGCCCCGGTACTTGAACGTGCATGGGCAACAAAAAGCGGATTGGGCTGGATTGGGAAAAACGGAAATCTCATCAGCAAACAAAACGGTTCTTTCTTTTTTATTGCTACGTTGATCTGTGATCTTGATCTCGATTATGATGCCCCGTTTGCAAAAGATTATTGCGGCAGTTGTACAAGATGCATTGATGAATGTCCTACTGATGCCATACTCCCCGGCAAAGTGATTGACGGAAGCAAGTGCATTTCGTATTTCACCATTGAATTAAAAGATGCATTGATTGATGAAGGCATGAAAGATAAGTTCGACAACTGGATGTTTGGTTGCGATACCTGTCAGGATGTGTGCCCATGGAACCGTTTCAGCAAACCAACAACAGAAACAGCATTTACTCCCATACCCGAAATTCTGAATCTTTCAACTAAAGAATGGAATGAAATGAGTGAAGAACTGTTCAAAACCGTTTTTAAACATTCGCCTTTAAAGCGAACAAAGTTTTCAGGTATAAAACGCAACATTAAATTTATTCTTGAGCCGTAAATACGATCGAGCTAAAAACGATAGCCAATTCTGAGCAGACTTCTGTTCATGGTATATTTTAATGTTCTCTTTGTGATAACTGAATTTGTTCCGTTCCAGACAGGTTCATCATACACTTCAGTTAAGGTTTTTGTACTGTAACCGAGCGCTGTAAAAAATCCACTGCGCTTGTTGTTGAACAGGGTATATCCAAAGCCAATATCTGTATACACTCCATTTTTAAATACAGAAGCTTGCGGTACATTCCAGCCCCACCAGTTACCACGGTTGGTTTTCTGATTGTCGGTAGGCCATGCAAGATCAGACCCTGCATTTGCATAAATAAACAACTGACGGTTTCCTTTACCAAAAAACTTCTTTATATCAGCAAATACCGGCACTGTTCTATACTTGTAATAATCAAACCCGGAGCCTGCTCCAATCATCCAACCGTTTTGTTCATACCCTGCAGTAAGCAGTAACTGACCGTTTACATGACTGTCGCCGTTGAGCAACGCAGCTTGTGAAGAAACGGTAAAGACTCCTTTTGTTTTTGTCTGCTGTGACATTGCAGTGCAAGCAAAAAAGAAACTGATGACAACTACATACATTCTTTGCATAGAAATTATTTTATCACAGAAACTTTACCAACAACACCTGCATTTGCAGGTTGGCTGTAATTAATAAAGTATAATCCATCTTTAGCTACTGTAATTGCAAGACCGTTTAAAGCAATTACATCATAGGTTTCAATTCCGCTTATTTGCTTTAACTGCACAAGACTGTTCACATTGGTTGCATCAAATATTTTAAGTCCATCCTTGCCATCACAGATGAGCAGCAGGTTTCCGTCTTTTGAAAGTCCGGCCGGTTCCCGCAAGGGATAAGACTTTACCAGCTTTGGCGAAGTGAGCTGACTGATATCAACAATATCCATTTGATTCAGAAACCCTGCACAGATACTGTTGCTGCGCAGTGTTACAAATGCAAACTGATCATCTGCAATAACAGGATCACAAACTCTGGCATGTGTAAACTGTCCGAGTTTTGTTGGTTGATCAGGATTGGCAGCGTTGTAAATAAACATCCCGGTTTGTGAACCGATAAAAAGTTTTTCTTTATAGGGAAAAATTGTTTCAATATTTCCCTGAGGAAAATTCACCGTTTTTACATAAGCAGGCAAAGCCGGATTCGCTGTATTAAACACTTTTAAATCATTCCAGCTAACCGTGTACAGCCGCTCTCCCATTAAAGCAAATCTTGCCATGGAACCGCCGGTACCATTTACAACAGCAGCATTTAATACACCGGCAGATTGCACATTTGCAAATCGCATCATATCTGAACGGTTCTGGAATACAGGTTGCTGATCCATTCTGCGCTTCACTACAGTGTCAATACGAATCCAACTGGTGATTACTTTAGACGTATCTGCAAGAAATCCATTGGTATATCTTCTGTGTGGAAATACTCCTTCAATAAATTGTTTCACCACTACAGCTTGCGGATTGCTGATATCCATTGTTACCAGATCGGTATAACAATCGGCATACAGATAATTGCCTCTCACTGCCAGATCAACACAACCGGGTATGGTAATAAAAGCAATGGAACGTGGCGCAGCAGGATTGCTGAAATCAATTACATGCACGCCTTTGTCCAGCTCACTCAAAAAAGCATAACTGCCTTTAATAAAAAGTTTACCCGGATTGCTCACCGAAATAGCAGGGCCGCTTTTAGCTGCCGCTTTCACCTCAGCCTTTGTTTTGTAAACAGGTTTAAAAAAAGTATATGATTCTGTAACCGTATCCTTGCTGCAACCTGCTGCCATGGCAAAGCATATAAACAGGAAGAACATGCGAAAAGTATTTTTGTGTATCATAAACAGCGTTTGTTCAATTAACATCCAAACCAATGTAACCGTTGCATGCGTTGATTTATTTTTTATTCAGTCTCCACAATAATTGAACGCCTGTAAAAGAAAGATGCTGGTTTAAATCAAGCGACTTTTTCCATTGACCCGATAAGCTGTACTGATATTGTATGCCTGCCTGCAGAGGATAGTTTAATTTCTTTATCAGCCCCACAGATAATCCTGAACGCAGCTGCCATTGTGAACGGTTGAACAACTGACGGTCGTAATAATAGTTACCACTGGCCTGATTAAAATAAAATGCATTTGAACCAACGAGATAATTGTAAGCTATACCTGCATTTATATCGAATGGGCGTTTCGCTGATTTGTTCAGTTGCAAATGATACATAACCGGAATCTCTATAAAATGATACTTGCTGGTATAATTGTAATTACCGCCGGATATTGCATATCTGGTCGCCGAACTTACACCGAGATAGTTATTATTAAACTGAGCCGTTGCATAGATTACCCTGCCTGTTTGATGTGTAGTTGAATAGAAGCTATATGCCAGCCCGGTTGATAAAGCAGAATGTTTGCTGATTGATTTTTTCAATTGTACTCCAGCTGAAAAACCAACTCCTGTTTTTATTGCTGATGGTTTTGCAGTTGGCGGAGCAGCAGTTCCGGGTGTTGCATTTAACATGTCTGCAGTAACAGAGCTTGTTTTAAACTGACTGATATCTGTTATACCGCTTCTGAACACAATTGCTACTTCAACCCGTTGTTTTTTTACTGCAGAAATCTTTTGTGCAGTTTTAGTTGGCTCTACAGGAGCCGTTGCAGCACTATCGGTTACCACAGGTTGTACTGTTTCCAGTTTTTGCTCATTGGTTACAACATTTTCTGTTGTATCTGTTTTCTTTTTATCAACAGGATGCAGTTCAACCTTAGCATGAAATTCATTCTTTATTTCTGTTTTTATTTCAGCAGCAACAGGTTTGTCTTGCTTTGTGTTGATGTTTGCTGCAACAGATTGATTGGTTTGTGTTTTTGATTTTGTAAGAAGGTTTTGCTCAGGTGTATTTGCTTTCGTTTCAACTTTTAGAGGAATAGATTGTTGCCGCATTTCAGATTTATTGACCGGCTGTTCGTTTGTTTTTATATCATCAGGTTTCGATTTAGCTAAAGGCTGTTGATCTTTTTCCTGCTTCTTTTCTGTTGTTACTGTTGCCTGATCATTTGAACGCTTATCAACAGAAATTGTTTCATTGCTGTTTTGCAAATACGGATACATGAAATAAACAGCAGATCCTGTACCAATCAGAAGCAAAGGCAGCCACCAGAAGATAAAACGGCGACGGCGTTTTTCTTTTCTGATCTGCAGCTCTACTTTTTTCCACACTTCAACCGATGGTTGCAGGGAAAACCCTTCCATCTGTTGATTCATTTCGGTTTCAAAATGTTTATCCTCCATACACTTGCTTTTGGGGTTCGGAATTATACTTTTCAATCCAGGAAATCAATAAGTTTCTTGCACGCATATACTGGCTGCGGCTGGTGCTTTCGCTGATGCCCAGCATCTTCCCTATTTCAACATGTGTGTATCCTTCAATGGCGTGCAGGTTAAACATGGTCTGGTAACCGCTGGGGAGTTGCCGTATCAGTTCGGCCAGTTCTTTGGTGCGGAGTTTTATTTCAGGATTATCGTCACTTACAGGATGTAATGGTTCACTTAAGAACGACATATCGTATTGATATTCTTTTTTCTTTTTGAGCCAGTTCAGTGCAGTATTCACCATAATGGTCCTTATCCATCCACCCAGCTCACCTTCAAAACGGTAAGAAGGCAAACTGCGAAATACTTTTACAAAGCCCTCCTGCAAAACATCTTCCGCATCAGCCAATGATTTTGTATACCGGTAACAGATACCCAGCATTGTATCTGCAAATGCATCATACAATTGCTTTTGTGCCCTGGTATTTTCACGCAAACAGTCTTTTATCAGTTGCCGTTGATCAATCATTCAGTTAATTGCTAAGTTGACAACGCCCCACACAAAAGCGTTGCTTGAACAAAAATAATTTTTCAGGTTTATCTCCCTAAAAACAATGATCCGGTTTGCCTGTGCAGGATCATTCCGGAAAGCAGAATTGAAGCTTATATTTACAGCAATGAATAAAAATATTCAATCCCTTGTTTCCATTGCGGCAAAACAGCAGCGAACAATCATCGGCCTCATGAGCGGCACATCACTGGATGGACTGGATATTGCATTGTGCAATATTTCCGGTCATGGTCATGAAACCAATGTTGAAGTTGCTGCTTTTGAAACCATTCCTTATAATAATGCATTTAAAGCAGCAGTAAGATTGGTGTTTTCAAAGAAGGAAGTAAACCTGGAACAACTTTGCTTACTTAATCCATGGATTGCCCTGCAGCATGCTGACATGATCAATTCATTTATGAAAAACAGACATCTTACAAAAGGAGATGTAGACCTTGTTGCCAGTCATGGGCAAACAATTTATCATGCACCCAAAGCACAACATCAACAGGAAAATTTTGGCAATGCCACATTGCAGATTGGAGATGGAGATCATATGGCTGTTGCAACAGGAATTATTACGGTGAGTGATTTCAGACAAAAACATATTGCTGCAGGTGGAGAAGGTGCGCCGCTTGCAGTGTACGGCGATTACCTCATTTTTTCAAAAAAAGAAGAAGACCGCATCATGCTCAACATGGGAGGTATAGCCAACTTCACTTATTTGCCTGGCTCATTCGATACGGCTGAAATTTTCAGTACCGATACAGGTCCCGGCAATACGATGATGGACGCATTGATGCAACTACATTATCCCGGAAAATATTTTGATGAAGACGCTGCTGTTGCCCAAGAGGGTACCGTAAACGAAGTGTTGTTACATGCGTTAATGGATCATCCGTTCTTTGAGCAATCGTTTCCAAAAACAACGGGGCCCGAAGTATTTAATCTGGATTATTTACAAAGAGCAAAAGAAAAAACAGGGCTAACGCATCTTTCTGTGTTTGATACAATGGCCACACTCAATTTATTTTCAGCTGCAACTATTGCAAACGCTATTCATCAAACAATGAAAGGAAAAACAGCTCTTCATTTATATGCAAGTGGTGGTGGTATGCACAATCCATTACTCATGCAGCACATCAAATATCTGTTGCCAGATGCATCTGTTCATGAAACCGGTGAGCTGGGCATTCATCCTGATGCGAAAGAAGCGGTGTTGTTTGCTGTATTAGCCAATGAATGCATTGCAGGCGGAACGGTGCAGTTTAACAACAGGGAAAAGCCTGTGCCTTCTGTTACAATGGGCAAGATCAGTTTTCCGTGGTAATCAGGAAGAGACAGGATTTGCTTTTGCTTCGATGTATGTTTTCAACTGCTCAAGTCCTTTATCAAAAGCAGGGCCGATGATGTGATCAACAAAAATTCCATAGAAACGTTCCCATGGATACCATTTCAATTTGTATTCCATAAACCACTGCACTTCTGTTTCCTGTTTGATTGTACTTGAAGAACGTAAACGGAAACCACCTTCCGCCTTATTCATATCCTGCAGGTGATAAGTAAGATAAATCACATCGGGCTCAATTTGCTGTAACGTAAGCGTACCAGAGCTTTGATGTTTCAATCCCTTCCATTTAAAATAAGAACCCGTTGCATCAGTTACCGGCGACAGTTGCACAATGGCCCCACTGTCGGTGGTAATCCATGGCAGCCATTTGTTCCAGTTTTTTACATCGCTCAGTTCATTGTGTACTGTTGCACTATCAGCATTAATAATTATTCCACGGGAAATTTTTACAGATGATGGAATGAATAAGCCAATAATGGTAACCACGGCAAACATTCCGATCAAAACAAACAAAAACATTTTTATTAAACGCATAATAAAATAAGCTTAAAGGTTATGGGTTGAAGGTTAAGGGTGCTTCCAAATCAGACATCAGAAATCCTATATCAGAAATCGTACTTATTCCCACTTAAATACTTTTATAGCAACGGCATACACCCCCACTCCCCACAAACCCAATATGCCGATTTGTTTGCCGCAATCAATCAAATGACTTCCTTCAAATGCAACAGCACGCATGGCATCGTTTAAATGTGTTAAGGGCAATACTTTGCAAATGGGTTGTAACCATTTTGGAAATGTATCAATCGAAAAGAAAGTTCCTGCTAATAAAAACTGCGGCAATGTTACAAGGTTGGCCAATGGCGGAATAGTGCTTTCGCTTTTTGCGATGCCACTTACTATAAATCCAAAGCCCATAAACACAATCAACCCGATTAAACTAAGTATAAGCAACTCAACAAAGGTTACAACACCATGCACCAGTGTAAAATTGAATGCAAAATGTCCAACACCAATGATCACTATTGCAGTAATGAGAGAAAACAACACACGGCTGATGCCTTCACCAAATACAATATAACTGCGACGGATAGGCGTTGCAAAAAAACGTTTCAATACAAGGGCCTGTCTTAAATTAAAAAACAGAAAAGCAACACCAAACACTGCAGCACTTAATAAAGAAAAACCCAGCTGACCGGGCAAAATAAAATCAATAGTTCTGTAAATACGTCCGGGCATGGGTGGCGGCAAATCAATACTTGAATAAGTGGGTGCATTGGGTGCATCACTTCTGTCGAGATTTACAATTACATCTTTAATGGTTGATTGTAAAATTGCAAGTTTGTCTACACTTGCAGTTGATGTTTGAATGGTTACTTTATAAAAAGGAGCCTGCCCTTTATTGGTTGGCTGAATATCAAGAATAGCTGTTACACGGCCTTTTGAAAGATCTGTTCGTAATGCCTCCGCATCTTTCTCTACCACCCGAATGGTTTTGTATTTCATCAATAACTGATACACCCTGTTATTTTGTGTGGTATCGGTTGATGTTGTAAATCCAACACGAACAGTGGGGCTTCCACCACCAATAAAACCAAACACCAGAATAAAAATGAGCGGAAAACCGAAACTGAAAACAACCGCACTGGGACTGCGGAAAATTGCACGTAAACTTGCTTTACTGATAGCCAGCATGGCTTTCCACTGGCTGTAAGGTTGACTCATGCCGCAAAGCTATTTGTTTATGGGTTTGTTTGTAAAAACTTTTTGTCCCCTACTTTTACAGCATGTCGTTTCATCAAGTGTTTATTTTATTGGGCAGTAATCAGGGGCAACGTAAACAGTTTCTGCAAAAAGCAATGCAGCAAATGGAAGAACAATGTGGAAGCATTGTAAAAACATCAGCAGTATATGAAACAGCAGCATGGGGCAATACAAAGCAAAAGGCTTTTCTCAATCAGGTAATGCTGTTGCAAACAACACTTTCTCCCGATATGCTGATGCAGCAGTTATTAACTATTGAAACAGCATTAGGTCGCATCCGCACCATAAAGTATGGACCACGCACTATTGACCTTGATATTCTTTTTTATGATGAATTGATTTATCATTCAACAGTTGTAACAGTTCCCCATCCGGCCATTCAGGACAGGAAGTTTGTATTGATTCCTCTTTCTGAACTGGCACCACGCAAGGTTCATCCCGTATATAAAAAAACAGTACAGAAATTATTAAAGGAATGCCCTGATATACTTCCGGTGAAAAAAGTATAAGGGCTATGAAAAGTGAAATGGATGAAATGCTCCGGTTTCCTTGCAAGCAGAAAATGATCTCTGAATTTGATTTAACTTTTCACCTGACTTGTTAATCAAAACCACATTACTTTTCCACAAACTGTAGAAATAGATTTCTGTATTTCACATCATGCTTTAATTTGCCGCCAAAAGAAGGCCGGAAGCTGACTGTTCATTGTTCAGCTGAATCTGTTTAACACCAGCCGCACACTACGCACAAGTAAATGAATTATCATTTTATAACCATAGAAGGAAATATCGGTGCAGGCAAAACAACACTGGCACATTTGCTCAGCAAACATTTTAATGCAAGGCTCATTCTGGAAGAATTTGCCGACAATCCATTTCTGCCAAAGTTTTATGAAAATCCGCAACAGTTTGCCTTTCCACTGGAATTATTTTTTATGGCCGAGCGCTATAAACAATTGAAAGATCTGCTGCATACACAGGATCTGTTTAATTCAGTAACCATTTCAGACTACCTGTTCACCAAATGTTTATTGTTTGCCAAAGTAAACCTGCCAACAGATGAATTCAGACTGTACCAAAATCTGTTTGACATAATTCATCAGCAACTGGTACAACCCGATCTGCTGATTTATCTGCATTCACCTGTTTCAAAACTTCAGCAGAATATCAAAAAAAGAAACCGCAGTTACGAGCAACAGATCGGCGACGACTACCTCTTCAGCATACAGGAAACTTATACCCAGTATATTAAGCAGCACAATATTAAAACACTGTTTGTTGATACAAGCAACGCAGACTTCCTTGGAAATAAAAAACACCTCGATGTGATTATTGAAGCACTGGGAAAAGAGTATGAACAGGGGCAGCATTATCTCACTCTGCCTTAACAACCGGAATCTTTCAGCTTTTTAAAAATCATACAATAGTTCTTAGATTTGTTGAGTGACCAAACAATCAGTCAACGATCCGTTTCAGGCGGTAAGAATTACAGAGTTCAGAAATTTTGCCATTGCACGGTTTTTATTCATCATGGGTTTACGTATGATGGGTACACTCGTTGGCTGGTGGATGTATGAACTCACCAACGATCCGCTGGCACTTGGCATTATTGGTTTGGCTGAAGTGATCCCTGCTGTTTCAATGGCATTGTATGCAGGTCATGTAGTTGATCAGAGCGACCGGAGAAATATTGTAATCCGCTCAGTTTTATTTTATGGCATTTGTGTTGCGTTGTTGCTCTTTGTTTCAACCGCTTTTTTTGAACAGCAGTTCGGAAAATCAATCATCATCCTGCTTATTTACATCATCATTTTTATTACAGGCATTATCCGTGCATTCAGCGGGCCTTCGTTTGGTGCCATTATTTCGCAACTTGTACCACGCAACAATTTGCCCAATGCTGTTACATGGAGCCAGGGCACATGGCTCTCGGCTTCGGTTACCGGTCATGCGTTAGCAGGATTTTTAATTGCAGGCTTTGGGATCACCGGAACATTAACCGCCATCATTCTTTCCATTGCATTAGCGCTTCTGATTTTCAATACCATCGGGCAAAAACCTGCACCGCCGCAAACGGAGAAGAAAACATGGGACAGTGTAAAAGAAGGATTGAGTTATGTATTTAAAACAAAAGAAATTCTGGGGGCATTAGCATTGGATCTGTTTGCAGTGCTGTTTGGAGGAGCTGTTGCATTGGTCCCGGTTTTTGCAAAAGATATTTTAAAGGTTGGCCCAATTGGTTTTGGCTGGCTTAATGCAGCAGCCGATTTTGGAGCCATCCTTATTGTAGTTGTGCTCACTGTATTTCCATTGCGCAGACAACAGGGGAAAATATTATTGTTTGCTGTAGCCGGCTTTGGTGTAACCATTATCATATTCGGACTGTCGAAATTATTCTGGCTTTCCTTTGCTGCATTGTTTGTTGGGGGCATATTAGATGGCATCAGCATTGTAGTACGAGGTACCATTGTGCAATTAAAAACACCTGATGCATTGAGAGGAAGGGTGATGAGTGTAAACAGCATGTTCATTAATTCAAGTAATGAACTGGGACAATTTGAAAGTGGTGTAATGGCCAAGCTCATGGGCGTTGTGCCATCGGTGATCTTTGGAGGTTGTATGACGGTTGCAGTTGTAATTGCCACTTGGTTTAAAGCACCCGCTCTCCGTAAACTGGAGTATGAATAAAACAGCAACCACTGCAGTAATCGTTTATTCCCGTAGTTTTAAACTATATCAACTGTTTGTTGTTTCAGTAACTGAATAACCACCATCTTAAACAATTTATAATGAACCGCAAATCATTCCTGCAATCAACCGCACTTACATTAGGTGCATTGGCTTTTCATAAAACAGTGTTGGCAGAAATGTTTCAACAACCGGCATGGAAAATAAAAATGCTTACAGATGAGATAGGCATATTTACAGAACGTGGCGGTACCATTCTGTTTTACATAAGTAAGGAAGGAATTGTGGTAGTTGATTCGCAGTTTCCTGATCAAAGCAATCATTTAATAGAAGAATTGAAAAAGAAAACGGAACAACCATTTAAACTGCTGATCAATACCCATCATCACAGCGATCACAGTGGCGGCAATATTGCATTTAAAGGACTGGTAAGTCATGTACTGGCACATGAAAATTCAAAAGCCAATCAGGAACGCACAGCAAAAGCAGCAAAGACAGAAGACAAACAACTGTTCCCTGATCAAACATTTTCTACTACCCGTACCGAAAAGATCGGCAAAGAAAAAATTACGCTGCATTATTTTGGAGCCGGACATACCAATGGCGATGCATTGATTCATTTTGAACATGCCAATATTGTGCACATGGGCGATTTGTTGTTTAACCGCCGTCATCCGTTTGTTGATCGTGGATCAGGAGCCAACATTAAAAACTGGATAACTGTATTAGAATCTGCAAAAAAGAAATTCAACAAAAAAACACAGTTTGTTTATGGCCACTCGGCTGAGGGATTTGAAATAACCGGCACAGCAACTGACCTTGATGCATTCAGAGATTATCTCAGCGGATTGCTGGAGTTTGCAGAGAAAGAAATTAAAGCTGGTAAAACAAAAGAAGAGCTCATTAAAACAACAGTGCTTCCTTTTACAACAGAATGGAAGGGCGATGGTTTAGGAAGACCATTGGCAGCTGCTTATGATGAGTTAACTGCAAAATAAAAATCATGTGGCTGGCTCTCATTATAGCAATGATTGTAACGATCCTGATTTTCAGTGTTGGAAAAAATAAAAAGGAATCTCCTTTCAGCAAAGAAAATAAAAACGTTACTGAAGATCCGGGATCTGATGGCAACAGCAGTGATGATGATTAACGTTGTTTCAACTATCCTCCCCATCTGTAAGGTTTCACATCAATGCCTGCCAGATCAAGTACACGATCAACAACTGTTGCAGCCACTTCATCAATGGTTTTTGGAACGCTGTAAAAACTGGGTGTTGCCGGGCAAATAATTCCACCGGCCAACGTTACTGTTTCCATATTGCGGATATGAATCAGATTGTAAGGCGTATCTCTAACTACACAAATCAGTTTTCTTCTTTCTTTCAAGATCACATCCGCAGCTCTTGAAATAAGATCGTTTGAAATGCCGGTTGCTATTCGTCCTAATGTTCCCATGGAGCAGGGAATAATGATCATGGTATTGTATTGCCCCGAGCCCGATGCAAAAGGCGCATGAAAATCGGTTGTAGAATAAATCTTAAACGGTATTTTCTCATACTCGTTGTTCCCCAGCTCTGTCCGCCAGACTTCTTTAGCATTTTCCGTCATTACAACAGCTACTTCATCCCACTGATCCTTCACTGCTGTCAGCTTTTCAAGCAATATACGGGCATAGATTGAGCCACTGGCGCCGGTAATAGATATCACAATTTTCTGCACAATAAAACGTTTAAATTTGTGTAAGTAACAACATTCTATGCAAAAAGTTCCCTTTTTATCCGTTATCCTGTTCCTGTTGTTTTCTTCCTTTCAGGTAAATGCACCAAAAGAAAAACTGCAATGGCTTAGTTTGGAAGAAGCCGAGCAAAAAGCCAAACAGGAACCACGCCCCATTTTAATTGATCTGTACACCGATTGGTGTGGCTGGTGTAAAGTAATGGATAAAAAAACATACAGCAATCAGCAGGTCATCAGTTATCTCAACCGGAAATTTTATGTTGTAAAGCTCAATGCAGAAACCAAACAGGACATTACCTGGAAAGGAAAAGTGTATCACTATAACATCGGTTACAAAACACACGAACTGGCCATTGCACTCACAAATGGTGAGCTGGCCTACCCATCTACAGTGATTGTACCCGTACAGGAATCTGCACCACAGGCCATATCAGGAATGCTGGAAGTAAAAGAGATGGAACTGATTACGAAATACTTTGGAGATGATAAATACGGCAAAGTATCGTTTGACGACTATGCAAAGAAATTCAGGCCAAGCTGGAGGTAAAATTTAACGTTTCAACAATAATTCAGAAAAAAAATCTATTTTGCCATTGATGATAAGGTTTAATGGTTAATGGCAACTGATTAGCACCTCTTCCCTCACCGGAAGAGGTTTTTTTATGCCTGAATAATTGCTTCCTGCCCTCAAAGCTGCTCCCACACTATTTTTTTTTGACAATTCTGTGCAACTTCTTTCCAAAAACTTCACTCTCTTTGTGTTGATGATAAGGTTTAATGGTTAATGATAACTGATTAGCCAATCCCCGTTTTTCTAAACGGGGATTATTTTTTTATTCCTGCACCTTGCCGTATTTTAGTCATTCCTTCGTATCCTTCCAAAAGCCCAACCTCTTTTCAGAACAGCAGTATCACTTTAAAAGATTTGACGCATGCGTTTATTTTGTTTGCTCCTGTTGGTGGGTTTATGTAGTACAACAATTGTTTTTTCTCAAACGCCCTATATCACAACCGGCCCTGCAGCAGGGCTAGGTAACTACGGATATCTGGAAATGAATGCAGTCACCTATGCATCACTCAACCGCAATACATATGGCAATATTGATTTCCTGAGTGCAAGGTTTTGGGTTACAGACAATCAATTGCCCAACCCAACACAGAATCTGTATCATACCTATAGTGGGCCCGATGGTAACTGGGGCTGTAATGACGGGGTTACCATTAAACGAACTGCAGATTATAACCCGGCAGATTTTAATGGAGAATGGGCTGCGGGCTCTGATGTGTATGTATCTGTCTTTTCAAAAGTTTGTCCGGTAGGCACTGGTGCATGGGGACCTGCTTTTCCGGATGGTTCAGCTACAGGATTTAATGAACGGCAGTTTAAAGTGCTGGATGTTTCATCCGCATCACACACATCTGTTACCAATATTGTTGGTGATGGCAATGGCAACTGTAATGCAGCAAAAGTGGTTGGAACTTTTGTGATAGATCCGGGTAATTCAACAGTTAACCTTACAAGGCTACGCATCAGAAATACAGGTACCGCACTTGAAACCGTTGATATACATAACGCCGGCTTTCGTTTGTTTTACGAACCGGTAACAGGAATGGAAGTATATGATGGTGTTGAAGCTTCTGCTGGCGAGTTATACGGTAATTGGAATGCAGATCCTGCAAACAATAATTATTATGAGAATGCTTCTTTGAATATACCGGTTACAGGGGCTGTAAGAGTATATGTGTTGTTGTGCAATCTTGAAACAGGCTTTACAGCAAACCGCACAATTAATTTAAGTATAGACAATGATGGACTTAATTTTTCTCCGCTGATTAATACATCTTTTGGTTTGATGCGTATTGATGAATTGAACATCACAAACGACATTGTGATACTGCCCAACCGTTTTACTTCATTTAGCGGATTGCGTAAACAGGATCATTACCTCATTAACGGATCTGTTGTACAATTGCAACAGGGAGAAAAAGTAGCATTACAGAAAAGAAACGGTTTGAATGAATGGAACAATCTGCAAACCTATCAATCATTTGATCAGGGCAAACTGGAGTTCAGCTATGCAGATGTTCAACATGCTGCACAACCTGTTTATTACAGATTACAATTGCAACAAAAAGGAACCGGCAATTATATCTATTCACATATTCTTCGTCTTGAACCAACGGAAAAAAAGAAAGGCGTACGGTTGTATCGGGAAGCGCTCAGTAAAGGCATTTATCTGGAATCATTTACGTACAGTGGCATTGCCCATCTTCAATGGTACGATGCAAACGGACGATTGCTGAAAAAAACAGAAACAAAAAATCTGCTGCAGGGACAAAAACTATTGCTGCAGTTTCCTGATGAATCGCTGGGTAAAATATGTTTTCTCAAACTGTTGTTACAGGATGGCACACAACAATTCCTGAAGGCTGTAAACTAAATAAGGCTTTCGGTAAAGAAAGCCTTATGAAAAGATAAAGGGAACAATTATTTACTTACAACAACCGACTTTGCAAAAATCATATACATGGGTCCTGTTGGTATAAATGCTGCAGGCATATGCTTGTTTTTTGATGCAGGAATGGTAACGATGGTTTTATCACCAATAACAGCCACTTTATAAAACTTGTACTTCATCATCATATCACGTTTGTTAAGGCGTTCATCCAGTGTATTCACCGCATCGGGCCACATGTTTTCTTTCGAGTAACGTACAATTTCATCTGTTAATGCTTTGTTCTTTAATTGTTTGCTCAACTCTTCTTTTTCTGCAGCGCTCATGTTGTAGGTTGAATACATTTCGCCCATATCTGTAATCATTGCCTGCTTTGCTTTTCCACCATCGAAATAAAAAGACTTGTTACAGGAAGTTGCAGCTGCCGAGATGAAAACCAAAAAAAGAAACCCCTTCACAGATAACTTATTCATGACTATTTTTTTGTTTTAGGATCTAAAAATATCAGGAACCCAACCGATGCAGTACCGCCGTGTGTAATACCGTTATACTTGTAATTTGTTTTTAACAACTCACTTGATGAAGGATTTGTGTACTGTCTGTTTTCTTCAAACGAATATTTATATGAAACAGAAGAGAACGAATAACCAAGACCAATATCCAGACCGGTATGCTTGCTGAGCATTTTGGTAATACCCAGACCAACCCCTCCGTTAAATGCCAGTATCCCGCCTTTTTTTCCATCACCTTTTGTTGTGTAGTTTGCATAGTTTGCACTCAGTTTTTCTGTTCCTGAACCAAATGCAATACCGAGCGAAGCCTGTGCGTATGGCATAAAACCTGATTTTCCAAAGTAGTAGCGTCCAAAGCCACCTACACCACCTGTAAATGTATTGGCATTACTTTCTAAATAATTACCCTCTGTATATTTAGCACCGCTGAAGTTGATATTCAGATTGCCTCCTATCAGTACGTTTTCGCTGAGGAACCATCCCATTGATGGTGTAATGGAAACATTAAAGTTATTATTACCCGAACTGCCTGTAACTCCTCCGTTTGTTGGTTCAAATGTTGACGTTAAATTCGAATATCCTATAGAAGATACATTTATTCCAACGGTTCTGGTACCTTTTGTAAACTGAGCGCCGGCTGTTGTTGCAGATAACAGAAGTAAAGCAAACAAAACTTTTTTCATACTGGTTTATTTATGTTTATCTGCTGAAAGTAGAAATTAATTCACTTCTTTAAAACTTTTTTTTGATTCACTACCGGATTTAAAAAATACGTTTCTAAAAAGATGGTACCGCAACCTTTCAGAAAATGAACCAAGTATGATGTGAATAATTTATTTATGCATTTGCTTGTTATAATAAAGAATGAGTTTTAATTTGCTACGCAAGAACAGCAATCTGCTGTATATACCCAACTCCACTATCCCCTGCATTACCTTTTCAGATCTCTTATTTCGTCATTATCATTTTAAACCAAAAATCAAAAACAATGAAAAGGCTTATGATTTTACCGGCCGTTTTATTAGCCGGTACGTTCTTTTTACAAGCTTGTAAAGGCGACACCGGACCGGCCGGACCACAAGGTGCTGCCGGCGTTCAAGGTCCTGCAGGACCAACAGGACCTGCAGGTGCAAACGGCGGAACAGGCCCAACAGGACCAACCGGATTAACAGGACCTCAAGGACCAGTTGGACCTGCCGGACCAACCGGATTAACAGGGCCTCAGGGACCTGTTGGACCACAGGGACCAGTAGGACCGATGGGACCACAAGGACCAGCCGGACCACAAGGTCAAGTTGGGCCAGCCGGACCACAAGGACCACAAGGACCAGTTGGTCCTCAAGGACCAGTTGGACCACAAGGACCGCAAGGACCTGTTGGACCACAAGGACCTGCAGGAACAGCAAATGTGATTTATTCAAGCTGGGTAGCAGAAGGCGGATTGGCAGACTCAACAATGGCTTCTTTAAGTTTACCAACAGGAAGTCTTGCCAGAAGAATGATTGTAACTTCTCCTAGTTTATCAGCAGCAATCATCGATCAGGGTGCTCTGTTAACTTACATAAAAACAGATTTGTCACCCGGTAGCCCAATCAGTCTGCCCTGGCAAATTACAATTAGTGCAATCAGATTAGAAATTGGCGTAAGGGCAGTTGAAGGAAAAATGATTTTCTTTTATCATGATATAAATGATGCCGCAGGCACATCCATATCCGGCTCATCACTTGGTGCAAATACACAATACCGTTATGTGTTAATACCCGGAGCAGTTGCAGGCGGACGTTTCATCAGTGGCCCTGCGGCAGGATATACAATGACCCAGTTGAAAGCAATGAGTTATGCTCAGGTTGCACAATTATTCACTATTCCGCCACACGGTACAAACCAACGTTGATTTAAACACGTATATTAAATAAATAAAACTTTTATGAGAAAAATCATTGTCCATTCAGCAATTGCTTTAGCAGCGATTGTTTTCTTAAATG
>JALHRP010000010.1:0-2234 GCA_022841365.1 Chitinophagaceae bacterium | reverse complement strand
TCTTAAATGCATGTAAGGGTGATACCGGACCTGTTGGTCCGCAAGGCCCAACCGGTTTACAAGGCGTGCAGGGTAATACAGGTCCCCAGGGTATTCCGGGAGTTACTGGTCCTGCCGGTCCTCAAGGTGCAACCGGTCCGCAAGGCCCCGTTGGTCCACAAGGCCCTACTGGTGCAACTGGTCCGCAAGGTCCTGCAGGCCCACAAGGTCCCGCCGGTCCGCAAGGTCCTGCAGGTACCGCTAATGTGATATATTCTGCATGGTATACGTTACCAGGCTGGGCAGATACAACTCCTGTTGATCTTGGTCCCGTTTCAAGAGCCATCCGTCCTTCACCTGCTTTAACACAGGCAATGGTGGATAATGGAATTATCATGTCTTACCTTATTTCCGATCCTGCAAATCCAAATGCCAATGGCCCGTATGCATTACCTTGGATCTGTACAGGATGTTCACCACAATTCGTCGTGAGCTATATTCCCAGAGCAGGTAAAATCATTTACTATGTGGGTGCAGTTGGTTCACCGGTATCAGGCTTTGCGCAGACTAGTTACAACTGGCGTCATGTAATTGTTCCGGGTGGTGTTGCAGGTGGCCGTTTCATCAGCGGACCTGCCGCAGGATACACTGTTCAGCAAATCAAAAGCATGAGCTATCAGCAAATTGCTTCGCTGTTTCACATTCCGTCTACTGGAACAAACGAAAGATAATCAGCACATGCTGTTCAAAAAAAACTCTCCACATGGAGAGTTTTTTTTATTTAACGGCAGCCATCAGTTTTTCAAGCACATAATAGGTAATAGGGCAAAAGCTTACATTCTTCAGTGTAATGGTGGGCCGTTTCAGTATAACATCTTCATCGGTATAAGGGAAGCGTTCACAATCAGAAGGGCGCACATCATAAATTCCACAATAATTATCTGCACCAAGAAAAGGGCAGGGTTTTGAACGAACCACATAGTCTCCTTCTTCATCTAACCGCAGATAGGTTTCAATAAAACTGCTTTCTTTCATCCGCAAATGTTTGCTGATGCGTTTTATATCGGGCGTTTTAAAACGGGGCGAATAATTTTTACAGCAATTGGCACATTGCAGACAATCCACTTTTTCAAACGCTTCTTCGTGCAGATCAGGTAATTGTTTCAGTACTTTATTTTTATCAGCACGTTTTAAAAAACGGCTGTATTCTTTTTGATGTTCTGCTGATTTTTTTTCCCAGTTCAGCAATATATCTTCTGCCATGCTGCAAAGAACGTATTTTTTTCATTGACCACTACTGCCTGTCACAGGTTAAAAAGTGTATACATTTTTGAATACTTTACAAACGGCTTTGTTTAAACCTTATAAATGATTTCACAGGGTTTCCCCAACAGCGAACAGATGTTCATTTGCATTGTTTCTGCCCGTAACTTTGCGCATCTTTTTAAACAAATAATAAGATTTTTGAGTTTAAGAAGATATTGTCTTTTATAGTGCCTTTTTTATTTCATAGAAAGTGAATTAAAGTTAATTACAACATGAATCTTTTTGAAGCACAACAAAATGAATTTGCCAACCGTCACATTGGTACAATTAAAGCAGAGCAACAATTACTGAGCACAATTGCAGCAGAAAACATGGAGGAGCTGATCAGCAAAACAGTCCCTGCCGGTATCCGCAAACAAACGGATTTAAACCTGCCCGATGCCATGAGTGAGGCAAATCTGTTGAAGCATCTCAAAGAGATGTCGGCAAAAAATAAACTCTTTAAAAATTATCTGGGACAAGGTTACTACGACACGATTACCCCCAGCGTTATACTCCGCAATATTTTTGAAAACCCGGGTTGGTATACACAGTACACTCCTTACCAGGCCGAAATTTCACAAGGCCGTTTGGAAAGTTTACTCAACTTTCAAACCATGGTATCAGACCTGACAGGTTTGCCCATTGCCAACGCTTCTTTACTTGATGAGGCAACGGCTGCGGCAGAGGCCATGAACATGCTCTTTCATCATGTGAATAAAACGGATGTGATTGCAGCTCCTAAATTTTTTGTTGACAATGAAGTATTCCCTCAAACAAAAGACTTATTGATTACACGTGGAACTCCGCTTGGAATTGAATTGGTGTTTGGTGATTATAAAACGGCTGAAATTGATAAGAGTTACTTTGGTGCTTTACTGCAATACCCTAATAATATTGGTGCTGTAGAAGATTACCGTTCATTTATCAGCAAGGTGCAACAGGCAGGT
>JALHRP010000009.1 GCA_022841365.1 Chitinophagaceae bacterium | reverse complement strand
CGGAAAAATTATGCAGAACCGGCAGAGTGTTTCCGTAAACCGTACCGATACATCAATAAGCCATTCCAAGCAATTGGACAGTGCTATACCTGCCAGTAAAATTGCTGCTCTTTCCTCCGGTGAATTTGTAGGTATGGTTGCCGATGATCCCCACGAAAAAATAAAACTTAAAATGTTTCATGCAGAGATTATCAATGATGCCGATAAGCTAAATGCTGAAGTAGCCGCTTACAAAAACATCCCCATTGTATCCAACGTAACCCAGCAACAGGTGATGGATAATTTTTACCAGGTCAAGATGGAGGTGAAGCGGTTGATTGGAGACGAAGTGGTGCGATTGAAGGCCGAGAAAGCCTGATTCTTCAATATTTTGATTTTTCCACCAAATCCACAATTTCTTAACAGTCAGCTCTCAATTTATAATTATTTCATTTTTTTGTTCTAATTTTATACACTATTATACACTTTGTATTATGAGCGAAGAGCGATTATCAGCTAAGGCAAAAGAGGCTTTAAAGCACATCCGCAACTGGATAATGAAATACAGCCTGATGCCTTCTGTAAGGGAGTTAATGGAGGAAATGGAATATAAGTCCCCCAGGTCAGCGATGCTGCTGATGGCAGAACTTGAAGTAAATGGATTTTTAGAAAGGAAAACAGACGGCAGCTACAAAATGGTAAAAGACCTGTCTACCAATGAGTCCGCCAGAACCGTGGCTATTCCGCTGGTTGGCAGCATATCCTGTGGTGGTGCTTTGCTGGCAGAAGAAAATGTGGAAGCCTACATTCCAGTATCAACTTCGCTGGTTAAAACAGGATATAAGTATTTTCTCCTCCGGGCTGTTGGTGATTCAATGAACGAGGCCGGCATTCAACCCGGAGATTTAGTCCTGGTAAGACAACAAAACGTAGCGGAGAACGGGCAAAAGGTTGTTGCATTAATTGATGATAATGCTACATTAAAGGAGTATCAGCATAAAGGAAATGTAGTGGCTTTAATTCCAAGATCATCTAATCCTAAGCATAAACCAATAATACTGGAAAGCGAATTTCAAATCCAGGGAATAATAATAACATCAATTTCTAACATAAATTTTTAAATTTTAATACTATGGCAAATTATCATGTATCAAAAGACAAGGAATCGGGAAAATGGAATATCCAAAAAGAAGGCGGGGCTAAATCAAGCGGCTCAGGTGAAACACAAAAGGAGGCAGAAAAAATAGCAAAAGGCTATGCTGCAAATTCAGGAGGTGGTGAAGTAAGGATTCATGGACTGGATGGAAAAATAAGAGATAGTGATACCGTGGCTCCTGGCAATGACCCAAGTTCTAGTAAGGATACAAAGCATTAATTTCTGTATTCTTATTTCTAAATTAGTATATAATAAAAGGCTTTCTAAATTCTATTTTTAGGAGGTTAAAAATATATTTTACCTAAGATGAATGAATGAAGCGAATTTTACTACCTGATTTAATCCGTATTGATAGATTCGGAAAAAATTTAATTAAGCAAAAGATTTTTGATGTCAGAGAATTTAAGTCCTCTTCAATCGAAGTTGGAAATTTTCATTTGTTAATTAAGAATGAGAATAACGACGTAATCTGCATAGTACAAAAAAACAAAGCCTATCCTATAGGTATTTCTAAAGTTTTACAGATTGACAAAAAGCCGACACCAGAAAATATCTTTGATGCTTCGGTAATTCCCACTTGGCTAAAATGCCCTGGTTTTCAAGAACCTTTTGATTCAGAGGAAATTCGCAATAGCTGGAAGAATACCTTTTCTTTTAAAGAAGAAGATATAACGAATGATATTCTTGGCTTACGCAAACCTCAGATAGCTGGAATATTTAGTGTGCTTTCACATTGGAGAGTAGATGATGATATGGCCACCGTTGTTATGCCTACTGGTACAGGTAAAACAGAAACTATGCTTTCTTTGTTAATAGCACAACAGTGCCAAAAACTATTAGTAATTGTTCCTTCAGACCCTTTGAGGGAGCAACTTTCCCAAAAATTTATTTCACTTGGCCATCTCCAAAAACCAGAGTTTGGTATAGTTTCGTCAACTGCCAAGAAACCAATAGTCGGAATTCTTTACGAAAATTTCAAAACAAAAGAAGAGCTACTATCTTTTGCCGAAAATTGTAATGTTATTGTTACAACAATGGACTTGATAAGTGCAGGAACTGCTGAATTGCAAGCAGCTTTAAGCCAGTGTGTTTCCAATATTTTTATTGATGAAGCACATCATATAAAAGCACCTACCTGGCTTCATTTTAGAAACCTTTGTAAGAAAGAAAAGGTAATTCAATTTACAGCAACTCCTTTCCGCAATGACGGACAGAACTTAGATGGGAAATTTATTTTCAATTATTCCTTAAAAAAAGCTCAGGAGGATGGGTACTTTAAAAAGATTGAATTAATCCAAGTTAATGAGTGGGATAATGCCAAAGCAGATGAAGTAATAGCACAGGCTGCTATAGAAAGACTAAGAAAGGACTTAGTGAGTTATGATCATATCTTGATGGCAAGATGTAATACACAAGCTAAAGCAAATGCGGTTTTCAAAATTTATGAAAAATATCCTGAATTTAATCCTGTTGTAATTCATACAGGTTTGACTAAAGTGCAGAGGGAAGAAGCAAAGGGAAAAATTCTGAGTAAGCAAGCAAAGATTATTGTTTGCGTTGACATGCTCGGCGAAGGGTTTGATTTACCTAATTTAAAAATAGCAGCATTTCATAACATCCGAAAAAGTTTACCCATAACTATCCAGTTGGCAGGCAGGTTTACAAGAACAAAATTTGATGAAAACTTAGGAGATGCAAGCATTATTGTAAATCTAAAAGATGCTGATGTCAAGGCAGAACTGGAAGAATTTTATGCACTCGGTGCTGACTGGAATTCATTGTTACCGAGAGTTAGTACAACAAGGATAAAAAGGGAGATTGATTTTGCTGACTTCCTTAAAGGTTTTGTGGGATTGGACGAAAGTAAAATTCCATTTCAAAGTTTGTCACCGGCACTTAGCACGGTTGTCTATAAGAACCATACTAATGACTGGTTCCCGTCTAATTTCGAAGAAGGGATTCAGGGAGTTGATGAATTGGATTATTTATTTTCTGACATAAATAGAGAAAACAAAACCTTAATAATAATTACAGGAAAGAAAAATAAAATTGATTGGGGATATTCAAAAGAAATTTACGACATCATCTGGAATCTTTATGTGATTCACTGGGATACAAAGAATAATTTACTGTTCATTAATGCGAGTGATAATGCAGGGTTATATCCTGAACTTGCAAAAGCTATAATTGGAGAGCAGGCAGAGATAATTAATAAGATAAATATATTTAAAGCCTTTCATGGCATCGAAAGAGTTCGCTTGCAGAATGTGGGTCTAAAAGAGTTTTTGGGTAGAAATATGACTTTCAGTATGCGGACAGGATACGATATCGAAAAGGCATTAGAATTGGCGGATAAACAAAGTGCTGAAAAAGCTTTTGTATTTGGCTCCGGATATGAAAAAGGGGAAAAGACATCTATTGGTTGTTCTTACAAAGGACGCATCTGGTCAAGACGTACAGGAGATATTCAGGAGCTTATTGAATGGTGCCATTCTGTGGGTGCTAAACTTATAAGAGATGATATTGATCCCAATACTATTTTAAAAGAAACATTAATTCCCAACTCTGTATCTCTAAGACCAATAATTCTACCTTTTGCGGTGGATTGGGGCGAAGAAGTTTTGGCAGAGCCTGAAGTTAGAATCGTTTTTGATATTAATGGGGCAGAGACTGAATTCTTCAATGCAGAGTTACAATTGATAGAACCTTCAGAAAACGGGGAACTACTTTTTGAGTTAGTAACGCCGGAAATAAATATAAAGTTTAAGCAGGTTCTTTTTAATAATGGCAGGTATGATGATTTTAAGATTGAAAGAATTGCAGGAGTTAATGAAAAATACTTTGTAAGAATTGGAAAGAAGCAATATGTGTTGGAGGATTTCTTATATCAAAATCCGATAACCTGGTGGTTTGTTGATGGCTCTTCTTTAACTGGTAATGACTATGTAGAATTAAAACATGTTATTCCAAGTTATCCTAAAGAAAATATAATTCAACAGGACTGGTCAGACATAGATTTAAGCAAAGAAGCGCAGGGCATTGAACCAAAAATAACTGATTCTATTCAATACAAAGTAATAAGTGATTTAAAAGAAGCTGACTATGATATAATATACGATGATGACTATAGTGGTGAGATAGCAGATATAATTACAATAAAGCAGCATGAGGAGATTATCAATATTCAGCTATACCATTTAAAGTTTGCAAAATCCGGAAAGGTTAGCCAGCGGGTTGACGATTTATATGAAGTATGTGGTCAGGCTATAAAATCGGCTAATTGGAAATTTAAAGACGCTAAAGAATTTTTCGGACATTTATTAAGAAGGGAAACTAAAAAACGAAAAGGCAAATCCTGTTCCAGAATAGAAGTTGGCTCAAAAGAAAAAATCAGTTTTTTTAAAGAAGTAGCAAGAAAGGGTTATCCGGTGGAGTTTGAGCTTTTCATTGTTCAACCTGGATTATCTGGTAGCAATCCAACAAAGGAACAGTTGAGCCTTTTGGGAGTAGTGGATTCTTACCTTAAAGGGAAAGCAAATATTACGCTTACAGTTATTGGTTCCTAATAGCAATATTTTAAAGTAAGTTATTTGCTCCATTCTAACCAACAGATGAAGGATTGCGATGCATCGAAGATGCTATGAAATACTTAAACTGGTATCAAAAAATTATTCCAACAACTTCCCCAACTCATCCGTATCAGGTAATATCCCTTTCATTTGCACTGGAGTTTGTTTAGAGGTTTTATAAGTAGCCACACCCATAGCTTTATCAAAGCTTTTAATGGCAAATTCAACCACCGTGTTATTTTTCTCTTTACATAGTACAATTCCAATACTTGAGTTTTCCAGTGGCAACTTTACTTTTTTGTCCAGCACATTCAGGTAAAAATTAAGTTGTCCCGCATCTGCAGGTTTAAATTTTCCTTTCTTTAGTTCAAAAGCTACCAAGCATTGCAAAAGGCGGTTAAAAAATAACAGATCAATAAAAAATTCATCCCCGTCCACTTCCAACCGGTATTGGTTGCCAATAAAGCAAAAACCCTTGCCCATTTGCAGTATAAAGTTGCGGATATTTAACACCACTTGCTGCTCAATATGCCTTTCATCATCCAGTTCATGACCGGCAATAAAATCAAGCAGGTACTCGTCTTTAAATACATTAAGTGCAGAGGGTTTCAGTGGCTCCGCCAATGTAGTCTGGAAATTGTTCGGCAATTTTCCCTGCTTTTTAAACAAGTCCGAATCAATCTGGTGCTCCATAACAGTAACCGACCAATACTGCATTGCAGCATTTTCAAGGTAAAAGAACCTCTCCTCAGCCCCTTTACAGCGATTTAACAACAGTATATGGTGGGTGAAACTGATGCTGTAAAATGACTCTAATTGGGTCGTTGGCAACGGCCCAATTACCTTAAGTGCGTTTCCGTGGGTTGATAAACAAGCCTCCCCAATTTGGACCGTCGCTGACGGTCTTATTTTCAAATTCGGGTAAGCCTGATAAAATTGCCTCATTTTCTTCAGGTTTGTAAAGGAAAAACCTTTGAGACCTGGCAGGTTACTTTGTAAATCCACGGCTATCTGCTCAAGTACCTTATTACCCCATTTTTGGGCTTTAACCTTTTCGGAAAGCATTTTGCCTGCTTTATAATACAAGAGCAACTGCTCCCTGTTTGCCAGCCTGGCGGCCTGGTAGCGGCTGTTAATAATCTCCAGCTTTAGAGACTGGATAAATTCAAGGTAATTTTTATCGGGCTTCATTTGTTGAATTTTACAGGCTTTACATGCCTCTTAATCAATAAATAAAAAAGACCTGCTGAATCTTCATGCGGTTAAAAGATTCGCAAGTCTTGTCAAATCTGGTATAAAATGGTTCGAGAAATGTCCGTGCAGGTCAACAAAAACCGCTTTCACAAGCGGTTTTTGCTTTTAACAGAATCAACTCTTTCTCAAAAACCAGTAAAAATTCAACAATGAAAAAACTAATTCTTACGGTTTTCACAGTCCCTCTTATTGTTGCTTTTGCAAACGCACAGGTTAAAATAGCATTGCTCGGTGGTGTGAATTCAGCCAATGTACGTTCAGCATCTATTGACAGCAACCAAAGTATCCTTTCTTCAACAGCAGGTATTGCCGTTTTAATTCCTGCAGGTAAAAAACTATTCATTAAACCCGAAGTACAACTGGGTAAACGGGGTTATAAAATTGTTCAGGAAAATGCAGGGAATGCAAATTTTTCAAAAGAATTTAAACAGGAAATCAATTACATCGAGTTTCCGGTTGAGGTAGTATATCCTTTTCAACTCGGCAGCGGTGAGTTGATGATTGCTGCAGGGCCCACATTTGGAGTTGCATTAAAAGGAAAGCAGACCAGAACAACTGTCATTAATTCAACAAGAGATGAACGTATAACTGATCTTGGTTTTGGCAGCGGAGCTGATCAGTACAAACGTCTCGATATCGGCGGCAGAATAAATCTGTTATATGCGTTTGATTTCGGATTACTTCTTAAAGCAGATTACAACTACGGCTTCAGCAATCTCAGTAACAATAGTGCAGATTATTACAACAGCAGCTTTGGGTTTTCAATCGGCTATATCTTTCCGGTAGGAAAGAAAAAATAATGACCGAAGGATTTACGCATTCGTTATCCGTCTAATACATATTTGTAAACTGTCTTTCCAATCAGGTATCTGAAGTTGAAAGACAGTTTTTATTTTATCCTTGTTGAGCAGAGAAAATTTTGGTCGCTTTGCTGGTGTGGGATACTCTGCAGTTAAGATTGGATGAATAACGGCTTTACTTTCCGATAACTCTTTAATAGCCTGTGCAAATTGATACCAGCTGATCTTGCCTTCGTTACTGTAATGATAAACGCCACTCTCCCATTTTCCGGAAGAAACAATATCCATGATTGCCTTCGCCAAATCAGCAGCATATGTTGGCGAGCCGATCTGATCACTCACTACATTCAGCTCATTGCGTTCCTGCATCAACCGCATCATCGTCTTCACAAAATTGTGGCCGAATTCAGAATACACCCATGAAGTACGGATGATGATTGCTTCAGCATCTTCTTTCATACACAATTGCTCACCCAACAATTTTGATTGACCATACAAATTGATTGGGCCGGTTGCATCGTCTTCTTTGTAGGGTGTTTCACTTTCACCATCAAACACATAATCGGTTGAAATATGAATAAATTTTGTTTGATGCTTTTTGCAAACCGCTGCAAGGTTTCCAACGGCTTCAGCATTTACCAGCATGGCCATATCTTCTTCTGCTTCTGCTTTATCAACAGCTGTATAGGCGGCACAGTTGATGCAGTATTGCGGTTTTAACGCAGCAAAGAAATTCTCAACCAATCCAAAGTGATGAAGTTTTAAATCTTCTCTTGAAGCAAATACAAAATTGAAGGATGCAAATTGATCAGCAATTTGTTTCAGCTCTTTACCAAGCTGACCATTACTGCCCGTAACAAGTATAACCGGCTTTTCCATATAATTTTTTAAAAGAAGCTGTCCTCATTGAGATCAGCCAATGCAGCATTCAATTGATCTTTACCGGATACAATTTCTTTTCCTGCTTCAATCTTCCAATCAATGCTCAGCGTTGCATCGTTGTACAATAACCCGCCTTCACTTTGTTTATTATAGAAATTATCGCACTTGTACAATACTTCTGCTGTTTCGCTTAACACAGAAAAACCATGTGCAAAACCACGTGGCACCAGCAATGCATTGTTTTTCTTCGAGTTTAATTCTACCGCATACACCTGTTTGAAGGTGGGCGAATCTTTACGCAGATCAACAACAACATCTAAAATGACTCCACTTAAACAACGAACCAGTTTCGCCTGTGCATGCCCGCCCTTTTGAAAATGCAATCCACGAATCACTCCAAAAGCAGAACTGGATTGATTATCCTGCACCCAGTTATAAAACAGTCCTTCTTTTTCAAAAGACTGTTGATTGTATGATTCAAAGAAATACCCCCGCTCATCGCCAAATACATTTGGTTCAAATACCACTAAGCCGGGGAAACCTGTTTGTAAAAAAGCCATTACGCTATGTCTGATTTAAGATGTATGATTTCTGATATGAAAACTATTCCGTTACTAATTAATTTTACTAGTCAAATAAGTTAGCCATGTGCGTTGATGACCTCCCCTTCCGGGGAGGTCGGGAGGGGGCCCTCACCTCTTCTCATATTGCACATCATAGTAATTCTGATAATCGCCACTTGTTACATGATTGATCCATTCTTCATTATTCAAATACCATTCTACTGTTTTCTCTAACCCTTCTTCAAATTGTAATGATGGACTCCAGCCTAATTCTTTGTTGAGTTTGGTTGCATCAATGGCATAACGCAAATCATGTCCTGCCCGGTCTTTTACATAGGTGATGAGCTTTGCACTTTCACCCGCTGCACGACCAAGCTTTTTATCCATGATGTTGCAGAGCAAATGAACCAGATCAATATTCTTCCATTCATTAAAACCGCCTACATTATAGCTCTGCCCCAATCTACCTTTATGAAAAATCACATCTATTGCTCTTGCATGATCTTCAACAAATAACCAGTCACGCACATTTTCACCTTTGCCATATACGGGCAATGGTTTATTGTTTTTGATATTGTTGATCATCAACGGAATTAATTTTTCCGGAAAATGATGCGAACCGTAGTTGTTGCTGCAGTTACTCATGACCACCGGCAAACCGTAGGTATCATGATAAGCCATGACAAAATGATCTGACGCAGCTTTGGATGCAGAGTAAGGAGAATGCGGATCGTACGGCGTTTCTTCTGTAAAGAAACCTGTTTCGCCTAAGGATCCATATACTTCATCTGTTGATACATGATAAAATAACTTGCCTTCATGATTACCATCCCAATGTTTACGACATGCATTGAGTAAAATAGCCGTACCCAGCACATTTGTTTTTACAAATGCCAACGGATCCAGAATGCTGCGATCAACATGACTTTCTGCTGCCAGATGAATCACTGCATCAAAATGATAATGATTGAATAAGGCTTTCACTGCAACTTCGTCCGTGATGTCGACTTTTGCAAATGCATAGTTTGGCTGATGTTCTACATCTTTCAGATTCTCCAGATTACCGGCGTAGGTTAATGCATCACCATTTACAATTTTGTAATGAGGATATTTATTTACAAACAGACGAATCACATGGCTGCCGATGAAACCGGCACCGCCTGTTACCAATATTGTTTTGTCGAATGTGCTCATTATAAACTCCAGTATTTGAGTTTTGAAATTTTATTTCGGTAGATGCCTTTGAGATCAGCAAACATGGCTTTCTCATTAGCTATGGACAACAGATATTCTTCGGTAAATGCTGTGTATGGTTGATGAGCGACTGCTAATACAATTGCATCATATCCTTTACCGATTTCTGCCGCAAGTGTTAATCCGTACTCATGTTTTACTTCTGCAGCATCTGCATGCGGATCAACAAAGTCAACAGCTACATTGTACTCCAGTAATTCCCTGACCATATCCGCTACTTTCGAATTACGGATGTCAGATACGTTTTCTTTAAACGTTGCTCCCAGTACCAACACTTTTGCAGTAGCAGGGTTTGGCGCATGCTTAATGATATGCTGAATAATTTTCTTTGCTACATAACGGGGCATTTCATCATTTACAAAACGTCCGCTGGCAATTACTTTTGAATTGTAACCCAACTGCTGTGCTTTGTAAGTAAGATAGTATGGATCTACACCAATACAATGTCCGCCAACTAAACCGGGTGTGTATTTATGAAAGTTCCATTTGGTACCTGCCGCTTCCACCACATCAAATGTGTTAATGCCAATGCGATCGAAGATGATTGAGAGCTCATTCATCAATGAAATATTGAGATCACGCTGCGCATTTTCAATGATCTTTCCTGCTTCTGCTACTTTAATGTTTGGTGCACGGTGTACACCAACAGTTACTACACTTTCATACACCGCAGCAATTTCCTGTAACGATTCAGCGTCGCAACCTGAAACGATCTTAATGGTATTGTTTAATGTATGCTGTTTATCACCGGGATTAATTCGCTCAGGTGAATACCCGATTTTAAAATCAACTTTTCCTTTTAAACCGGAGAACTGTTCCAGTATCGGCATACAATCTTCTTCTGTACATCCCGGATAAGTAGTGCTTTCATAAATTACATAATCGCCTTTCTTTAACAGCTTCCCTACTGTTTCACTTGCTTTTTCCAATGGCGTTAAATCAGGTACTTTATGATCATCAACCGGTGTGGGAACAGTAACAATAAAGAAAGAAGCTTCTTTCAATACATTGACATCATTTGTAAACACAATGTCTTTGCCTGCAAAACGATCAGCTTCCACTTCCTTGCTGGGGTCTTCATTCCGCTGCATCATTTCAATGCGCTTTTGATTGATATCAAAACCGATCACCTGCATGTGCACAGCCAATTCTAATGCCAATGGTAATCCCACATAACCTAGACCAACTACTGCAACTTTCTTTTCTTTATTGATTAATGATTGATACATAAAGGCCTCTCCCTCCTACTCCCTCTCCCGTAGAGAGGGAGCGGTGCTTCTTTTTTTTATTTAAACTTTGTTTCTTCCACTACTGCATTTGTTCTTTATTGTGCAAATTTCAACCTTTTTGATATAGTTGTTCATTTTAAAGAAGTTGGCCCGTGCCTTGCTAAGCCTCCCCTCGGGGGAGGTTTGGAGGGGCTTCTTACATTCTACTCACAAACTCTTTCGGCAACTTACTCCACTCTTCCTTGGGAAGATTTTTGAAATACTCATATGTAATTTTCAACCCTTCCGCTCTTGCCACTTTTGGCTCCCAACCTAAAATCGCTTTTGCTTTTGTGATATCCGGCTTACGTTGCTTCGGATCGTCAACAGGTAAATCTTTGTACACAATTTTTTGCGATGTGCCTGTCAGCTTAATTACTTCTTCTGCAAATTCTTTCAATGTAATTTCTACGGGGTTACCAATGTTCACGGGCATGTCGTAATCACTCATGAGCAAACGATAAATACCTTCCACCAAATCATCAACATAACAAAAACTTCTTGTCTGGCTGCCATCACCAAACACAGTTAAATCTTCACCACGCAACGCCTGACCAATAAATGCAGGTAGTGCACGACCATCATTGAGTCGCATACGTGGACCATATGTATTAAAGATGCGGATGATCCTCGTCTCCACTCCATGAAAGCGGTTATACGCCATCGTAATACTTTCCATGAAACGCTTTGCTTCATCGTACACACCACGTGGACCAACCGGATTTACATTACCCCAATACTCTTCTGTTTGCGGATGCACCAACGGATCGCCATATACTTCTGAAGTGGAAGCAACTAAAATTCTTGCGCCTTTTGCTTTTGCCAAGCCCAAACAGTTGTGTGTACCATGTGCACCAACCTTCAATGTCTGAATCGGAATTTTTAAATAATCAATCGGACTTGCAGGTGATGCAAAGTGCAGGATGTAATCCAGCTTTCCTGATATGTGGATGAACTTGGTAATATCGTGATGATGAAATTCAAATTGCTCCAGCTTAAACAGGTGTTCAATATTTTTCAGATCACCGGTAATAAGGTTATCCATTGCAATTACATGATAGCCTTCTTTAATTGCACGGTCGCACAAATGCGAACCAAGGAACCCGGCAGCACCTGTTATTAAAATTCGTTTACGTTCCATAATTAATTGTTTGTAACAGTTGAGCGGCCAACACTCTCGTAATGAAATCCAAACTGCTTCATTTGTTCAGCATCATACACATTTCGTCCGTCAAAAATTACTTTATTCTTTAAAAGAGAAATTATTTTTTCAAACTCAGGTGTGCGGAATTCGCTCCACTCTGTTGCAATGATCAGTGCATCTGCATTCACCAATGCATCGTACTGTCCTTCTGCAAAATCAATTTTATCTCCCACTACCTGTTTTACATTCGGCATGGCTTCCGGATCATATGCATGTACAGTTGCACCCGCCTCAGTTAATGCATCTATCATATACAAAGCCGGTGCTTCACGAATATCATCGGTGTTTGGTTTAAAAGCAAGACCCCACATTGCAAAACGCTTCCCCTTTAAATTATTGTTGAAATATGCGTTAATCTTTGGCATCAGGAACAGTTTCTGTTCTTCATTCACCTTCATTACCGCATTCAATATTTCAAAATCATAATTTACTTCACTGCTCGATTTAACTAATGCCTGTACATCTTTCGGGAAACAACTTCCGCCATAACCAATTCCCGGAAACAGAAAACGCTTGCCGATACGTTCATCACTTCCAATTCCTTTTCGCACCATATCCACATCAGCACCGAGTAATTCGCACAAACGTGCAATTTCATTCATGAAAGAAATCTTCACTGCCAGAAAAGAGTTGGCTGCATACTTTGTGAGTTCAGCACTTTTTTCATCCATAAAAATCACCGGGTTTCCGCTGCGGACAAATGGGGCATATAATTCCGTCATAATTTTTTTTGCACGCTCATCGCTTGTACCAACCACTACACGATCAGGTTTCATGAAATCATCAACCGCTACCCCTTCACGTAAAAACTCAGGATTACTAACCACTGCAAAGGCTCCTTTAAAGTTTTTGGCAATTGCAGCCTGCACTTTGTCAGCCGTTCCAACCGGCACCGTGCTCTTATCAACAATCACTTTATAATCGGTGAGAATTTTTCCAAGATCATCAGCTACACCTAAAATATATTTCAGATCTGCACTGCCATCTTCACCCGGTGGTGTGGGTAATGCAAGAAATATAATGGTTGCATCTTTCACACCTTCAGCCAGATTGGTGGTGAAATGCAAACGCCCTTCTTTCAGGTTGCGGAGAAATATTTTTTCTAACCCCGGCTCATAGATGGTGATCTGTCCGTTCGACAATTTATCAACTTTGGTTTTATCAATATCAACACAGGTAACCTGATTGCCTGTTTCAGCAAAACATGTTCCTGTTACAAGGCCAACATAACCTGTTCCAACGACTGCGATTTTCATATAGTGCCCCCAACCCCTAAAGGGGGGTTGAAACCTTTTAATTTATTTTTGTTTTGATAAGTACTCTAATACGTTTGTAGTAATAAACTGCAATTGTTCTTCTTCCAGTTCTGTATGCATCGGCAAAGAGATGACACGATCAGTTAACCAATCGGTGATGGGTAAATGATAATCTGCACCACCAAATGATGCAAACATTTGCTGACGATGAGCCGGCACCGGATAATAAATCATAGATGGAATTTTTTGCTCAGCCAAAAATGTATTCAATCCATTTCTTACTTCTGCTACATTATCAAATCCATCCAGTGTTAATGTATATTGATGAAACACATGATTGCTGTATGCTGCACGATAAGGTGTTGTGATGTTTTTGTGATTTGCAAATGCAGCATCATAAAAATCTGCTGCCTTGCGACGGGCAGCAATATATGCATCCAGTTTTTTCAATTTAATTTTTAATACTGCGGCCTGCACTGTATCTAAACGGGAGTTACAACCCACTACTTCATGATAGTATCGTACTTTCTGTCCGTGGTTGGCAACCATCTTCAATTGATCAGCTAATGCATCATCGTTGGTAAACATAGCTCCGCCATCGCCATAACATCCTAAATTCTTTGAAGGAAAGAAAGAGGTGCAACCAATGGTGCCAATAGAGCCTGTTTTCTTTTTTGTTCCATCAGGAAAAATATAATCTGCTCCAATAGCCTGTGCATTATCTTCAATCACATAGAGATGATGTTCGGCAGCAATCTTCATGATCTCGTCCATGTTTGCCGCATGACCATATAAATGAACCGGAACAATGGCTTTTGTTTTTGGAGTAATTGCTTTACGAATCGCTTCCGGATCAATACAAAATGTTTTCGGATCCACTTCCACAAACACCGGCTTTAAACGAAGCAAAGCCACAACTTCAACTGTTGCAATGTAAGTGAAAGAAGCAGTGATCACTTCATCGCCGGGTTGCAGGTTAAGTGCCATCATGGCAATCTGCAACGCATCAGTTCCGTTTGCACAGGGGATCGTATGTTTTGAGCCGAGGTATTGGCTCAAACCGGCAGCCAGTTCCTGCACAGGTTTGCCATTAATAAAAGCCGAACTGTCGAGAACACCTAATACTGCAGCATCTACCTCCTCTTTAATTGCAAGGTATTGCTGCTTCAGATCAACCATTTGAATTGGCCGCATAAATAAGCTTGTTTAAACGGTGGCGAAAGTACGGCAAAAATGGCGTTTAGCCTCTGAAACACAGGTTGAAAGAGTTAAGTTTTTCCCACCAAATCCTTTCCTCTTAGATTTGTAGCGCATGATCTTCTTTTATAACATATTTCGGGTTGCTTACAAAACAGCTATCGCTTTGGCCGCCAACTGGAATCCCAAGGCGAGAAATTGGGTTGATGGCCGGAAAAACTGGCAGCAGGAATTAAAGACGAAATGGAATGCAGAGCCGGGAAAGCCGGTGATCTGGATGCATTGTGCTTCCCTCGGCGAATTTGAGCAGGGTCGCCCTGTTTTAGAAAATCTGAAATCTGAATTCCCAAATCTAAAATTGCTGCTGACTTTCTTCTCCCCTTCGGGTTATGAAATAAGAAAGAATTATCAAGGCGCAGATCATGTGATGTATCTGCCATTTGATTCTGCAGAAAATGCTGCCGACTTTCTTGAAATCATTCAACCAACACTGGCCATTTTTGTGAAGTATGAATTCTGGCATTATTATCTAACCGGATTACATGAACGAAAAATTGAAACCATTTTAGTGTCAGGGATTTTTCGCCCAACGCAACCGTTTTTTCAATGGTGGGGAAGTTTTCACAGAAACATGCTGCACAAGTTCTCACATCTGTTTGTGCAAAATGCAACTTCAAAAGAATTATTAGATGGAATTGGACTGGGTGATAAAACAACTGTTGCCGGTGATACACGTTTTGATCGAGTAATATCTGCTGCAGAACATTGGAAGCCCATTGAACCAGTTGATTCGTTTTGCGGAACGGATGCTGTTATGGTAGCAGGAAGTACATGGGCCGAAGATGAACACATTCTTGCTCAATGGATAAAGGAAAACAATTTGTACAAACTCATTATTGCGCCACATGAGATCAAAGCAGAAAATATCAATCGTTTAAAATTATTATTTCCCAACTCAATAAAATTCTCCGAACTATCAACTCACCACTCACTCCCGATAGCTATCGGGACCAGCACTCACCGTGTTCTTATAATAGACAATATCGGCTACCTCTCCCGTTTGTACAAATACGCATCGGTTTGTTATGTTGGAGGAGGTTTTAATAAAAGCGGTCATCATAATATTTTAGAATCTGCTGTTTATGGTAAGCCTGTTATTACAGGACCAAACTTTGAAAAATTTAAAGAAAGTGCAGATTTAAAAAGACTAGGCGCAAGTTTCAGCATTAACAATGCTGCTGAGTTAAATGAAGCGATGAAGCAGATGGATATTTCAACAGCCGGAACAATTGCAGAAAATTATGTAAAGGAGCATGCAGGGGCAACCGCCGCTATAATCAACTGGCTTCAGGAAAAACGTCTTTTCACCAACGAATAAAATTCCTGTGTTGCAGGCCGGCCATCATCCCAACCCAGTTTAATTTTTAATTCCCGTTCCATCCAGTACTGTGCTTCGGGATAAATAGAAAAGTTATTGATGGTTTTGATGCTGCGTTCATACATGGCTTCATCTCCACGGAACAATTCATTAATGAAAACAAAACGGTCATTAATTCCAATTGCCTTTTTTAAATCTTTAATGGAAGATGATTCTGTTAACTTATGTACCACTTCTGTTTTCTGCTCCTGCAGATGATCATTAATGGAACGACTTTCAGCAGCAACCGCTTCGTTTAACTCTTTTGAACTTACCGGCTTGCTTGTTTCTTTATAATTGGGTTGATGAATAAGTGTTGGTACTTCAGGTTCATCATCAAACAACAATACCGGTTTATGCTGTTGTTGCTGGGCCTGCATCTTTTTTGCGAATTCTGCTTTTTGACGGATCTCCTCCAGCTCTGCTTCTACATCTTCTTCATTTACCTGCAATACTTCCAGAATTTTTTCTGAAACATCGGCATGTTGATCGGGAGTGATTTCAACATGTGGACCTTCCTGTTGCCCCGTTTCGGGCACATGAAATTTGGCGGCGGGCAGTACAACAGCCACCCTTGAAGATCCTGCGTGTTCATTTTTTTGTTGAGCTGATTTTTGCAATTCGGCTTGCAGCATATTGGTGAGCACCAGCATTTGGGCTGCATCAGCATTGCGTTTGAAAGCCTGTTGTAATTGTTCAATCAGAGAAGCAATACGTTCCATGAATAGTCCTTACTTTTGGCGGTATTGGAAATTTGCAGGTAAGGTACAAACACTTTGCCATAAATTATTGATAATGTTTATTGAACCAAATATAAGAGGCGACCGCAGAGGCTGGATAGAAGTGATCTGTGGCTCCATGTTCAGCGGCAAAACCGAAGAATTAATCCGCCGTTTAAAACGTGCCCGTATTGCTAACTTAAAGGTGGAGATCTTTAAACCGGCTGTTGATGTCCGTTATGATGAAGAGAAGATTGTTTCGCATGATGAAAATGCCATCCTCTCCACCCCCATTGATAATTCGCAAAAAATTTTATTACTGGCGCAGGGTGTTGAAGTGATTGGCATTGATGAGGCACAGTTTTTTGATCCGGAGATCACCAATGTATGCGAACAACTGGCATTAAGCGGTGCAAGAGTCATTGTTGCAGGGTTAGATATGGATTATAAAAAACAACCATTTGGGCAAATGCCCAATCTCCTGGCGGTGGCTGATTATATTACCAAGCTCCACGCCATTTGTGTGGTATGCGGAAATATTGCCAACTATTCTTACCGCACATCTGCAGAGGGCGGACAGGTAGTTTTGGGCGAAAAAGATAAATACGAACCGAGATGCAGGCATTGTTATCATCATTCATAAATTATCACCAACCTTGCCATCAACAAAAAAAATAACTGCGTTATTTAAAAAAGATCTGCTGCTCGAAATTAGACAGCAATATACTTTTTACGGCATCTTACTGTACATCGCCAGTACCATCTTTGTATTGTATCTCGCCATGGGGCAACCGGAAGCTACCGCATGGAACGGATTGTTCTGGATGAATTTATTGTTCATTTGCATCAACGCAGTGGCAAAAAGCTTTTTACAGGAAAGCCGTGGACGAATGATTTATTATTATTCCATTGCCGGACCCCTCGACTTCATTTTAGCCAAACTGTTTTACAATGTATTGCTCATGCTCATCATGAGTTTACTGAGCATTGTCCTGTTTAGTTTTTTCCTGGGGAGTCCGTTTGCAAATACCTTTCAATTTCTGGGCATCACCTGTTTGGGCGGCATCAGCATCAGTCTGGTGTTTACATTACTGGCGGCTATTGCTGCAAGAGCCAATCAAAATGCAGCATTGATGGCCATACTTGGTTTTCCATTAATCATTCCTCAATTATTACTGCTGGTAAAAATTTCGAAGAGCGCCTTCGGCGAAATTTTTCGTGAAGATGCTTTGTTGCAGATGGTTTTACTATTGAGCGGCCTTGATGTGATGGTGATTCTGTTAAGTGTTATTTTATTCCCTTTTTTATGGAAAGATTAGGGGCAACACCCTAACTTTGCCGCACCGAAAACGAAGGATAGTAAGTTTGTAAATACTGTACAAGGTTTCTCGGAAAACGATCAATCAATCATATGCAAAAATCCTGGTGGAAGATATTGGCAGTGCTGTTATTGCTCTACACCTTTACCGCAGGTTTCCTTATTCAGGTTCCCATCATTGGCAACTTATATCAAACCATCCGCAATTTATTTTTTCATGTGCCCATGTGGTTTGGTCAAATGATTCTGCTGCTGGTGAGTATGATTTATTCAATCCGTTACTTAAGAAGCGGCAATCTTGCAGATGATATCAGGGCCCGTGAATTTGCCCGTACGGGAATTATTTTTGGCGTACTGGGTTTAGTTACCGGAGCCATCTGGGCAACTTATACATGGGGCGAACCATGGAGTAATGATCCCAAACAAATTGCGGTGGCTATTGCTTTGCTCATTTACCTTGCCTACTTTGTTTTACGTAACTCCATGCCTGATATGGACAAACGTGCAAGAGTGAGCAGCGTTTATAACATCTTTGCATATTTTATTTATATCCCGTTGATTATGATTTTACCCAGACTGGTGCAATCATTACATCCGGGAGGAGAAGGGGTTGAAGGTAACCCTGCCATGAACGGCAGAGATCTGGACCCAACCATGCGAATGGTCTTTTGGCCTGCTGTAATCGGCTGGACGCTTTTAGGTGTGTGGATGACATCATTGCTTATCCGTATTTCAAAACTCAAAGAAAAAAAGTGGATTCATGCGTAAACTATTCTTCATCCTGATAGCTTTCATTTTTTCGGTACAGCAGTTGTTTGCACAAACACCTGATGAAGTATCTGCTATGGAAAGTAACGGTAAAATTTATGTAGTACTAGCTGTATGCCTTACCATTTTTGCAGGCATAGTGGCGTACCTGATACGGATTGACCGTAAGCTCTCTAAACTTGAAAAACAAAACGATTAACGTTTGCTATATTAAATTTTAAACACGATTGTATGTCAACTACAAATTACAGTTTTTTTGGAGCGGTAGAACAAAGCTTTGATAAAGCCGCCGCCTTTACCAAATGGGATAAAGGTATTCTTGAACAGATTAAGCAGTGTAACAGTGTATATCAAATGCGTTTCCCTGTAAAAATGGACGACGGCCGCATTGAAGTAATTGAAGCTTACCGTGTGCAACATTCGCAACATAAATCTCCCTGTAAAGGAGGTATCCGTTTCAGCGATGAAGTAAACCAGGATGAAGTGATGGCACTGGCTTCGTTAATGACATACAAATGCGCCATTGTAAACGTTCCGTTTGGCGGTGGTAAAGGTGGTATTAAAATTAATCCACGCAATTACAGTGTTTACGAACTGGAAAAAATTACCCGTCGTTATACTTCTGAACTGGTAAAGAAAAATTTTATTGGCCCCGGCATTGATGTACCTGCTCCCGATTACGGAACAGGCGAAAGAGAAATGGCGTGGATTGTAGATACATACGCTTCTTTAAAGCCGGGTGAAATTGATGCAGCAGGTTGTGTTACCGGAAAGCCCGTTACACAGGGCGGTGTTCGTGGACGCAGAGAAGCTACAGGTCTTGGTGTATTTTATGGCATTCGTGAAGTATGCAATATGCCCGATGTAATGAGTAAGCTGGGATTAACAACAGGCATTCAAGGTAAAACTGTAGTTGTTCAGGGTATTGGTAACGTAGGTTATCATAGTGCAAAGTTCTTTAGAGAAAACGGAGCGAAAGTGATTGCTATTTCGGAGCATGATGGCGCTTTATATAATCCGGAAGGTTTGCATGAAGATGAGTTGATTGCATTCCGCAAACAAACCGGCTCCATCATTAATTTTCCGGGTGCAACCACATTGGTTAATACAAATGATGCATTGGAGATTGAGTGTGACATTTTAATTCCTGCAGCACTTGAGAATGTAATAAACGGGGATAACGCTCCAAAGATTAAAGCAAAGATTATTGGCGAAGCAGCAAACGGACCTTTAACACCGGAGGCAGATGAGGAATTTGCAAAACGTGGTGTTCTGGTTGTGCCTGATATGTTTTTAAATGCCGGCGGTGTAACCGTATCGTACTTCGAATGGCTGAAGAATCTGAGTCATGTACGTTACGGCCGTTTGGAAAAACGTTTTACTGAAAATCAAAATGCAAATATGCTGAGCCAGGTTGAAGAACTGACCGGTAAAAAAGTGGGTGATAAAATGCGTTCAGCTATCATGCACGGGCCGGATGAAGTAGATCTGGTGTACAGCGGTCTGGAAGAAACCATGATTACTGCTGTGAATGAAGTAATGGATTGCTGGAAACAAAACCCATCTATCCCTGACATGCGCACAGCCGCATATGTAGTAGCCATTAACAAGGTTGCCAACAGTTATGCAGAGCTGGGCATTTTCCCATAAACAAACCAATTGCTTACTGTAAATCCCATCATTGTTTGATGGGATTTTTTTTTGCAACAATAGCCCAGTGTTGTTCCGAAAGTTATTGCCAAATCATTCCTGAAAGACTGTTTGAGATTAACTGTAACTTTAGCAGACGGTACGAAGACGCTCATAACTGTTTGTTAAATGTGGGCTCACGGTACATCTGAAATGATGGCAGCTTTGTTATTTTACAAGTTGAAAGGCACAGGCTTTGATAGCATTTAAAACAAAATAAAACGGAAAATACAGTATGAAAACAAAACACATTCTGGTAACTGTGATGGTGAGTATAGTTACAGCACTTGCAAGTGTTTTTCTATACACAAAATTCACAAAAAACAATCAACTGGTATCGCAGAGTCAGGCGCAGCTTCCTGTAAATTATGCAGGCTTATTTGATGGTGGCGGTGCACCGGGCCCTGTTGATTTTGAAGCAGCAGCAGCAACCTCTACTCCTGCTGTTGTTCACATCAAAACAAAAACAAATCCTACACAAACCAACAATCAGCAAAGAAGAAGAAGCCCGTTTGGGGATATGTTTGGTGATGATTTCTTTGATGATTTTTTTGGCGGGCCTAATTCAAACCGTCCGCAAATGGCAAGTGGCAGCGGCGTGTTTGTAACAGCCGATGGATACATTGTTACCAACAATCATGTGGTTGATGGTGCTGATGAAGTAACCGTTACACTTCACAATAAAAAACAGTACAAAGCAAAAGTCATTTCTACCGATGCAAATACAGATCTGGCTGTTATTAAAGTAGAAGGAACCGGTTTCCCTTACTTGTTATACGGTAATTCAGATGAAGTAAAAGTCGGGCAGTGGGTATTGGCAGTTGGTTATCCTCTTACATTGGAAACAACTGTTACTGCAGGTATAGTAAGTGCTAAGTTTCGCTTCCTTGGAATTAATCAACGCAAGGCCGGACGTAATGCAAATGTGGTTGAAAGTTTTATACAAACAGATGCTGCAGTTAATCAGGGTAACAGCGGTGGTGCATTGGTGAATACAAGCGGTCAGTTAATTGGTATTAATGCAGCTATTGCATCTCCAACAGGTTCTTATGCAGGCTACTCTTATGCTATCCCTGTGAATATTGTAAAGAAAGTAGTTGATGATTTAATTAAATTCGGTACTGTACAACGTGCATTTCTTGGTATTCGTCCGGAAGCGAATGGTGATGATGGTACCGATTCAAATATTAAAGAAGGAGATGGTGTTGTGATAGGTGAAGTAATGAACAACAGTGCTGCTGAAGAAGCAGGTTTAAAGAAAGGTGATAAAATTATTAAGCTCGAAAATAAATCTGTAACAACATGGGCTGAGTTAACAGGTACTGTTGCCAGTTATCGTCCCGGACAAAAACTGTCTGTTACATTTATACGTGGAGGCAAAGAAAATACAGCCATCCTCACATTAAAAAACAGCAGCGGAAATACAGAGATTGTAAAAACTTCCGTTACAGACAAATTAGGTGTGGAGATGGAAGCATTAGATCCCAAAAAAGCAAAAGAATATGGTGTAGAAGGTGGCGTAGTTGTAAAAACTTTAAGTGATGGATTAATTGCCGACCAAACAACGATTAAAAAAGGATTTATCATTGTTCGTGCAGGTGGTAAATCTGTAAAATCTGTAGATGATTTGAAACGTGCAATTGAATCTGCAGGTAACAGCATTATTATTGAAGGTATCTATCCCGGTTATGAGGGTGTGTATCAATATGCCATCAACGATCTTAAAAACGAGCCCGAGCCATAAGGTTCATTAAAATAACAGTAAATGAAAATCTCCCGTTTCCGGGAGATTTTTTTATTTCATCAACAATTTGTACCCCCACGGATCAATTGCAAAACCATCAGTTACCTGCTTGGTTTTTCCTGTAAATACATTTGTAAATTCACCTCTTACACGTTGATCATTTAAATGAAACACAATTTTCCTGTCAGAAAAATTCAATACAACAATCATTTCTTTGTCTTTGTTTTTTCTTACAAAGCAAAACAACTGTTCCGGATGATCAGTTGCAATACGCCAGGTGATCACATTTTTATGGCCGCATAATAAAGCAGGATGATTGTTACGCAGCGACAGTAATTTTTTATACAACAAATGCAGAGCAGGATGATCGTTCCATTCAATTTCATCTTTATCAAAAAACTGAAGACGTTTTTTGTTGGGTAGTTCCTGTCCGCTGTAGATGAGTGGTATACCGTTCCATGTACAGCTGAATACAGCTAAAGGAATCGCCATCTCGCCATATTTTTCATACTCACTTCCATTCCAGCTGTTTTCATCGTGATTGCTTGTAAAATAAGATCGGATATGATGAAACGGATGCTTTTGCTGATAACCGGTTAACACCTTATCTAATGCAGAAATGGGCAGCTTTTTTTTATAAAATTCTTCGGTCATATGCATCCAATGCCAGCTGTAGCTAACATCAAATACATGGGCATAGGGCTCATCATTCCACTGATCAAATTCACCCAGCCAGAATAATTTTTTAAGCTGATCAAGGGCTGCTCTTGCTTCTCTCCAAAAATCAACAGGTACCAGCATAGCCATATCGCAACGAAAGCCATCAATACCACATTCCGCAACCCAGAATTTCATTGCATCAATCATAGCTTTTCTGGTAGCTGTGTTATGAAAGTTGAGATGAATGACATCTTCCCAATTTTCAACAGGTGGTTTAAAACTCCCCTTATCATCCTGAGTATAATATTCGGGATGGGTGATGGTCCATTCATGATCCCATCCTGTATGATTGGCCACCCAATCAATAATCACTTTCATACCCAGTGCGTGAATCTGCTTTACCAGTTCTTTAAACTCATCTATTGTTCCAAACTCAGGATTTGTATCTACATAACTGGAGCAGGCATAATAACTGCCCAGTGTACCTTTTCTGTTTTTAACTGAAATGGGTGTTACGGGCATAAACCAGAGCACCTCCACTCCCATATCTTTTAATCTTGGCAGATGCCGGGCAAAAGCAGCAAAAGTTCCTTCGCCTGTATATTGGCGAAGATTCACCTCATAGATATTGGTAGAATGTACCCAATCAACGGGCTTAAAATCTGTTGAAATCATAGTCGTAATTCGTCTTCAATGATACGAACCAAACTGCAAAATGCCGTTTCTTTTTTGCAGTTTGAAACCTTGTACCTTTGTATTTGTTATACAGATTTATGAAGAAATTTCAAGTTCCGAATATTTACCGCAGCCCGCTTATTACGGCCATTAAGAATAAACGAAAAGAACAGGACAAATTAAAGAAAGACTTTTCTCCTACCCTGCTCGATCTGGGACCTGTTCAATTTTATCTTGCCCGGCATTTTGGGTTTTGCTACGGAGTTGAAAATGCCATTGAAATTGCATTTAAAACCATTGAAGAAAATCCCGGCAAACGAATTTTTCTATTAAGTGAAATGATCCATAACCCACAGGTGAATGCAACACTTATTGAAAAAGGTGTTCAATTTTTGCAAGACACTTACGGGAAACAATTAATTCCGTTTGAAGAAATTACAAGTGATGATGTGGTCATTATCCCTGCATTTGGTACTACACTTACCATTGAAAAAATGCTTCAGGAAAATGGGATCAGTACTGAGAAATATAACACAACCTGTCCGTTTGTAGAAAAAGTATGGAACAGAAGTGAACAGATTGCTGCAAAAGGATATTCTATTGTGCTGCATGGTAAACCTAAGCACGAAGAAACCAGAGCCACATTTTCACATGCAAGTGTACACACCCCTGCGGTAATTGTAAACGATCTGAAGCAAGCTGTTGAGCTGGGTAAATACATTACAGGTAAAAAACCTGCAGAAGAGTTTTATAAAGAATTTGAAGGGATGTATTCAGCAGGATTTGATATAACAAAAGATCTACAGCAATTTGGCGTGGTGAATCAAACAACCCAGCTTGCAAGTGACACACAGGCAATTGCTTCTTATCTGAAGCAGGTTGTTACAGAACACTATCAACTAACTGATGCAACGGTTGAAACTCGTTTTGCTGACACAAGAGATACGTTGTGTTATGCAACAAACGACAACCAATCAGCTGTAACAGGTATGTTAGAAACCGAAGCAGATCTGGCATTGATTGTTGGTGGTTACAACAGTTCAAACACCACACATCTGGTTGAGTTGTGTGAAACTAAATTACCCACCTATTTCATCAACAGTCCCGATAAAATTCTTTCAGCAACTGAAATCATACACTTCAATTTTCATGATAAAAAAGAGTATGTAACCAAAGATTATTTACATCAGAAAGAGCCAGTAAAGATTCTTCTCAGCAGTGGCGCTTCCTGTCCTGATTCGCTGGTGGAAGCAGTAATGCACAAACTAGCTGACATCTGCAATGCCGGCACAGCGTTTCAACAGCAGATAAATGCTTACACATAAAAAGCGGGGCTCATAAAGCCCCGTTTTTTATGTACAATCTGAAATTGGTTATTGCACTACAACTTTTTCTGTAATGGTTTCGCCAGTTTCACGGAACCATATTTTTAAGAGATAACATCCGGGATAAAAACGTTGTATTTGTATTGATTGATTGCGCTGACTGTTCTTCAACAGCAGAACTCTTCCTGTAACATCGGTTAACATTACATCATACAAACCTGCATCTGCCGGAACTGCAATGGAAAAAAGACCATTACTGGGATTGGGATAAACGGATACATTCATTTTAACTGCATTATTTCGAATAACCCTGATATCACTGTAACTGTATAATCCGTTTTGATCAATAATTCTTAATCTGTAGAAAACACTAGTACCTTTAGCGATATCCTTATCTGTAAAATTATACACTGCGCCATTTCCATCTTTTGCCATGGCTGCTACAAACCAAATGCTTTTGTATCCTGTATGATTCTGGTTCCGTTGGATTTCAAAACCACTCAGGTCTAATTCCTGCTCTGTTTTCCAATTAAGCTGTACCCCGTTAAGGAGCTGACTTACTGAAAAATCGGACAGAGTAACCGGTAATACTGTACAGTTATTTGCCAACAGCCCTGCAACATCTGCTCCTGTATAACCTGGTGTTTCAATGTTGACCAATGCAATGATGTTCTTGTTTGAATTGGTATCTCCCATTCCGAACACATAATCAAAGGTTCCATTCAATTGCATAAACCTTGATTGAAAACCGGCAGGAACTCCACCAACAGGTGCAGTATCTGTTGTAAAAGTTGTTTCAGCTTTTACAAGCAAATCAGGACTGGTACCTGTCAATTCTAACTTACCGTTTCTGTTAACGTCGGCATACAAAGTATAAGAACCATAAATCACATCAACACCCGGTGTTGCAGAATTCATATAACGGCTGTCTATAAACAGATTGTACGTTCTGGGATAAACGCAGTTAACATTGCCTGAAATACGGGGATCGCCAATTACAAATGGCTTGTTTTCGCAACTGTAACATTGTGCCGGTGTACCTCCGGCAGTGTTGGCATTGGTTGCCCAGTTAAACGCTCTTACTTCAAGGTAATCAGTTATTGTACAATTTGCTTTGTAGAATGTGAGGTTCTGAATAGTAATTCGGTACAATTTACCCCCTGCACTTTGTTTATAGATTGTTGCATCAGTATATCCGGGGATAACAGCAGGATCATAAATGTAGCTGGTCATAATTCCGACAGTGGCTGCCGTTGTACTAACTGCACCTAATTCAAATCCAAAAGTAAGAAAGGATTGATCCAACATATTAAAACCCGCAGCGGTTGTTGAAGGAGCTGCTTTTGATGAGTTGTTTGAGTGTGGGCAGGGATAAGGTGCATTAAAACCATTGTGCCATTGACTGTACTGATAATCTTTTTCAAGCCATAAATGCAACCAGGTATATTTTGCACCATTATTTTCTTCGGCGGTAAATGAAATATCTATAGTATAGTCAACACCAGTTCCATTTTGTACCGGTCTAACATCACTGATAACAACATTTGAAACATCGCATTGAGCAATCACCTGATTAAACCATGGCATTACAGCAAACAGTAATAACAGGAGTACATTCTTTTTCATAAAGAACAGTTTTGAAATGATGATTACCGGCTGTTTATACGTTTTTTTGAGCTGCTGTTCTTTTCCATCTAACGCCGGATGTTCAGAAAGGAACAGTGTAGAATAAGCGCTGCATGTAATTATTTTTTTAAAGGTATACTTAGCCATTTACTGAAACAATGATTCTCATTGATTGTAAAATGTAATAAGCTGATCTTGATCATTCGGTTAAGTATAAAAACGAAGAAGCCTCCTTGCGGAGGCCTCTTCTTCTTCGGTTTTATCTGGTTTTTCCTGTCCAAAGAAATTCTATTGTACTAAAATCCGTTCAGTAATTTGTTCACCGCTTTCACGGAAATTAATGCGCAGCATATAAATACCGGGTTTGAGATTTGTTAATTGCAGGTTGCGTACATTGATGCCGTTCCAGCGTTGTATTGATTTACCGGAATAGTCATCAAGTGAAACATCCATAATTCCTGCGCCTTCCGGAATAGCAACATTGGTTGCACCTCTGCTCGGGTTGGGATATACAGCAACCACAATCTGACCATTACCACTTCTCAATGCCCTTACTTCACTGTAACTTGATCTGCCGTTTAAATCTACCTGACGAATGCGGTAGTATGCAACGCCTTTTGGTAAACTTAACTGATCATCAAAACTGTAATTATAAGCACCACCATTTCCTCCTGGTGCTTTTGAATCAACAAATGCAATGGTTTCATAACGTCCGTTTCCTAAACGACGCTGTACTTCAAAACCATCATTATCTGTTTCCAGAGATGTTTCCCAGGTAAGAGAAGCTTTACCACCTCTTTGTACCGCATTAAATGAACGTAATGAAACCGGCAAAGTATTACATCCGTTGGTGATCAGTTTCACGGTTGAGTTGGTCTGTGTGCCAACCGGATTGGTTACAACTGCTTCAACCCACAATGCTTTTGTTGATTCACTTCCAACATTGTTTCCGTTGTAGGGAATATTATTAAAGAATTGTGTACTTGAATTTGTTAACCCACTGAACGATCCTGAAGCATCGGGAGCTAACTGAGTATCTTCTGTACCAAAACTTCCGAAAGGAGTATTGTCCACATAAATGCGATAAACTCCTGAAAGTGCAGTTGTACTGTTTGTTGAGAGTTGGAAGTTTACTGTTCTTGGACTGGTACAATTCACTAAACCTGTAATTTGCGGTTCATTGAAGAGGTATGTAAAATTACATCTCCAGCAATGTGCTACTGATAAAGAAGATGCCTGTGAAGACCATAAATCTGCTTTAATAGTTAGCGGACTGCCACAGGGTGCTCCTGTAAATACCACTACATCACGCATCGTATAACGGGAGAAACCTGCAACAGGGCTGGCTGTTTTTTCAACGAGGCCTGAGCCAATGGTCATCACAGTTCCAGCATCTGGTGTATACTGAGCACTGGTAATATAAGATAAATATCCGCCTGTGCCCAAATCATTATTGAATCCTATGTTTAAAATGGCAGCATCCAGATTACCCTGCGCATTTGTTCCTCTTACAGGTGGAGGCGCAGTGGGTTGATTAGGGTTAGGGTTAGCAGGTGTTTGGCAGGTGCCCGGTTTAGCCAGTTCAAAATAACCCGGATAATCAGCAGCCCTGAAAGCATGAATAAACACATACTTATTACCTGCGTTATTCTCAAGATCAAAGACAATATCAACAGTTACCTTACAATTAGCAGGGTTTGTTCCGTCAATATTTTTTACAACAATGATCTGTTCACCAACAGCGCATTGGGCGTTAACTTTATTGGCTAAGCCAAGAAATACGATTCCGATAAAAAATTGTAAAAACTTTTTCATACAAAGGTTTTGAGGTTATAAAAAAATCAGAGGTCGATCAAAGGACACCTTTTGAAAAAGTTTATCATTGAGGATATAGGTGATAGCTAAAACTATTTATGCAACAGTAAAAACTTTAATCACAGGTAACAGAGATAAAAAAATCCAGTAAGAATTGGATGGGAAGGAATTGAAGATTAAGCGGTGTTTAAGGATATTTGGGTTTGCTGAGACTAAAATACTTTTCTGTTTTGACATTTGCAAGCATTCAAAAAAAATAATTGATTTAAGATAAACAAAGAAGCCCCACTTTCGTGAGGCTTCAGTCATTCTTGGTTTTATCTGGTTTTTCCTGTCCCTGATTTATTGTACAGTAATTCGTTCAGATATTTGTTCACCTGTTTCCTGAATGGTTATGCGTAAAAGATACATGCCGGGTTTCAGATTTGTAATCTGAAGATTACGCACATTTAACCCGCTCCATCGTTTCACCGATTTACCTGTAAAATCGTCCAGGCTTACATCCATTTTTCCAGCTCCTTCAGGAATAACAATATTTGTTGTTCCGAGGCTGGGGTTTGGATAAACTGACACGATGATTTTGCCGCCTGCACCACGTAATGCCTTTACTTCACTGAATTCAGATTTACCATTTAAGTCTATCTGACGGAGGCGGTAATAAGTTACTGCTTTACCTAAAACTGCATTATCATCAAAACTGTAAGATGTACCCGATCCTGTACCACCCGCTACTTTTGAATCAACAAACGCCACTGTTTCATAACGGCCATTGCCCGTACGACGCTGAATTTCAAAACCATCATTTTCTACTTCCTGCAATGTTTCCCATGAAAGTGAGGCCTTACCATTTTTATTAATGGCTTTAAAATTAGCCAGCACTACTGGTAAAGGTCCGCCAATAGGACAGTTTGAATTAATCGAAACAGGAGTAAGAAATGCATTTAAATACATCCGCATGCCATTAACGTTTGCACGGTCGGCTAAGCTGTATGTATGATTTCCCAGGTAAAAAACCAACCCTCCTTTAAGATTTGATGCAACTAACTTAGAAACACTTGCAGAAACTGCAGCAGGTAAGAGTGCACCTTCTGCATGATTATGTGCGTTGTTTATGTAAGAACTCCCGCTTGTTAATTTCCAGTTTTGCAGACTTCCTGTAATATTCCCATTAAACTGTCCTTCAAATTGTGAATACGCTAAGTTTGGATTGGGAAAGTTGATATTATTTTCAATTGTTGCATTCGTGTTACCTCCTCCGCCTTTTTCAAACACTGCATTTGCATCTCCACGAGTACTGTGAAATCGTCCATTAACAGCTTCATTCTCATATGTTCTTACTGCCTCACATTGGGCGAGAAAATTACCGCCTTTTTGAACAAAACTTCTGATCTGACCAATTAAACTTGAAGTAGCAGAAGTATTATGTGGCTCAGATGCAAAGGTGAAGCAACTTGTTGTAAGGGTTGCTCCAGTTGATACAGTTAAATAACTAACTGAAGGTACGCCTGCTGCTGTCATATATGCAACATGAATTGATGCATTTCCACCATCATTTAAGATGGCTGCTTTTGGTTTAAACCCTGTCATATCATATCGTACATCCACAATTACTGGAGCTGTTGTAACGTAAACATTTACATCTGTTCCGGAATTTAAATTATTATTATACGCATCAATTAAAGCATCAACGCCAGCTATATCAGAAGCTGAAATTACAAATGGACCGGCTTTAAAATTTGATGATGGAGTTGCGGCAACTGTTGGTTTAATGCGTGTAGAAGCTACAGAAAAATCTGCTGCATCCTTTGCTTTACCTGCATTAATAACCCATTTCAGTTTAACATTATTATTTAGCAGATATACAATCAGGCCATAAGCTTTCATATTAAACAAACCACTACCGGTAAAAGTAACAGATTTATTACTGATAGCTGCAGTTGTAACTGCACTAAGTGTTACAACGTTTGTAGTATAATTAATAGCTGTAACTGTTGTACCCACAGGGATTGCAGACTGACCGGAAAGAACCATTCCAACCTCAACACTGCCAGCATTATCTAAAGTACCCGTGTTACTTCCGCTACTGATGGTTATTTTGGCCGAAACGCTGAAAGCTGTACCCGTATTTTGATTTGCATTATCCATTGCAATTATATAGCTGCCTGCGGGAAGATTTTGCAAATTGGCAGCCGGGGCAGGCAAATCCTGTGAAAAACTGAAGCCCCACATTGATAACAGTAAGAGATTGAGTAAAAACTTTTTCATAACTTTTAATTTAGATGTTTAAGAAAATAGGCAGATCAAAGGACAGGGTTTGAAAAAGCTTATCATTATGGATAGAGGTGTTATATTATTAGAGATAAGAAAAGACAACGCCTTTTACTTATGAAATCATAGAAAGATTGGAAAGGAAATTGATAGGATTGTATTTAGCAAATCGGAGTTACAACAGGATATTAGTTTGTATACGATTGAATATGGTGTAAAACAGAAAAATTTGAATATAAAAAAGTTAAGAAAGAGGAAGCTTTATAAATATAAAGCTCCCATCTTTTTTGGTTTTATCTGGTTTTTCCTGTCCCTCTTTATTGTACTGAAATACGCTCTGTTATTTGTTCACCGGTTTCCTGAATGGTGATGCGTAACAGATACATGCCCGGCTTCAGATTAGTAATCTGCAGATTACGAACATTTAAACCACTCCAGCGTTGTACCGATTTCCCCGTAAAATCATCTACACTTACATCCATTTTACCCGTGCCTTCAGGGATAGCAACATTAGTTGTTCCACGACTTGGATTTGGATAAACAGAAACAACAATCTGGCTGCCTGCACCACGTAATGCTTTCACTTCACTAAATCCAGATCTGCCGTTAAAGTCAACCTGACGAAGACGATAATAAGTAACACCTCTTGCCAATGTAGTATTGTCATCAAAACTATAAGTAGCGCCTGATCCTGTACCACCTGCAACTTTTGAATCTACAAAAGCAACTGTTTCGTAACGGCCATTTCCTGCACGACGCTGAATTTCAAAACCATCATTCTCAACTTCCTGGAAAGTTTCCCATGTAAGACTAACTTTGCCATTTTTATTTTGTGCGTTAAAGTTTCCTAATACAACAGGTAAAGGACCGCCAACAGTAGTAATTACTTTAAATTCATCTAAAATATACTTTGTACCATTCTGGTTACAGTTGCCCTGAACACTAAAATCATACAGTACACGATATTGTGTACCGTTTGTTAAACCCGGTGTAGGAACATATAGAATATTTGCTGTGTTCGATTGTACGATTTGTACTAAGCTTTGAGCAAGGATTTCAGATGCCGGAGGAACTGAAGCAGATGTCCAGCTGGCTTTTACAAGATAAACCTGTACAAAGGTTTGGCAGGGCAGAGCTTTTACAGAACTGCAAGCAAGATTTGCATCAAAAATGTAAATGGTAAACCCTACATTAATAAAAGAAGCTGAAGAATTGTAAGTACTGGATCCCGTTAAAACTTTTGCAGGATTGTTGCCACCTACTCCGGGTGTAAGGAGACCAAAATCTGTAATACAATTATTTGACGGATTGTTATAATCCTGCACCTTCATACCTTGAGCAAGATCCCAACCGGCTGGCAATACACCGCCATTAAAACTTTCAACAAACTGAGCCTTTGACAATAATACGGTCGCTAAAAAAACAAAACTGAGTAAAAACTTTTTCATAAAAAAGGTTTAGAGGTAAAATAAACTTTCTTTTCACGGGGTACCTTTTGAAAAAGCTATTCATTGAGGATATGGTGTTTACTATTTCTGTTGCCAGAAAAAGCAGATCACAGGAAGATGGACTGTATTTGCCAGAAAAAAAAAACAGTGTTCCTAAGTAAAAATTGGATTGTTCGGATGAGCGGATTTAGAGGGTGTTTTCCAGATATGGAGGATCGTAATGCGAATATATAAAAGACTTTATTGATATTCAAAAAAAATATTGTCTGCCTCACGAATTATAGAAAAAACAGCCTTAAAAGATAAGTTTATCTATGAATTTCAATGCCAATAGTAACTGCTCATCTGGAGAAAGTCCGGTATTGTTGATTTCTATTGCATCTGCAGCTTTTTGCAGGGGACTTACTTTCCGGTGTGAGTCTATGTAATCCCTCATTTCCAGATTATCTTTTACTTCCTCGATTGTGATGTTGGGGTTCTTACTGTACATCTCTCTAAACCGCCTTTCTACTCTTACAGCTATATCTGCGGTCATAAATATTTTTAATTCAGCATCTGGGAATACAGTAGTACCTATATCCCTTCCATCCATAACAATTCCTTTAGCCGCACCCATTTTTTGTTGCTCAGCAACAGCAAAAGATCTTACTTCTTCTATGGCCGCCACTTCGCTAACCTTTTCTGCAACAACCATATCTCTGATAACATACTCCACGTTTTCTTCATTCAGATATATTTCCGATTCGCCATTTACAGAGTTTGGTTTAAACTGCAGGTTTATATTTGTTAACGCTTCTGTTACTTCAGATGTATTTGTCCAATCAACATGATTTCTTAAAAAGTATAACGTAACAGCTCTGTACATTGCCCCACTGTCAATATAAATATACCCCAGCTCTTTTGCCAGTTGTTTAGCGAGTGTACTTTTCCCACAACTCGACCAACCATCAATTGCTATTACAATTTTTTTCATTCACAAATAGTGCTGCAAAATAAGAAAGTCTTCCTTTAGGAAGGAAGACTTTCTTATAATATTGAAACTGAATTGAATTACTGAATCATTACTTTCTGAGCACTCACTTCTCCGGTTAGAATATTAGTAATACGCACAGCGTATGAACCTGATGTAAGAATTCCACGATTAATACTTACGTACTGAACATCATTTTCAATAAAAGCACGTAAGGTTTTTACTTCCTGACCAGCCTGATTAAACATACTGATGATATATGAACCTTTAGCCTTGTTAAACTCAATATTTAACTGTGATGTAAATGGATTGGGGAATGTTTTTATTTCCTTACTGCTGCCTGCTGTTCTTATAACAGCAACATTACTATACGTGTAAGATCTGTCAACATCTACCAGTTTTAAACGATAAAAATAAACCCGTTTAGTTATTGCTGCATCTGTAAACGCATAATTAATCTCAGAAAAACTGTTGCCAGCTGCATCTTTACTTGCAATTCGGCTAAAATTAACCCCATCGGTACTTCTTTCAATTTCAAATTCTTTGGAATTGATTTCACTTACAGTTTTCCAGTTTAAAGAAACATCATTACCATTTAATACAGCTTTTAAATACACACCTGTTGCAGGCAATGTACTCTCGGGCTGAGTTGGCAACGTCCAGCTGATATTAAAACGATCACCATTATAAACTTCATTTACATAATTGGCGTTTGAAGTCCACACCTGATTTTGAGCCATTCCTCTCAAATATATTTTAAACGTTACGGTTGTAACATTTATTCCCTGAATAAGGAAGCTACCTGTACCTGCATTGTTTCCACCTTCTGGAGTTTGACCGCCAACAATGTAATCCTGCACATAATCAAAGCTGTTAAAAATTGTTTTAGTCGTTGTGTTTAATTGAGTACGTGCAGTACCTGACAATTTTGAAATTTGAAATCCTGCTTCATCAAGTTCTAAATCAACTGCAAATGGCAATGTAGGAAAAGGAGGTTCATTGATGCTTAAAAAACCACCAAGACCTGTTACATGTAAAATTGGATTTATGACGGGGCGTGAAAATGTAAAGGTTACTTTACCAAAATAATATCTTCCATTAGTTGGCTGTCCGGATAAACCTTCTGCACTGGCAAACATATTAAACGCATAGTTATTAAATGTGTTCATCCCTGTGCCAATTTGGGTAGAAAGAGCCGAGTAGTAACTGTTTACCGGTGAACCAACATTGGCCAACGGTACGCCTACTGATGCAGGTGTAGGAACTTTGCCACTATTATTGTTACTGATACCAAACATAAGACCAAGATCACCATATCCGGTTAAACCGTTTGGTAATACTCCGTATTGCTGATCGGAATAAGAAGCAGATACAGATAATGCTCCGGAATTTGGATTAGTGCCATCGGCTTTCTTTATTGCTGCCGGACCAGCTGTATAAGCCGGTACAGTTGGGTTTGATGGAAATGATACATTGTAAAGCCCTACAAACTGCTGAGCTTTTGCAAATCCTATACTTGTAAGCAGAAGTATAAAAAGGATCAGTTTTAATTTTGGTTTCATTTGTTTTGTTTTAATTATTATATGTTGATTCAGGTTTTACGATGTATTTGTTTAGTCAACAACAATTAACATAACACGCTTAATTGCGAAGTTGACATTGGTAACATTAAGGTTTGTTGTAAATATGGGTATTGATTTACCATCAACAGTACCATCATTACCTGCAACTGTTCCTATAATTTCACCGGTTGATCTGAATGATGCTGGTAAAACAGACGTTGCAGGTGGTACTGCACCGATTGCCGGATTAGCAGTCGTTATCATTACACGGTAATTACTGTTATTGAAAATATTAAAGCTGAAAGTTCCAGCACCCGGCTGACCATGTCCCGGAACCGGTTGAACAGCTATTACCTGGTTTAATACCGGATCGTACAACACTGCATTTATACCTGATGGAATTGTGGTTGTTCCGTTTACTAAACCATCCGTCATTCCATTGTCGTCGTAAAATACATTTCCGCTGAGAACAATCGGAATGCGCTGTATATATCCAGCGTCAATGTTGCTAACCTGTTGTCCTGCTGCAACGTTGAATGGTGTTGTTCTACCTGTGGCATCTGCCTTACTGTTATTGATTGCTGCTGCTCCGCCAACATTCTGTAATGTCCATGCTGCTGAAGGATCCGGCTTGTTGCTGAATACAATATAGTATCCGTTACCTGCAGGTACATTATTGATTACATAAGCTCCGTTACCATCAGTTACTGCCGAACCGATTGGCTGGTTGGCGGCATTGTATAAGGTTACAATTACACCCGGCAAACCTGCTTCACCCGGATCCTGAATACCATTTCCATTATCATCGTACCATACAAAATCCCCAATGGTTGCTGGTATAACTGGTTTTAACCCTGCATCAACCGTTGTAATAACCTGACCCGCTACCAAGGTATATGCAGTTGTTTTACCGGTTGAAGGATCAACATCACTATCGGATGCATCGCCTGCTGCATCTTTTGCAGTAAATACAAATTGGCCCGGTATTGTACTAAACCCAACGGTGTAAGTGCCGGGATTTAAATTGCTGAAGAAGTATCTGCCATTTTGATCCGTGATTGCAGATGTTACAGCTACATTGGCTGCATCATACAAGGTTACAGTTATACCTGCAATACCTTTTTCTGTTGCTTCCTGTGCACCATTGCTGTTGGCATCAAACCATACATAATCACCCAATGCTGCACGGGTTGAATAAATACCTGCATCTGCAGTGAGGTTGCTGTTACCTGCAGAAATAGTGTAAGTACCAGTTGTACCTGTTACTGCATCTGCATCACTATCGGTATTATCATTCCCACCCAAATCTTTTGGTGAGAACACAAAGCCTGCCGGCAAATTGCTGAACTTAATTGAGTAACTGCCATCGGCAATATTTACAAAACGGTAATTACCATTTGCATCCGTTACGGTTGTTGCTACCACCGTATTTGCAGCATTCAATAACGACACGGTTACACCTGCTACGCCTTGCTCGCCTGCATCCTGAATACCATTGTTATTTGTATCGAACCAAACATAGTCACCTAACTGGCCGGTTGGCGCTGCGGGGTTGTTTAAACCAAAGTCTATGTCAAGTCTCTCTTCTCCTGATGCAACACTGATCACATCAGTGGTTGAAGTTCCTGCAGCTATCGGGTTACCATCACTATCTACATTTCTGTCGGCTCCTGCTCCTTTTGGCGCTGCATTAAAGCCCGCTGGCAGGTTGATGAAACGTATCCGGTAATCACCGGCAGGTAAACCTGTAAACTGATATTCACCCAGTGCGTTGGTTACTCTTGTAGTAGGTTGTATGCCTGCTGTTGATGGATCACTGTCAATTGAATTACCATTACCATCCAGTAATTCAACAATCACACCCTGTAAACCAGGCTCAGTTGCATCCTGTAATCCATTATTATTTAAATCGTTCCATACACGGTTACCGATTGAAGCGGTACCAGCCATTGTTGAACGGATACCTGCATCTACATCAAGATTGGTTTGTGCTGCGGCTAAAGCTATCGTAGCAGTTCTGCCGGTGGCAGGATTTGCATCGCTGCCGGTAGCGGCGGTTCCACCACCTTGTGTTGTAAAGGAATAACCTGCAGGTATATTACTGAAGCCAACGCTGTAGCTGCCTGCAGCTAAATCTGTAAACAGATAATTTCCATTGGCATTGGTTACAGTCATTTTAATGGCTGTGTTCGCTGCATCGTATAATATTACAGTAACACCTTGTACATTGGTTTCGCCGGCATCCTGAACAGCATTCTGATTCGCATCAAGCCATACACGATCTCCAATTTTACCAGTACCCGGAGGTGTGGTTAACCAATAACCTGCATCAACAGTTGTTATACGCTGACCGGCTGCTAGTGTAAATGTTGCTGTTCTTAAAGTAACAGGATCAACATCACTATCAGTACCTGAAGCTGTAACATTACCGTTGAGTTTGGTTGTGATTGTATATCCGGCAGGTGTAACAAAGTCTACTTTATAATCTCCTGCAGTTACATCATTAAAAATATATTTACCGGTTACATCAGTGGTTGTTGTGGCTATAATGGCATTGGTAGTAGCGTTTACAAGTCGAACAATTACGCCAGCAATACCCGGCTCACCTGCTTCCTGAATTCCATTTTTATTAATATCGTTCCATACATAATCACCAATGCTACCATTTGCAGGTTGCTGTGGTTTTAAACCAGCATCTACATAAGTAATATTATCGCCTGCATTTACGGTGAAAGATGTTGTACGACCTGTAGCCGGAATGATATCACTATTAGTTGCTCCGCTTATTAATCCATTATTGGGAGAGAATACAAATGCAGTTGGCAAACTAACACCAACACTATATGTACCGGGAGTTACTGAGGTAAACAGGTAGTTACCGTTTACGTCTGTAAAGGTATTGCTTACCACTGCGCCTACGCTGTTGTATAACGTTACCAGTACATTTGATACGCCTGGCTCACCGGCATCCTGCACACCATCAGCATTTGAATCTAACCAAACACGATCGCCAATACTTGTTGTTACAGGTTGTGTAAACTTAAGACCTGCATCAATGTCTGTGCGGCTTTGATTAGCTGCTAATGTAATTGTTGCAGTTGTATAAGTGATGGGATCAAAATCGCTGTCTAAATTAGTATCACCGCCCTGTGTTTTAGCTGACAAGCTGTAATTGGCCGGCGCTGTTACTCTTACAGAATAATTACCAGCTGGTAATCCACTGAACTTATAATTACCAAAAGCATCGGTGGTGGTAGTAGCAATTGGCTGACCAGCAGCATTTAACAACGTTAACGTTACACCTGCTAAACCAACCTCATTCGCATCCTGAACTCCATCACCGTCTATATCATTCCATACTCTGTCTCCTATTGAACTATTGGTTGGAGGAGTTACAGTTAAGCAGAATGCATCCAATTTCATCGTGTTACAATTGATAGCACTTTGTACTCTTACTTTTACTGTACCAGCCGGTGCTGTTGCACTAATTGAATATTGTTCCAACTGTCCAAAGTAAACATCTACATCTCTTGTAACGGCAACATCATTTTGTGCAATAACTACATTTGATGCATTCAGGAAAATTAAACTAAGCTTAGGGCTGCATGTTAAACCCGGAGTATGCACACCGGCAAATCCTTTAAACACAATACCTGAACCCGCTGCTACAGTTACATCCTGCCATACTTTTGCTGTGCCTGTTGTCCAGTTATTAAACCCATTAGCGGCTCCACATGCGATATAGCCTGTACCCGTAGATAATGTACCACCTGACCAGTTCCAGCCGGTTGTACCGTTTTCAAAACTTGCATTCAGCAACTCATTTCCTGCGCTGTTTGTGCATGAACAATCGGGCAGCAATCCAAAATCGTAAGTAATATTGCTGTTGCTATTTGTATTACCGTCAACTAACGGTTCTGTACCTGCAACAAGTGTAATAGCCAACCCTCTTATTTCGTTACCAACTATTACCTGGCCATTATCATCAAGGTTAATATTATTATCCGGATCGCCTCCGTTCACTGCACTGCTCATATACCCTGAAGGAGTTATAACTCCAACAATATAATGACCGGGTCCAAGATTGGTAAAGGAATAATAACCATTTGCATCTGTTACAGTGCTGGCGATTGAAACACCATCAGCTGTATTATCGTTGTTATCATCTTTATATAAGTAAACTGTTATGCCCGGAATTCCATTTTCTCCTGCATTTACACCGTCGTTATTTGCATCATACCAAACTCTGTTTCCAAGCTCAAGCGTAGTTGGGCAATAACCTGCATCTACATTTGTAATATTCTGATTTACTCCCAATGAGATTGTAGCCGAAGCACCGGTTGATTGACTTGGATCACTATCCACATTATCATCTGAGCCAACATTTTGGGGAGTTACTACGGCCCCGCTAATTGATGTTGGAAAAACAACTGTATAATTTCCTGCAGCCAATCCAGTAAATAAATAATTCCCACTTGCATTTGTAGTTGTAGTGGCAATCACAGTACCTCCTGCATTTTTTAATTGAACAGTAACACCTGTAATACCGGAAGTTTCAGATGCATCCTGAATACCGTCTCCGTCAGCATCCAGCCAAACACGATCTCCAATTGACCCACCTCCTGATGGTGTAGTTAAAGTAACACACCATAGATCAGTTTTAATCCAATCACCGTTTCCTGTAAATCCAACATTTGTGTATTTAGCGCCTGCAGGAACAGTTGCTGTTAACGTATACAATTGCGGACCTGCCGGAGCATTGGCCAATACTTTATTTACTTCAACTGCTACATTAGAAAGCCAGTTCCAGTTTGCATCAAAAAAATCTACTGAAACATAATGATTGAAAGTATTATTATGTGTACCTGCATACACACTGGCATTAATGACTGTTCCCGGCGCCAGATCGGTACCGATTGTTTGTGAAACCCAGTTTGCAGCGGTATTGGTTACTTGAAAATCGCCTGATTTAATGCCACAGATAACTGCACCACTTCCGGCACTGAAAGTGCCACCAGACCAGTTCCAACCTGTGGTGCCATTTTCAAAACTTGGGTTAACAACAATGTTGCCTGTACAGGTACATTGTGTATACCCTATTGAACCTGTAAATAAAAAAAGTATTGTCAATAAAATCAATTGACCGAACTTTTTCTTTAAACTTTTTGGTTTAAAAGAGATGGGTAAAAAATGGATCATTTTGTTCAGTTTACTTGTGAATTATTAGCGATAGTTCAAAGGAGAATGCAGCTGAACAGCCTATGGCCATGATCATTGCAGGGATGGATTCTTTGTCCGGAGATGGACTGATTTTTTCAGAGGAAAATGAAGATATAGTTGTGAAATTATTCTCTCCTTCAGCAGAAAATAATGATCAAACTGGTTTTAAAAAACAACGGTCTGCTTGATTTATATCAAAGTCAATAGGAGGAGCATAGGGAACATTGATCATTCGAAGGATAGGGCAGGACTATAAAGTGGGTGTAAAATAAGGGCAATATTTTATTAAAAACAAGTGTAAACACTTATTTTTAAAAAAAAATGGCTAAGGTGCGGTGCGCACTTTAGCCATTATAATTTAGGAAATATGTACAGCTTTAGCTGTCAGAAGATTTAACCGATTTCTTGGTTTTTTCTTTAAAAGAAAATTTGATGAGCTGTTTTTCTTTATCTAAGTCGGCAATTACTACATCGCCCTCTTTTATGTTCATGTTGAGGATTTCTTCGGCTAAAGGATCCTCTAGATATTTCTGGATTGCCCGATGAAGAGGTCTTGCTCCAAATTGTATATCATACCCTTTTTCAGTAATAAATTCTTTGGCTTCTTCTGTTAACTCCATACTGAAACCCAGGTTCTTTAATCGTCCGCTAACACCCTTCATCAAAATATCAATAATCCTGAAGATGTGCTCTTTACTGAGTGAATTAAAGATCATTACATCATCAATTCTGTTTAGGAATTCAGGTGAAAACGTTTTCTTTAAAGCTTTTTCAATTACGGCTTTGTTGTTTTCCTCGGCATTCTGTATTCTGGTTGCTGTAGCAAAACCTACACCCTCTCCAAAATCTTTTAATTGACGTACACCAATATTGGAGGTCATGATAATGAGTGTATTCTTGAAGTCAACTTTACGTCCAAGGCCATCTGTCAGTTGTCCATCATCCAATACCTGCAACAGTATATTATAAATATCCGGGTGAGCTTTTTCAATTTCATCAAGCAACACAACTGAATAAGGTTTTCTGCGAACACGTTCGGTAAGCTGTCCTCCTTCTTCGTAACCTACATAACCCGGAGGCGCTCCAATTAAACGGCTCACAGTAAATTTCTCCATATATTCACTCATATCTATACGGATCAGTGCATCGTCGCTGTCAAACATGTAACGGGCCAGCGAACGGGCAAGCTCTGTTTTACCTACACCTGTAGGTCCAAGAAAAATAAACGTACCAATTGGTTTTTTTGGATCTTTCAAACCAACTCTGTTACGCTGTATGGCTTTTACAACTTTGCTGATCGCTTCATCTTGTCCGATTACTGCGCCCTGCAAATCATCGGCCATACGGCGAAGTTTATCTGTTTCAGCCTGCACCATACGTTTTACAGGAATACCTGTCATCATGCTCACCACTTCAGCAATTGCTTCTTCATTAATCGGGTAACGCTTATGTTTACTTTCTTCTTCCCACTTCGCTTTTGCTTTTTCCAGTTCTTCGCCCAATCTTTTTTCTGTATCTCTGAGTGATGCAGCTTCTTCAAAGCGCTGACTTTTTACAACTTTATTTTTCTCCTGCTTAATGTCTTCAATCTTTTTTTCCAGATCAAGAATTTCCTGGGGAACATTAATATTTTTCAAGTGAACTCTTGCTCCAACTTCATCAAGCACATCAATTGCTTTATCAGGTAATAACCTGTCAGTCATATAGCGGTCACTCAGCTTAACACATGCATTAATGGCCTCATCATCATATGCTACATTATGAAACTCTTCATACTTCTGTTTGATGTTATGAAGTATCTGGATGGTTTCATCAATACTTGGCGGATCAATAATTACTTTTTGAAAGCGACGGTCCAGTGCACCATCTTTTTCGATGTACATGCGATACTCATCTAAAGTTGATGCGCCGATACATTGCAACTCTCCTCTTGAAAGTGCAGGCTTAAAAATATTTGATGCATCCAACGATCCGCTTGCACCACCAGCACCAACAATAGTATGTATTTCATCAATAAACAAAATCACATCTCTGTTTTTTTCCAGCTCATTCATGATGGCTTTCATACGCTCCTCAAACTGTCCACGGTATTTTGTACCTGCAACCAATGCAGCAAGATCAAGTGAAACAACACGCTTATCATACAACACACGTGAAACTTTTCGTTGTACAATCCGTAATGCCAATCCTTCTACTATAGCTGTTTTACCAACTCCGGGTTCACCAATTAAAATAGGGTTATTCTTTTTTCTTCTTGAAAGAATTTGTGATACACGTTCTATTTCATCTTCACGACCTACAATAGGATCGAGTGAACCACTCTCTGCAAGGCGGGTAATATCCCGTCCAAAATTATCCAGTACCGGTGTTTTACTTTTTGCACCGGCGGGTTGCTTGGAGCGTGGTTGAGAGTATTTTGATTTTTCATCATCAAAATCTTCTTCGCCCGGATCGTCATACTCAGCTCTTGGTTCATTCGATTTTACCATACCTAATTCGTTTCTGAAAATATCGTAATCAATTTCAAACTGATTTAAAATTTGTGTTGCAATATTTTCTTTGTTTTTAAGAATTGACAACATCAGATGTTCTGTTTCAACCTGCGGACTTTTCAAGGCTTTTGCTTCCAGCACTGTAACACGAATTACTTTTTCTGCCTGCTTAGTTAAAGGGAGACTATTAATGTTTGCAATATTTTTTCCTGTTTTATCTTTTACTGCAAGTTCAATTTCCTTTCGCAGCTCGTATAAATCAACATTGAGGTTTTTTAAAACTTTAATGGCGGTGTTTTCTCCTTCCCTGATCATCCCTAAAACGAGGTGCTCAGTTCCGATAAAATCATTTCCAAGACGTAATGCTTCTTCCCTGCTGAATGAAATGATTTCCTTTACTTGTGTTGAAAAATTATGATCCATAATGGGATATTCGGTTTTTACAATTATAACGAATAAATTTGACTGCAATTAGCTATAAGTTACACACTATCTGTTAATAAAACTATGAATGTCAAAATTGATACCAAGGAAAAATTTCATGTAATTACCCCACTTGAAAGCTCGGTTACTGAAAATATGACAGGAGAACTCAGTCAATTGTTGCTTTCCTGTCTTAAAAAGGATGTAAAAAACATTGTTTTAAATCTGAAGGAGGTTACTGAACTTGACAAAGCATCAGCAGAATGTATTCTTGCCGGTCAACAACAATTTTATGAACAGGAAAATTCTTTTGTGGTGTGTGAAATGAACTCTCAGGTAGAAAGCTGTTTTGAACAATTTGAACTTCTCGAACTTCTGAATTATACACCTACTGAAAGCGAAGCATGGGATATTGTTCAAATGGAAGAAATTGAAAGAGAATTGTTTGACGATGAAACGTAAAGCAGCCGTTATTTCTCAACAAAAAGTCATTTACATTTACTTATACAGAACCCTTAAAATTTAACATCAGGCATGCTGGCAGTAACAATACTTGGAAATAACTCTGCTATTCCTGCATTTGGCCGGCACCCTACTTCTCAAATTATCACCACAGCGGATGAGTTGCTGATGTTCGACTGTGGTGAAGGCACTCAAATACAAATATTAAACTACAGGATTAAACGCAGCCGGATTAATCATATTTTTATTTCACACCTCCACGGTGATCATTATTTTGGGCTGATCGGGTTGTTGAGCAGTTTTGCTTTGCTTGGGCGTATTCAACCGCTTCATCTTTACGGACCGGCTCCGCTTCAAGAGTTGATTGCTCTGCAATTAAAGCTTGCCGACACTAAACTTCCGTATGAGTTTACATTTCATCCAATAAAAGAACAAGGTTTATTGCTGGATGCAAAGCATTATACCGTTGAATGTTTTGAAACCAAACACCGCATACCCTGCTGGGGTTTTATTATACGTGAAAAAAGAAATCTCCGGAAACTGAATATTGATCAGGTAAGAACATATGAAGTACCTGTTACTTTTTATAACAGACTGCAAAACGGAGAAGATTATATAAGTGCAGACGGGACCAGCATAAAAAATGAACTGCTGACCTCAGAAAACAGCAAACCTAAAAGCTATGCATTTTGTGCAGATACAATTTATGATGAGCAACTGGCTAAAATTGTAGAGCAGATAGATTTGATTTATCATGAAAGTACTTACCCGGCTGTGTTTGCAGAGAAGGCAGCGGAACGATTTCATTCTACCACTAAACAGGCTGCTGCAATTGCACTGAAAGCAAATGTTCAAAAATTATTAATCGGTCATTTCTCAGCTAAATTTGAACATCTTGAGTCGTTTGAACTGGAGGCAAGAGAAATCTTCAGCAATACTGAACTTGCAAGAGAAGGAACAACTTATTTGGTTTGATGAATGAGCAACCATTGATAAAAACCAGGCAATTCATTACGCCAAAAGATTTCCTGATGTTTACCTAAAGGAACCTGCCTGTAAAACATGCGTTTATTTCCTTTTAGTTTTATGCTGTTGTATACGGCTTTCATATCCGGCACCATACTATCGCTTTCCAATTCTCCGCAAACAAAATACAATGCAGCAGTTATCTGCTTTACACTGTCAATTTTATTTTTTAATTCCGGTGCTATCCAGAAAGCAGGAGAAAAAATTCCTGCTGCACCAAATACATCAGGATATTTCAACACGGCATACAAGGAAATTAAGCCGCCCATGGAACTGCCTGCAATTGCTGTAGATTCTTTTCCCGTTTTTGTACGGTACGTACGATCAATATATGGCTTTAATGTTTGCACCAAAAAATCAACATAACCGTCACCTTCTCCATTACCAAACTTTGAGTTATACGGGTTGTATTCGGTTAACCGTTGATTTCCCCCATGATCAATACCTACAATGATGTTTTGTTTTCTAGGTTTAACTGAATCCATCATTTCATCAACACCCCATTCACCAAAAGAAGATGTAACTGCATCAAACAAATTTTGTCCGTCGTGCATGTACGTTACAGCATACCGTTTGTTTGTAAACACATAATCTTCCGGCAGATAAACCCATATGCGTCTTTTTCTGTTCAGTTGTGGAATAAAAAAAGATGTATCAATTACAAATACATTTTTACTTCTGGTAGATACCGGAGGCCTGCCGGGGAAATCATCAGCCCAGGCAGCGATATTAATTTTTATGATCGTATCGGAACTGATACGGGCTATACGGTTCGAAACAGATGCCCCGTTTTTTGAAGCTTCAACAGTTTTCCATGAACCACGGGTTACTTTAAATTCAAGCAGGCCGGGCGCAACTCCCTTTAGTTCTGCAACGAGTTTTCCGTCTTTATTTCTGATAAAAGCATAACTGGATACACCAGGATTCCAGCCATTAATATTTCCGGCAAAAAAGAAACTGTCATTTGAATGCCCTGCAGGATACTGATCAATTTCAAATCGTACAAGGTGCTGTGCAGAACTGAAACTGCACAGCAAAAAAGTTGCAGAAAGCAACCGAACTATTTTTGAAAGAAAGTTTTTTTGCAGCATGATAAATGAATCAGGCTGTATGTTGCAAGTTTTTTTGCAAATACTTTTTTACAGACTGATGCAGGTTGTCTGATAAAGGTACAACCGGTAACCGCAGATTATTTTCAATAATGCCCAACTCGGATAAAAATGCTTTTACTCCGGCCGGATTATTTTCTGCAAACAATAAATCATATCCTTCGAGCAGCTGGTCGTTGATTTTTTTTGCTGCAGCAAAATCGCCCTTCAATGAAGCACGCACCATATCGCTGAACTCTTTTGGAAAACAGTTGGCAGCAACACTAATCACGCCTTCCATACCACATGCAATCTGGGGTAAAGCCAGGTTATCATCACCACTTACAACAAAAAAATCGGCGGGCTTATCCTTTAACAACTGCATACATTGAACCATATCACCACTGGCTTCTTTTATTCCAACAATATTAGAACATTCATTTGCCAGTCTTAATGTAGTTGATGCGCTGATATTGCGCCCTGTTCTGCCCGGAACGTTATATAAAATGATTGGCAGTGGCGAAACTTCGGCCAATGCTTTGTAATGCTGATAGATCCCCTCCTGTGAAGGTTTGTTGTAATAAGGGCTTGCGCTTAAAACAGCTACAGCTTTTTGCAGGGGGAAATTTTCCAGATCTTTAATTAACGTAAGCGTGTTATTACCGCCAATACCAACAACAACAGGTACTCTGGCTGCAACAATCTGGTATGTAACCTGTATCAATTCTATTTTTTCTTCTTTACTCAGTGTTGGAGTTTCACCTGTTGTACCAAGTGTAACAACATATTCCGCACCGTTCTCAATTACAAAATTAATGACACGTTCAAGGGCAACAAAGTCAATCTCCATATTACTTTTAAATGGAGTAACCAATGCAACACCTGTTCCACGAAGCTGTTCTCTTACTTGCATATTTATTTCGTTCTTAAATATTTTAGTTTACCGAATTACAATTCATCCCAAAATCCCATCTTGCTATAACGCTCAATTCGTTGATTGATCCGTTCATTTACATCTTTATTCTTCAAATCTTTCAAAAGAGGAATCAGTTCTTTTTTCAGTAATTGTGCTGCTTCATCATAATCCCAATGTGCGCCACCTGCAGGTTCGGGTACAATGCCATCAACGATTCCAAAGCCGTGCATATAATCGGGTGTAAGCTTTAATTGTTCTGCCGCAACTTCTTTCTTATCCCAGCTGCGCCACAGGATAGAACTGCAGCTCTCAGGAGAAATGACTGTATACCAGGTATTCTCCAGCATCAGTACTTTATCTCCAACACCAATACCTAATGCGCCTCCGCTTGCTCCCTCGCCAATCACAACGCAAATCACCGGAACTTTTAAGCGAATCATTTCATAAATATTTCTTGCAATGGCTTCACCTTGTCCTCTTTCCTCTGCTTCCAGACCGGGGTACGCACCCGGCGTATCAATTAATGTAATAACCGGCTTATTAAATTTCTCAGCAAGTTTCATTAAGCGAAGTGCTTTTCTGTATCCTTCCGGATTGGCCATACCAAAATTGCGCAGCTGCCGCATTTTTGTGTTGATGCCTTTTTGCTGACCAATGATCATCACAGTTTCTCCATCGAGCTGTGCAAATCCACCCACCATTGCTTTATCATCTTTCACACCTCTGTCTCCATAAATTTCTACAAAATTGGTACACATTTTATCAATGTATTTCAACGTATACGGACGATCCGGATGGCGGCTCATCTGTACCTTTTGCCAACTGTTCAGGTGCAGTGTAATTTCTTTCCTTTTTTCAAGAATATTTTGCTCCAGTTGCTGAATGGTAGAGGAATAATCAACTTTCGAATTTTTTTCAGACCGTTGTCTGATCTCTTTCAGTTCATCAACCAATTCTTTAATGGGCTTTTCAATTTCTATAAACTGACGATTTTCAAGTGATGGCATAACGTAAATTATAGGGGATAAAATTAAGTGATAACTGCAATAATAATGAAAAAAGGCCGCCTCTTTTGAGACAGCCTTTTTTCTATTTTATTTTCAATGATCAGATCACAGAAAATTATTGCTTGGTTAAGCGGATCCAGTATGTACCATAGCTGGAAGTAGGAGCACCTGGTACGTGATGATTTAAACGTAAATCAATTGTACCGGTACAGGCAAACACAAAGTTAGATGTACCAACTGTTGTTGCCGCTACGTTTGGACCGTAGTTACCATAAGTTTGGTTTGTTACAGTTGCAATACCTGTTGCAGCAGCAATATTCACTGTTATGTCAGCTATAAATGATCCGTAAGCCGGATTTGGGTAAGCTCTTAAAGCTATGGAGTTTGCTGTAGCAGAAGTTACAGTAACAACATCACCGGGTCCCCAATCGGCCCACTCATCTTCCCGTACTACGAAGTTTCCGGGAAAACCTGTAGCAACGAAAGGACAAACTACGTTTGCACTCCATGTTGTAGAAGCTCTGTAGTTGGGATTGCTGGCCAATGCACCTACTGTGTTTACCGCATCATAGGTTTTACCATCTTTGGTAATAACCTGATTATACAAAGTATAAGCAGTTCCGGGATTTAAAGCTGAAGGGGTAGTGCCTAACGCAGTAGCAATTTCAGTAGCTCTTACAACCAGATCAAGAGGTGCACCACTTGTGTAGGTGTACTCCTTTATCTTTTTCCAGTTTGCTTTGTTCAGTGTTGCACCTCCTGCGGTAACATAAACAATCACTTTATCTATAGCGGAACCGAATTCTTTTACAGTAATGCTTACAGATTCGTTATTGATTTGGGAATAATCCAATGTTACCTTATTTGCTTTTTCAAGGGTAAGGTAAGAGCCTACACCCAGCGAATCGAAGTTGCCCAATACTTCTTTCTTTTCACAAGATTGAAGCAGCAGAGCCAAGGCAACCGTCGCAAGCATTAAAAAATTTATTTTTTTCATATTCATTTATTTTTTTGAATTATCTGAAGAGTGTTGCAGGGTTATTATCCCAGAAAACCGGTGTTTCAACACCTGTTCCTGGTTTTTGTGTTGCATTCAGGTTCAGATTCACGTAAACACTTGGATACAGGAACGAACGGATAAATGAACCGGGGTTTGCAATTTTTGTAAACTGGAAATTACCAGGCTTACCTGTTCTGCGATACATATTATACGCATCAATACCATTACCCCAGAGAGCAACATAGTATTCTTTCATAATCACGTCATACCTGTCACTGTTATTAGCAGCCAGATCGTAAGCGTTTAACACCCTTGATACAAGGCCATCAATTCTTGCCTGAGTTGGAACGGTAGCAGCAGCTACAGGTACATTCACAGTTGCAGGGTAAGTAATTACTTTATCAATTGATTTACGCATACCTGATTCAAGTGCAACTTTTGGATCAGCAGCAACAATACCTGCCAATGCAGCTTCTGCACGTAAGAAATCTGTAAATGCACTTTGCCAGATGGGCTGGATACCGGCACCACGGGCACCACGATCTAAACTTACACGTGTAGCCTGTGCTTCATCAATTTCACCACCGAAAGGATAAATCCCTACAGTTGTACGCAGGTTACCATCTGGCGGAATACCGGAGTTATCTCCATGATCACGGCCCCAAAGACCAGATGTTCCATTTGCAACCAAACAGAAAGGCATGTCATAGGTTGTACCTGTATAAGGATTAGTGGAACCGGTTGTATAATGTGCAGGGCGTGTTTCAACAGAGCAAGAAGATGAGTTAGGCGTTACCTGTGCATTATTTGTTACCTGACGGTAAAAATAATAACGAAGTCTTGGATCTGCATTTGCACCAGCTCCTCTTTCTGTACTTACTGTCCAAAGGAAATGTGTACCAATATAATCCCCTGCGTTACCTCCCGGAGTATAGTTACCTGAATACCTTGGGTGACGGGTATTTGGATTTGATACTTTTGAACCGTATTTAAATTCAAAATCCTGCGCTTTTGTATTGATCAGATCATTTTCAGTAAGTAATGCCTGAATAGCAGTTGCATTATTTTGTACCAGACGAGTGTTCATGTATGCACGAAGTTTGAGTGTTTTTGCAACTCTTCTCCAGTTTGCAGTACCTGCTGCGCTACCAGTAGCATAGAACAAATCTAAAGATCCTGGATATCCTGATGGTCCTGTTCTGGCCAAATCAACAATTGCTTCATCTAACAAAACAATTGCTTTAGCATAAATGTCAACACCTTTATCTGCTTTAGGATTGGTATTAGAACTTCCCAAATTAGCTTCGGTGTAAGGAACATCACCAAACATATCAACCAATGTCATCATGGTATAAGCTTTCAGAATTTTTGTAATTCCTACATGCACATACTTTTTTTGATTTGTACCGATTGAAATCATCTCATTGGCGTGTTTAAAAATACCTGTATAAGCATTGCTCCACAAGCCATCATAAGAAGTTGGTCCATAAGCATTCTGGTAATTAGGCCCATACATGATAATCATGCGTGTCAGCTCCATGCCATTGCTTGAGGCACCGTTAAAAAATCCGGCAAAACTTAACTGAACCTGAGTGAAATAAAGATCAGTATTTGCCGTACTGGGATCCGGAGCGTTGGGGTTCACCAACAAATTATCCAGTTTTTTGCAGCTCCCCAGCGATAGAAGCATTCCTGTTATAATTAATAATTTTTTCATTTTTTTCAATTTAGCTTATCATTAGAAAGTTACACGAAGACTAACTCCCATACGGCGAGAGGTTGGTCCTGAGAGGTATTCTAAACCATTAAAGTTACCTGCTCCCAAACTTGATGTTTCAGGATCAAAATTGGTATACTTCGGAAAATTTGGTGCCAGATACCATAAATTCTGTCCCGAAACAACAATAGAAGCACTGCCGAAAGGCGATTTTTTCAATATCCCTTCTGGAAGATTGTAACTCAATGAAGCTTCTCTCAAACGGATAACAGTTGCATCATAAGTAATCAGATCGTCCATTCCAAAGAAACCGCTCAAGTTGTTAAAGTAAGCAGTTGAAGAACTGACCTGTACATTGTTAGGATTACCATTTGCATCAACACCTGGCAATATAATTGGCAACAAACGATCGAAATCGGTATCTTTTGTTACACCACGTCCTAACAAAGTACCGGGAGTATATGCAAGAATCTTTCCACCTTTGGTGAAATCCCACTGCATACGGAAACTGAAGCTCTTCCAGCTTAAAGTACTGATACCTGTTAATTTATAATCAGGAATAGGGCTGCCGAGATAATCAATATCAGGAGAAGAAACATAGCCACCCTGTGCATTTACAAGACGCTCGCCTGTTTTAGGTTCTCTTGCAGTAACTGTTCCGTAAAGAGCACCTAAGGGTTTACCATTGATGGCAAAAGCACCTTGGTTTGAAAATCCTGCAACAGCAATTCTTTCAATTTCAGCAGGTAAATCATACACACGGCTGCGGTATAAAGTAAAGTTCGCATCTAACTGCCACTTCCAGTTTTTACCACGTACAACTGTATATCCAACACCTGCTTCAATACCTTTTGTTGTTACAGCACCTGCGTTAATAGACGTTACAGTAAAACCTCCTGATGGATCCAATTCACGATCAAGAATCTGGTTATCTGCTATTCTGTTATAAAAAGTAAGATCAAGATTTAAACGGTTATTGAAGAGTCTTGCTTCAGTACCAATTTCAAATTCCTTTTGCAACTCAGGCTTTAAATCCGGATTTGGCAAACGGTTTGAAATTGCATTTGTGCTGATTGGTGTACCTCCACGATCTTCAAATACACGTGGTCCGAGTATAAGAGTTGGGCGTGTAGCATAAGGAACACCAAAGTTTGCACTTGTTGAGAATCCTGCACGAACCTTCAGATAATTCACCACTTTACTGTTCTCCAGACCTTTGAAAGCAGTTGTTGGGATAAATGATGCGGTTACGTTAGGATAAAAAATACTGCGGTTTGCTTTTTCGAGATTTGATGACCAGCTGTTACGTCCACCTGCTGTTACATATAAAAACTCTTTGTAAGCAAGGTTTGCAAAACCAAAAATACCGATAGACTGTGTAGACTCTCTGTAATCTAATGCATTACCACCTTCGCCTAAACGCTCTTGTATAAGAAAGTTGTTGTGGTTGAAAAGACCATACACCAATTGCTGGGTACTCTTTAAACCGGTTTGCTCGTATGCACGTTTGTAAGACTGTAAACCACCTTCAACATTTAAACGGAAGTTTTCACCGAACTCAGTTTTCCAGTTACCCATTACTTCATGGTTGGTAATGTTGTTGTAACCGTTTACAGTTCTGTGAATACCTAACTGATAATCATTACCACCAACAACACCACCTTTATTTTGAGAAAGGAAGTTATAGTCTGAGTATTGATCAAAACCATAACGGTACATGACAAAGAAATTCTTGGTGATGTCGTATTGTGCATTCACCTGGCCATAAATACGATTGATTTTTTGACCGGAGAAACCATTTCTTACTGTCCAGTTAGGGTTTTGAATATCATTACCGTTTCTGTAATAGATAGATGATTTATCAATGGGGTTCTCATATTCAAGACCCATCAAATCAACTGCAGTTGGCGTATAAATAAGGTTTCCAAATACAGATGAAGCACTTGGGTTACTACCAAAGCTGGTAGCTACCGGCGGAGTGCGGAAATCAGTAGTTGAATAGTTAAAAGTAGAACCAATGCTGATATTGTTATTCAGTTTAGTTGTACCACCAACGCTGAGGTTATTCTTAAACAGGTTGTTACCGGGCGTAAAGCCTTTATCATCCATATAAGAATAGTTGATATTAAATGAGCTGTTTGCAGAACTTCCTGCAGCATTAACAGATGTAGTGCTGATTAAGCCTGTACGGAAGAAACGTGGTACACTGTTATAAAATTTATAATCGTATTGTGCCCCGATGTACTGAGGCAAAGCCACGTTTAAAGCAGCACGGCTGTATGGATGAGGCACTTTTCTCGGAGGATCGGTAAATTTAGCTCCCCAGTTACTGAAGAACGCCAAACCGAGATCCATATCAAAACCATTACCGTATTGCTGAGTATACTCAGGCAGGTTGGCAACCTGATTTGTAAAGAACGACTGACTTACACTTACTTCCAGTTTCTTATTGATCTTACGACCTGAACCGGATTTAGTGGTAATCAATACCACACCATTACGGCCTAATTCACCATAACGTGTAGTTGCACTCAAACCTTTTAATACATCAATACTTTCAATGTTGTTTGGATCCAGATCAAGAAAACGGCTGGATGTTTGGTTACCGTATACAAAGCTCGCCTGTGAGTTGGTAGTGGCATCAAAAGGAACACCATCTACAACAAATAAAGGAGTAGCATTACCGGTAATTGTATTTACACCACGAATGATGATACGTGTACCCGATCCTGAAAGACCGCTGGCACCCATGATATCAACACCGGGAGCTTTACCATTTAATACACGAACAACGTCACCATCCGGACGGAGTTCAAGATCTTTTTTACCAACGGAAGCCACTGAATAACCAAGGGCTTTCTTTTCACGCTTAATACCCGAAGCGGTAACAACCACCTCTGTAAGACTTGTGTTGGCATTTACGAGTTGAACATTAACTGTTCCGCCATTACCGGCAGAAAGTCTTAATGTTTCAAAACCGATGCTTGAAATTTCAAGTGTAGAATTTTTCTTTACACTTAATTTGAAAATACCGCCTGCATCTGTTGTGGTACCATTGTTTGTACCTCTTTCAGTAACAGAAGCATTTGCAACCGGATTTCCTTTGTCGTCCGTAACCTTACCGGACACATCTACTGTTTGTGCCATAGCCAGCTGAAAACACAGCAGCAGCACTCCAGTGAGGATGGATAGCTTTTTTCTCATGTTGATTGATTTAGATTAAGATTTCGCTTCAAATATAGGGTTTCTGTATTATCGGCAAAAAAATGTTAAATTATACAGATGGACCCTGACCAGTCGTATGACAAAGGTTTTTTACCGATTGCTGCACAAAAAGAGAAAGAAATCTGTTTAAAGTTTCCACAGGATTTGCACTTTCACTTCCGAACGTCTGTTACCGGGTATTTCATCCAGTCCCGAACCTATCTCTGTGCGGTTCCTGTAAATCAACCGGGCCCAGCGTGCCCATAGGGAAAGTCTTTTTGTGAGATCGTAGCTGAGGTTTATGTAGTACCGGTATCCTTTATCAGAAAAAGCGGGGATGGAAAAACTGTACAACACATCATTTTCAAAAGCATAGATACGGCTGTTAAAATCATCAGTTTCAAAATACTGTAGCCGCATGTTTGCAGAAAAGGCACTCAGCATGGGCTTGTAAAACACATCAAAAAAAGCAAGAAAACCTGTGCTGGCAGGCAATCCCTGCTGTTGATACCACATCCAGTCAAGCCGTTGACGTAAAGTAATGACAGGGTTTAGCTTAAACTGAATCTGCGTTCTCCAATTGGAGCGTTTTACCGGCACAGGTTCTGCAACATTTATTGGATCGGTTCCTGCAAAGTTGAGCGCTTTTGTTTCAGTTCTGAATCTGGTATAAATCTCAACCGATTTGATGGGCTTGTGAGTGATCTGTACCAGATAATCATTCCCGCTTGATGGCGCATTCACTCTGAAACGGAGAAATGGAAACCGATACATATCACTGTAGGCATCAATTTTCCATTTAACAGAAGGTTTTATGGCAATACCTGCAAACAATCCTTTTTCATTTGAAGGCAATGTGTTTTCTGTAAACGCATTTCCAAAAATGGATTGATAAGCAGGTTCAATATTCCTGTAAACAAATGAAAGATCAACTTTTGGATCAACACTCATCAACAAACCACTTACCATTGCATACGCAACAGCATTGTGATTAGCAAGTTCTCCAAACCAATGCAGGTTACGCCAGGTATAACTCCAGTCTACACTTACATTTGTAAGTTTGTTACCACGAAACGCAAAATAATTATAGGGTTGATTGTCTTTATTATATGAACGGTTAAATTGAAAATGAACAGCATTAAAACCAACCCGCAAATTGTTTTTTTGATAGCTGATATTACTGCCGTAAGAAAACATTTGTACTGCATTTTTATCGGCCTGTTCATTTGCGGTTCGATGCAGGCCTGAGGTAAGCAATGAAGAAAAATAATCTTCCTGCTGCAAAGTATCTGTAACAATATTGCCGCTTACTTTTCGCAGCGATGCGAATGCAGTAAACTGAAACTGCTTTCGTTCTAGTGTTATCCCTGCACCACGGTTGTAAAAAAATTCACTCGTTGAATTAAATGGTCTGAGAACAGGGGCTTGTCTTTTAATATTGCTGATATCAACATTTTTTTTAAATGCCAGCGATTGCCATTGAATTAGTCCTTGACCCATATTCAAAGTAAAATCGCCAACAGCAAGGCTTTTAATAATTCCTGTATTCCGGATAAACAAATGTGCAGAATAAAAATCGAATCCTTTTTTTTGTGCACCTCTGAACCACTGTTCACCGGGATCTTTTTCTGCTGTAAACCCATACTGTAATAAATTACCATATTGATATTTGTACCGCAGAAGTAACCGTTCTCTGCTGCCGGGATAAAAACTTCCTGCAGTACTATCGCCTTTTCTTCGAAAGCCTTCGGCCTTTTCTACAACAAAACCAATTCTTGAAAGAATGGAATGTTCTCCTTTCCTGAAACGGTTAAACATATCTTCCTGCAATGAAACTGCTCCTGCAACAGTTACATAAGGAAGTATTTTTTGGATGGTGGTTACATCCCATAACGGAACAGACTGCAGCTCATATAAGTCAATCAATTTTCCAAAAAGTTTACGGTAGTCGAAAAAGCTGACGATTTGTAAAGGCGAAAGAAATGGGAATTCTTTTAGTTCTGTTTCACTAGCTCTGTTGAGATTAAGCTTGTACTTTAAATAATGTTGTAAGGACTGGATGTAGGAATCATCTTCTGTTTCTTCTTCATTCACTTCTGTGCTGTTTTCAATCTGTTGTTCAGCCGCAGGAGCTTCCTGTGCAATAGAATTTGAACAACAGATCAAGATGAAGCTTATCAGAAAAAACTGTTTCATTCTTCTGCTGTTGATTTTGTTTTAAAATCAAACAACATCATCACTGCAGGTGATACACCCAATTGCGGATGATAAGCTGTTGCCATATCAATCCGGAAAAAACCAAACCTTACCCCCACTCCTGCATAGGGTTGTTTATTTACCGTATTGATGCCGGCACGTACCAGTAACTGTTTTACAACAGCATATTGAAAACAGGCGTTTAGACCGGCTGGTTTGTTTTCTTCTTTGATCATTTCTGCACTGATAAAAAACTGATCAGACACTTCGTAACCCAATCCTCCTCTGTAAACCGAAGCCATTTTTTCATTAGCCGTTTTATTTAATCTGCCTCCCACAGGATTGTACACACTGAGCCCTGCATGAAGCTTGTCGGTTAAATGCAAAAGAGCCCCTGCTTCAAAATAAACAGTGGATGCATTTCCGTACACCGGTATCTGTACATTGTAAGAATTAAATTTTACACCCACATCAACTTTATTGCCTAACTGTCTTGCATAACCTAAACCCAGCTGAGTTTCACGGTAACTGCTGAATCCAAAATAATCTGCCTGCAAGCCAAAGTTGCCCGACTTAGTAGTAAAGCCTCCTACAGCTGTATATTGTTGAAAGGCATTGAGTAAAAATCGTCGCTCGCTGTAAACACCTGCTCCGGCTTGCTGCAGGTTTGCAAGTGAAGCCGGGTTAATACTAAATGAAAATACATCGGTTGCCTGTTTACTGTAAGCGCCAAGACCTGTATAAGAACTGACCAATGGCTGCCTGACTGTTTGTGCATGTAACACAAAACCTATACATACCGCAATGCAGGTAATAAAATATTTCAAGCAGTTTGTTTTGAAGAGTAAAATAAGTGTTTTCATTGGCTCCTGCCAGCAGGTTTATTAAATTTTATGTTTCAACCAGAACCAATGGCTCTGTGCTTTATTTTTGCAGCATGCAATTACTCGACGGCAAACTGGCAGCTCAGGCAATTAAAGAAGACCTCCATCAAAAGACATCCACATTATTACAACAGGGCAAACGTGCACCGCACCTGGCAGCTATTCTGGTAGGTACAGATGGTGCCAGTGAAACCTATGTAGCATCCAAAGTAAAAACCTGTGCAGAGATTGGTTTTGAATCTACCCTCAAACGATTTCCTTCAACTATCACAGAAGAAGAATTGCTGCAGGAAATTGATGAACTGAATAATAATGATGCAGTTGATGGCATTCTTGTTCAACTGCCATTACCAAAACATATCAGCGACGATAAAGTGATTAATAAAATAAATCCTGCAAAAGATGTAGACGGGTTTCATCCGGTAAGTGTTGGCAATATGGTTAGCGGCACACCAACATTTATTCCGGCAACACCTTACGGCATTTTGTTATTGCTGAAACAATACAATGTAGAAACATCAGGGAAGCATGCTGTGGTAATAGGGCGTAGCCATATAGTAGGCACTCCCATGAGTATTTTACTGAGCCGCAAATCAAACCCCGGCAATTGTACTGTTACCATTTGTCATTCTGCAACAACCAACTTAAAAGAAATCTGTTTGCAGGGCGATATTATTGTGGCAGCATTGGGACAACCGGAATTTTTAACTGCAGATATGGTAAAAGATGGCGCAGTAATTATTGATGTTGGTATTACACGTGTGGCAGATGCATCAAAGAAAAGCGGCTTTGCTTTAAAAGGCGATGTAAAGTTTGATGAAGTATCTGTTAAGAGCAGTTATATAACTCCCGTACCCGGTGGTGTTGGACCCATGACCATTGCAGGTTTACTCATGAACACTTATAATGCTTACATGAATAAGCAGTAAGCCTTTGTTATCTTTGCATTTCATGAATAAAACAATTACAGCAACAAGTGAACAGGTATTGCCTGTAATGGAATCCTTTTACACACTGCAAGGTGAAGGATACCATCAGGGCCGTGCAGCTTATTTTATTCGCCTTGGCGGATGTGATGTAGGTTGTGTGTGGTGTGATGTAAAAGACAGTTGGGATGCAAGTAAGCATCCAAGCCTTAGTATTGATGCAATAGTAAACAAACTTTATGTTGAAACCGGAATCAGGAATCGGGAATTGGGGAATAACATTCAACCGATTGTTGTGATCACCGGTGGCGAACCATTGATGCATGATCTTACTCAACTAACCAATGCCATTCATGCAGCAGGTTTTACAACCAATATTGAAACATCAGGAGCACATCCGTTAAGTGGTGAATGGGACTGGATCTGTTTATCTCCTAAAAAATTTAAAGCTCCTTTGCCCGAAGTAGTGCCGCATGCACATGAATTAAAAGTTGTGATCTTTCATAAAAGCGATTTTGCATGGGCCGAGCAATATGCAGCATTAGTAACTCCGCAATGCAAACTTTATTTACAACCTGAGTGGGATAAAGCTGCTGAAGTAACACCGCTTATTATTGATTACATCAAAACCAATCCGCAATGGGAGTTAAGTTTACAATTGCACAAATACATTAACGTGCCTTAACAACATCCACTTTTATTTTTCGTTATATTGAACCACAAATTCAATGCAATTGAAAAAACTATTGACCTTTTTTAGCCTTTTTACTTTTACCCTCACACATGCTCAATGGTACAACCCTTCGAAAGTAGATATTAAACTGGGCTACAAATACAGTGAAGCAATAAACGAAGCAAGAAGCAGAAATTATGCAAAGGCATTGCAATTGCTGGACGAATGCATTGCAACTGATAACCGTTTTGTAGATGCTTGGCTGAGTAAAGCAGGTGTTTATTCCGAACAAAAAAAATACAATCAATCGGTAGAAACATACCGCACAGCATTTCGTCTCGACTCCGTTTATTTCGGAACCTTTCTGCTTCCCTACTCCATTGCATTAGCAGGCAAAGGAGAGTTTACAGAATCACTAAATGCCATCACAACTTTTTTACAACGACCGAATTTGAATGAGCGTACCATTAAATCTGCAGAGTACAGAAAAAAATGTTATCAGTTTGCAGTTGATTATCAGAAAACAAATCCGCAAGGAGATTATGTGTTTTCACCAAAAAATTTAGGCGACAGCATTAATACAAAATTGCTTGAATATTTTCCATCAGTTACTATTGATGCGAATACGTTGGTATTTACAAGAAGGATTGGTCACGAAGACTTTTTTGTAAGTGAAAAAAGGAACGGTGTGTGGAGCAAGGCCGAACCTTTACCGGGAAATCTGAATACCGAAGAAAACGAAGGCGCACAAACCATTTCGCAGGATGGACGAATGCTCATTTTTACCGGCTGTAATATGCAGGATGGACAAGGCAGTTGTGATCTTTATTTTTCTTATCTCACAAAAAACGGCTGGGGCGAACGCATGAATCTGGGACGCATTATAAATACAGAATACTGGGAAAGTCAACCCAGCTTATCACCAGACAAAAGAGCTTTATACTTTGCAGCCAGAGATCCATCCGGTTATGGCGGGAGTGATTTATTTGTGAGCTACCGGCAGCCTAACGGAAACTGGGGAACACCTGAAAACATGGGGCCTGAAGTAAATACAGCTGCAGATGAAAGCTGTCCGTTTATACATGCAGATAACCAGACTTTTTATTTTACCAGCAGTGGTCACCCGGGTTATGGGGGAACAGATTTGTATCTGATGCGAAAACAAGCTGATGGTAAATGGAGCAAACCGCAAAACCTTGGTTATCCTGTAAATACCATTGACGACGAAGGCTCTCTTGTAATTGCAAGCGATGGCAAAACAGCTTACTATGCAAGCGATGGAGCCGACAGCAGAGGTGGTTTGGATATTTACAGCTTTGAACTACCGGTGCCGGACAGGCCAAACAAAACATTATGGGTAAAAGGAAATGTGTTTGATAAAAAAACAAACCTCGGCTTACCTTCTGCCGTAGAGCTTATTAATTTATCCACTGCACAAACCATCAGTAAAGTGCAAACAGATGAAGATGGTAATTATCTTATTACATTACCCGTTGGTAATGATTATGTGTTTAACGTGAACCGGAAAGGCTATTTATTTTATTCGGGTAGTTTTTCATTGAAACAACAATCAACTGATACAACTTACACCATAAACATTCCGTTAATTCCCATTGAAATTAATGCAAGCATTGTACTGCAGAATATTTTTTTCGACAGTAAAAAATCTGAATTAAAACCCGAATCAATGATTGAACTCGATAAAGTAGTTCAGCTTTTAAAAGATAACCCTGCAGTAAAAATTGAAATTGGCGGCTATACCGATAATGTGGGCAAGCCTGCAGACAATCTGGTTTTATCAAATAACCGGGCAAAGTCTGTCATCAATTATTTTCTGTATAAAGGCATTGCAGCCAACCGGCTTACTTCAAAAGGCTTTGGTGAAACAAAACCCATTGCAGATAATAAAACAGAGCAGGGCCGTGCAAAAAACCGACGCACAGAATTGAAGGTGTTAAGCAAATAATGTATTTTCAGGTTGCATGAATGCAGATCTGTTATATCAGCTGGCCTTAACACAGGTGCCGCATATTGGCTGTGTGCATGCAAAAATTCTGGCTGAACAATTTGGTTCTGCAGAACAGATTTTTAAAGCCAGGAAAATCATCCTCGAAAAAATTGACGGCATTGGCGAAGTAAGAGCAAGAAGTATAAAACAGTTTACTGCATTTAAAGAACAGGAAGCAGAAATTGGTTTTATTGAAAAATATAAAATACAACCGCTTTTTCTAAACGATAGCGCCTACCCTAAACGTTTATTGCATTGTTACGACCCACCCACTCTTCTTTTTTACAGAGGCACGGCCGATTTAAATGCATCGAAAGTAATTTCATTTATCGGCACACGAGCCAATACCGATTACGGAAAAATGATGACTGAAAAAATGCTGGAAGATTTGCATGTGCATCAGCCATTGGTAGTAAGCGGTCTTGCTTACGGCATTGATGCAATTGCTCATAAATGCAGCATAAAGCATCAACTCTCCACTGTTGCAGTATTGGCGCATGGGTTAGATAAAATTTATCCTGCACAACATACAGCACTTGCAAAAGAAATGATTGCTTCAAACGGAGGGTTGTTAACTGAATTCAGGAAAGAGACCAAACCCGATAAACACAATTTCCCTACCCGTAACAGAATTGTTGCAGGCATGTGCGATGCAACCATTGTAATAGAAACCGGAATAAAAGGCGGCAGTATGATTACTGCCAATCTTGCAAATAATTATAACCGTGATGTTTTTGCATTACCCGGAAAAACTACTGACCTAAAAAGTGAGGGCTGCAATTATTTAATTCAAAGTAACAAAGCAGTACTTATCAGAAACGCAGAAGATATTGTAGAGCAAATGGGCTGGCAGCCAAAAGAAAAACGAATCAAGTCAAAACAAAAACAACTGTTTATACAGTTGAATGAACAGGAGAAAATAATTGTTCAATTGCTTGAGCAAAAAGAATCCGTGCATATTGATGAATTAAATCTTTCCTGCAACCTCAACAGCAGTATCATTGCATCTGTGCTGTTAACGCTCGAATTGCAGAATGTAGTGAAAAGTTTACCGGGTAAAATGTACAGTATCGTATAAAAAAAACGCTCCCTTTCAGGAGCGCTTATAAAAAATCACAACACTTTATTTGATGTTTGTTCCGTTTTCAGGAATGTTAAACAGATTTCTTACCTGCTCGTAACTCATAGCCTTAATCTGGCTAACAGTATAACCTGCAGCCGGGCCACTGATGATACGTGTACCTGCAACACCACCGGGAATAATTACATAACGGTAAAGATTACCTGTTGGAGGGTTTCCTGCAGTACCGGTAAATGTACCGGGATCGTTGTTATCATCTAAATTGTAAAAATTTATTTGTAACGAACCGGTAACCATACTTGGCTCAATATGCTGATGAACAGCCTGTGTAAAGTTAAACGTTGTATAAGGCAGCGTACGAACGGTTCCGGGAGAACCACCACCCTGAAAATACACCATCACTAAACCCTGAGATATAACTGTAGCTGTAATACCGGGAGCAGCAGCAGTATATCTTCTTGCCACTTTACCAAAAATAGAAACCGTACCTGCACTCCAACTTGCTGCAAGGAAAGGATTCCATGGTGAATAAATAACATTAGCTGTTCCTGTTGCTCCAGCAGGACCGGCAGGGCCAGCAGGGCCAGCGGGGCCAGCGGGACCGGCAGGACCAGCGGGGCCGGCAGGACCAGCTACTGTACTTGCAGGACCGGCAGGACCAGCAGGGCCGGCAGGACCTGTATCGCCTTTACAGGCAGTTAATAAAATTGTACTCGCAGTAATAATCGCAAGTGAGAAAAATAGCCTTTTCATACACATGTTTGTTTTGAGGTTTAATAAAAATGACAAATAAAAAGTTAGCGGCTTGAGGCAAACATGGTTGTTCAGCAGAAGAAAGGATGTACTGAGGTAAATGTAGAAAGTGTTTTTTCTAAATGCAAGTAAGATCAAAAAAAAAGATCAGAACCTACCCAAAAGTAGTAGGCTTCCGCTCATCAGCTATCTCAATTTGGAAGCAATACAGTCCTCCCCTTACCTTTGCACATGGCATCAAGAAATAATTCCACACTCAGCAAAGCGGTTCTCAACAAATTTTTTGGCGAAGGTTACACGTTTGACGATGTACTGTTAATGCCAGCCTATTCACAGGTACTTCCCAGAGAAACCAACATCAGCACACAACTCACAAAATCAGTACGGCTTAACATTCCCATGCTCTCTGCGGCAATGGATACAGTTACCGAAGCAGGATTGGCCATTGCACTGGCAAGAGAAGGCGGTATCGGTATTCTGCATAAAAACATGAGCATTGAAGAGCAAGCTGCTCAGGTTCGGAAAGTAAAACGTAGCGAAAGCGGTCTTATCCTCGACCCCATTACTTTGCATAGTGAAGCAACATTGGCCGATGCATTGCAATTGATGAAAGAAAACAAGATTGGCGGCATTCCCATTGTGGATCAAAAAAATAAACTGGTGGGCATTCTCACCAACAGAGATCTCCGGTTTGAAACAAACGTAAAAAAGAAAGTGAGCGAAGTCATGACTTCGACCAACCTCATTACAGCACCTGAAGGAACTGATCTCAAAAAAGCTCAAACGATCCTCAGTCATCATAAAATTGAAAAACTCCCGGTTGTAAAAAAAGATGGTACTCTTGCCGGCCTCATCACCTACCGTGATATGCTGCAGGTACAAAGTCATCCAAGCGCAGTGAAAGATTCTTTTGGAAGATTATTAGTTGGTGCTGCACTTGGCATTACTGCTGATATGCTCGACAGAGCGGCTGCTTTGCAACAGGTAGGTGTTGATATTGTTACACTCGACAGTGCACATGGCCACAGCAAAGGCGTTATTGATTCATTAAAAACATTGAAAAAGAATTTCAAAAAACTACAGGTCATTGCAGGTAATGCCGGTACAGGTGCCGGTGCAAAAGCATTGGCCGATGCCGGTGCAGATGCGGTAAAAATTGGTATTGGTCCCGGTTCTATTTGTACCACACGTATTGTTGCAGGTACAGGTGTTCCGCAATTAACTGCTATTATGGAAGCAGCCCATGCAGTGAAAGCAAAAGGCATTCCTGTAATTGCAGATGGTGGCATCCGTTATACAGGTGATATGGTAAAAGCATTGGCAGCAGGCGCATCAACTGTCATGATGGGCAGTGTGTTTGCAGGTACTGAAGAAAGTCCGGGTGAAACAATAATATATGAAGGACGGAAATTCAAACAATACCGTGGTATGGGATCCATTGGTGCCATGCAGCAAGGAAGTGGCGACCGTTATTTTCAGGATGTGGAAGATGGCATCAAGAAATTGGTACCCGAAGGAATTGAAGGTCGTGTTCCATTTAAAGGAAATGTAAGTGAGATTGTGCATCAGTTCACCGGCGGACTTCGTGCAGGGATGGGTTATTGCGGTGCACAAACCATCAAAGATTTGCAAGGCGCACAATTCATCAAGATCAGTAATGCAGGTATGAAAGAAAGCCATGCACATGATGTGATTATTACGAAAGAAAGCCCGAATTATTCAAGATAATATTGGTCGGTATGGCCGACAGACCAAGCCCCTTTCTCCTTCTCTTTCCCCGAAGGAGAAAGAGCGGTTCTTCATACTGCTTACAATCTATGAAGCTTCCACATCGACCTAAGAATTCATCTGGCCATATTTCAATCTGGTTGCATTTTAAACAGCCCCTCAGGTAAGCGAGGGCTGTGCCTGGAAAGCCCCTCCTTTGGAGAGCCAGTCCCGCTTTTACGGGAGGTTTGGGGAGGCTTCCCCATTTCGCTTATTTTTACAAAAACCAGTTACTTGAAAAAGTTTCAACCTATTCTGCTTTCACTGCTTTCCGGTCTGTTGTTCTTTCTTGCATGGCCAATGCAAAACTTTACAGTTGCTGTATTCTTTGCATTTATTCCATTGTTCATACTTGAACAGCAGAATTATTCGAAGTTGAAATTTTTCGGGTTGATTTATCTTGCTCTCTTCACCTGGAACATCAGCACCACCTGGTGGATCTGGAATGCTTCCATGGTTGGCGCATGGCTCGCCATCTTTGCGAACAGTTTGCTCATGTGTATTCCCTGGATGGGTTTTCGTTTCATGAACAAACGGTTTGGTTCACTCATTGGCTATTCTTCTTTTATAATTTTCTGGCTGGCATTTGAATATCTGCATTTGCAGGATTGGGGATTGAGCTGGCCCTGGCTTACATTAGGAAATGTATTTGCTTCAAGAACCGATTGGGTGCAGTGGTATGAATACACAGGAACAAGTGGCGGAAGCTTATGGATATTGCTGGTGAATGTAATCTTGTTTCAACTGATTCGAAAACGAGAAAAGAAAGAAGATGTACGAAGTACGATATACAATACACGATTCCGAACTGCAGTCATTGCATCGGCACTGTTGCTTCTTCCAATCATTGCATCATTTCTCATCAGTAAGCAATCATCAAACATCAGCCATCAGTCATCCGACGTACTTACTCCTGCATCTTCCAATATCGTCATCGTTCAACCCAATATTGATCCGTACGAAAAACTGGCAACCGGTACGTTTGAAGCACAGCTGCAGAAACTTATCCGTTTAAGTGAATCAAAAATTGACAGTAACACAACTTTATTGATTTGGCCTGAAACCGCTTTGTACTCTGCCAATGGATTTGATGAAACCATGCTCAAAGAGAATTATTTTCTAAGACCCTTGTTCGATTTTTTACGCCGGCATCCGCACATCAATTTATTTACCGGTATTGAAAGTTATCGTGTATTCAACGAACGGGTTTCAAATGTTGCAAAACCCATTTCTGGCACAGCCAACTTCTACGAAGTGTACAATGGAAGTGTGTTGCTCGATAGTAATGGTGCCAGAAATTTTTATCATAAGTCTATGCTGGTACCCGGTGTAGAAACATTACCCCGCTTTTTATTATTTCTCGGTCCGGTGTTTGAAAAACTGGGAGGCACTGCAGGCGGTTATGCCCGGCAGTTAGAGAGAACACCTGTAACAACAACAAACGGTTATGTTATTGCGCCGGCCATTTGTTACGAAAGTATTTATGGTGAATACATGAGTAAGTATATCCGGAACGGAGCAAATATCATTGCTGTTATTACCAACGACGGATGGTGGGGAAACACCCCTGGTTATAAACATCATATGCTCTATGGAAAGCTGCGGGCTATTGAAACAAGAAAATGGGTATTACGTAGCGCCAACACGGGCATCAGTTGTTTTATTGATCCTGCAGGAAATGTTTTGCAGCCACAACCATGGTGGACCGAAGCTGCCATTCAAATGCATATTCCTGTAAATGACAGGCAAACATTTTTTGTACGTCATGGTGATCTTTTGAGCAAACTCTCACTTGCCTTTACAGCCTTGTTCATACTTTTTGTACTCTACAATCGTTTTGTATCAAACAGAAAAAAAAGCGATGTTACCGGCTCATAGACCCACAGTTGAACCAGCCCGTTTAAACAGCATTTTTCCCCGTTCAGGTAAAAAAAGCAACCGGTAAGGATCAACAAAATACAGGCACGCCTCATATTTTCAGTATCTTACTAGCATGCACAAAATCCTTGAAACAGAAAACGGACAACTCTCTTATTTCCTCTATGGAAAAGGCGAACCCGTTGTGTTACTGCATGGTTTTGGTGAAGACAGCCGCATCTGGCAGAAACAAATACAGTTTTTGCAAAACCGGTTTCAACTCATTGTTCCCGATTTGAGAGGAAGCGGACTTTCAACACTTCCGCAGCATTCTCTTTCTGTTGAATCAATGGCACAAGACCTGCAAATGATACTCAAGACAGAAAATATACAACAGTGTATTTTACTTGGTCATTCCATGGGAGGATATATTACTCTGGTGTTTGCAGAAAAATATCCTCACATGCTTACAGCATTTGGTTTAATTCATTCAACTGCATATGCAGACAGTGATGAAAAGAAAGCTGCACGTAAAAAATCAATTGCATTTATTAATGAGCACAGTGCATTTGAGTTTATACAAACAACTATCCCCAATTTATTTTCTGCAGCATTCAATAAACAACAGAAACAACAGGTACTTCAACTTACAGAACAGGGAAGGCAATTCAGTAAAGCAGCATTAACAGCTTACTATGATGCCATGATTGCAAGACCTGACCGCACCGAGGTTTTAAAAAACAGCTCAGTGCCTGTTTTATTTTTTATTGGTGAAGAAGATAAAGCAGTTAATCCCGGAGACATGTTAAAACAATCTTCATTACCCGCTGTAAGTCAGGTGCTGTTTGTAAACGGCATTGCTCATATGGGTATGCTGGAAGCTACCGGCGAATTGAATACCTGTATTGATGAATTTGTAACAACCGTACAGCAACTCAATACAGAGCAGATGGATAAACAACTGATATGAAGAAACTCTGCTGCATCATATGTTTTTTTCTTGCAACACAGGCTTTACAGGCGGGGCATATCTCCGGCGGCGAATTATATTACCGCTACATAGGACCCGGATCATCAACCGGCAGCAGTTTGTTTGAAGTGACACTGCGTTTATTCAGAGATTGTGTTCCCATTAATAACGCCAACGGTCAACCGCCACCTGAACTTCCTGTGGATGTTGTACTGGGTGTATTTGTAAACGGCAGCAACAGCACTTATCTTGACAGTTTACTTGCACCACGCATAGAATTCAACAGCATTACTTTGCAAAGTCCGTATGTATGCATCATCAACGCACCAACAGTCTGTTACCAGATAGCCGTGTACAGAACAACCGTTGAACTGCCGGTAAATGTAACAGGCTATACCATTGCCTATCAAACCTGTTGCCGCATCAATGGTTTATCCAATGTAAATAATGGAGGCACCGGTGCAACGTATATGGCCAATATACCGGGTACCAATCTGCTGGGTAATACAGGAGTTAACTCCAGTCCTGAATTTGATTTAAAAGATACCGTGTTGGTTTGTCGTAATAAACGATTTATACTTCCCTTTAGTGCAAAAGATCCTGATACAGGTGATTCATTAAGCTATAGTTTTTGTGATGCCTTCAGCAGCCCGGGAGTAAATAATAATAGCCGAAAACCGCAACCTCCGCCTTATAACGCATTAAACTATACCAACGGATTTTCAGGAACAGATCCCTTGGGTATTAATGTAGATATAGATCCTGTAACCGGACTTATCTCAGGCATTGCCCCTTCGGGAACAGTAAACTCGACAGGTGCTTCGTTTTTTGTAGTGAATGTTTGCATATCAGAATGGCGCAGAGGTGTTCGCATATCCGAACATCGGAAAGATTTTGTTGTGCGTATTTCTGATTGTGATTTTGCAGATGCAGAATTACCTGTTGACAACAGAACCTGTGATGGTTTTTCTCAAACATTTCAAAACTTAACACCGAGCAGCGAAATCAGAAGCTGGTATTGGGATTTTGGTGTATCCACTTCCACAACAGATACATCAACAGCGCAAAGCCCCACTTATTTATACAGAGACACAGGTGTGTATGATGTGATGCTGATTGTAAACCGTGGCGAAGTTTGTACAGATACTTCTTTTTCAAAAGTTTTTATCTATCCCGGTTTTGTTCCCGGTTTTGCAGCGTTTGATGGTTGTAAAAATGTACCGATTCAATTCAGAGATACAACCAGATCAGCATATGGCAGTCCCAATTCATGGAGCTGGGATTTTGGCAATCCAAATGCAAGTAATGATTTCTCCTTCTTACAAAATCCGCAATACAGTTATCCGCTTAACGGCAATTATACAGTAAGGTTATTGGTAGGAAGCAGTAAAGGTTGTTTAGATACTGTTACCCGTGTGATACGGATTACTGATAAGCCACCCATTCAATTAACCAATGATACATTGATCTGTTCGATTGACACCTTGCAACTGAATGCATTTGCACAAGGTACGTTTCAATGGAGTCCTGCATATAATATCAGCAGCACAAGCACTGCCAATCCGTTGGTGAGTCCCGACAGACGCACCACATATTATGTAACAGTTACGTTGGCACCCGGTTGTTTTAATACCGATTCAGTAATTGTAGATGTAAAGGATTTTGTAACACTTACTCCGCCAAACGATACAACCATTTGCAGAGGTGATGCATTAACATTGCGGCCCGTGAGTGATGGATTGTATTATGCATGGAGTCCGCCGAATTTATTCAACAACCCATTGATAAAAAATGCAGTTGCTACTCCAACTGCTGCATCAACAATCTTTACAGTTGTATCAAGCATAGGAAAATGCAATCAATCAGCCACTGTTACTGTACGCACCATTCCCTATCCTGTGGTGAATGCAGGCCCCGATCAGGCAGTTTGTTTTAATGACACAGCAACACTTACAGCAACCGGTGTTGCCAGCAGTTGGTTATGGTCTCCTGCCCGTTTTGTAAGTGCCCCATCTGCATCAACTACTTTTGCCTATCCTTCTGCATCAACTAATTTTATTGTAAGGGGTAACGATACACTCGGTTGTCCCAAACCAACGTTTGATACAGTGCTGGTGAGGGTTATTCCTCCTGTTCCTGCTTTTGCAGGAAACGATACGGCTGTTGTTGTTGGTGAACCGCTGCAATTGAAAGCAACAGGTGCTTTATTTTATCAATGGACACCCATTGCTTATTTATCTAATCCTGATATTCAAAATCCGGTGGCGGTATTTGATCAATCGGTTGAACGGTTTACGTACATTGTTACAGCCACCACAGCTGAAGGTTGCTTTGCAACTGACAGTATCAACATCAGAATTTTTAAAACGGCACCCGATATTTTTGTACCAACTGCATTTACACCCGATGCAAACAATCTGAATGATGAGTTTGTACCCATTGCTGTGGGTATTTCTAAACTTGATTATTTCCGTGTATTTAACCGATGGGGGAATGAAATTTTTGCCACCACTACTTTACAAAAAGGCTGGAACGGAACCTACAAGGGTGTGTTGCAGGAAGCAGGCACTTATGTATGGATGGTAAGAGGCACCGATTATCTGGGCAAAACAGTTATTAAAAAAGGAACTGTGAATTTAATACGGTAGAAGGAAAGAGTATTTTACAATTCCACTTTTATATCGCCGAAAATTGAAGAGGTCATTCGGGCAATGACAAGGCATCCTTGTAGCAACAGTCTGTATGCAGAGCACTGATCAACAATTTCAATTCGAACGTTTTTCCGTTCAGAAATTATCTTATTTTGTTGTTGATATGAATCAGGCGATCCACTTTTTAAGCAGACATAAACACAGTATTCTTTATGGCGTTTCGCTGGCAGGATTGCTGTTTGTTTTAAAATGGCTTGAACTGAAGTATCTCATTTTCAACAACGGTATTGAAATTTATATTGGAAGTATTGCACTGCTTTTTACTGCACTCGGCATTTGGCTGGCCATCAGGCTCATGAAACCAAAAATTAAAACAGTGCTGGTGGAAAAAGAAGTATACATCAGCAATACGCCTTTTATACGCAACGAAAAAGAACTTACCCGCCTCGGCATCAGCAAACGGGAACTGGATGTATTGCAGTTAATGGCCAAAGGATTGAGCAACGGTGAAATTGCTGAGCAATTGTATGTATCGTTGAACACGGTGAAAACACATTCCTCCAACCTGTTTGTAAAACTGGATGCAAAAAGAAGAACACAGGCCATTGAAAAAGCAAAGCAGCTTGGTATTGTTGCTTAGTTCACTCACCCGTTGGAATGAAAACTGATCCTGCTCATGAAATTCACCCGAAAGGATGAAGACGATTTAACTCTGATGCCTGAGTTTTGCCCACATTAACAAAACAACACACAATGAAAAAAATTATTCTTGTCTGCGGACTGATTGCAGGTTCTGTACTTTCCATCGTCATGATTGTATCCTTTCTGTTAATGGATGATCATTTCAGTGGCGGAATGCTGCTGGGTTATACATCCATGCTCCTGTCCTTTTCACTCATTTTTGTTGCTGTAAAAACATGGAGAGATAAATACAATAACGGAATCATCAGTTTTGGCAAAGCATTTAAAATCGGTTTGTTTGTTTCGCTTATAGCATCCGCCATGTATGTAATTACCTGGATGATAGAATATACTTTTTTCATTCCCGACTTTATGGAAAAGTATGCAGCCCATACTATTGAAAAAGCCAGAGCTGCAGGTGCTACAGCGGCTGAACTCAGCAAACAGACGGCTGAAATGGAAAAATTTAAAGTGCTCTATAAAAATCCGTTTTTTGTTGTGTTGATGACTTTTGCCGAAGTATTACCGGTAGGGCTGCTCGTTTCACTTATTGCTGCTTTTATTCTAAGGAGAAAAAGCAAAGCCCCACATCATACAACCGCTTCTGCAGATTGAGAACTGATAAAGTTTCTTTTTCGCAGAGATACATCTGCCCCTGGTAATTTAAAAACCTCAACATGATTTCACTTTATTTCAAGCAATAAATTATTACTGTTGAACTATTGTACAACTTCTCTCCTGAGAACAGAAGAAAATCTTTTTCAGAAATAAGGTTTCTCTGTACATTCACTTCATGAGTAAAATTGTTTTTATTACAGGTGCCACATCCGGTTTTGGAAAAGCCTGCGCCGAACTGTTTGCAGGCAATAACTGCAGTTTAATTATTAATGGAAGAAGGAATGATCGTTTGCAGGAACTGAAACATGAACTTGAAGTACGCTTTAAGGTAAATGTATACACACTGGCTTTTGATGTGCAGGATAAAAAAGCCGTCTTTGACGCCATAGCTCAATTACCTGCTGAATGGCAGGCTATAGATGTGTTGATTAACAATGCTGGGCTTGCACTGGGCAGGGACTATTTTGAAGAAGCTGATATGGACGATTGGGAAACCATGATCAACACCAATGTAAAAGGACTGTTGTATGTTTCCCGTGCCATTGTTCCCTTTATGATCAAACAACAAAAAGGACAGATCATAAACATTGGCTCAACAGCGGCAAAAGAAACTTATGAAAAAGGGAATGTGTATTGTGCAGGTAAAGCAGCGGTAGACAGCATCAGCAAAGCCATGCGGATAGATCTGTTAAGACATAAAATTAAAGTAACCGCCATTCACCCCGGAGCAGCAGAAACTGAGTTCTCAAAAGTAAGATTTAAGGGAGATGAGCAAAAGGCGGCAGCCGTGTATGAAGGCTACAAACCACTTTCGGCTAAAGATGTAGCAGAAGTTGTTTATTATACCAGCACACTGCCTGCGCATGTGTGTATCAACGACTTAGTTGTAACCTGTACAGCTCAGGCAAATTCTTTTTATACATTTAAAGATTAAGGCACAATAATTGGTATATTCAACTGGTATTTAAGAACCGTAAATTCTACATATTTCAGCTTAAGTGTTCTTACGTAGTATTAAAAAAATCATGTGAAAAGGATCCAATATCATATTAATAGCTGTATCTTGTATCCGAAATCGTACCCATTCCTGTTGCATAGCAACAAGAAAAACCATATAATCCGTATACAAATGAAAACCCTGCTATTTATAATTGCAGCAGTTATTTCCTGTACCTCTCTAAATGCTCAGGAAGTTATCCGGCAGAGATCCTGCAACAGTCAATCCATTTCAGCACAGGTAGACAGTTTAAAGAAAACATTTGAACAAAGTGGTTTTGTGGTTTTGAAAGAAGCCAGTATGACCATGGAAAGTGCTTTTGAAATGCCCGTAATTGTTCCCATGACACAAGGCGCCTGGTATCATATTGTATTTATTGGTGACCCCAGCAGCAAATTACATGAAGTGAGAATGTATGACTACGACGAGAAACAAGTTTATTACAAAAAACTATATGGCTATTCCGAAGGCAACATTATAAGCTATGCTTATATGCCTAAAATGTCGGAGTGGCATATGATAAAACCCGTACAGGTAAACAAAGGTAAAAAAGATTGTTGCGGCTATATTATGCTGCTCAAGAAAGTGAAAGGCAATACAGATGTAATGCCGACCCGCTAACTCAGTTTTGGTTTTATCAGGTGATATAGAGCCCCGGCGCATTTTGGCCGGGGATTTTTTTTGATGGGTCGGCACGCTGCGGTCTGAACCATCAAAAAAAATCAACACTTCTTCAACGCCTGCTCAATATCTGCAATAATATCATCAATATGTTCCAGCCCAACAGAGATACGCACAAGGCCATCAGTTATTCCTACTGCTTTCTTTTCATCAACTGATAATTTGGAATGTGTGGTTGATGCGGGATGCGATGCGATACTTCGGCTGTCACCCAGATTGTTTGTCATTGATAACATCTCCAGTGCATTTAAAAATCTGCGACCACTTTCAATACCACCTTTTAATTCAAACGTAACAATACCACCACCATTACTCATTTGCTTTTTTGCTATGTCGTATTGCGGATGTGATGGAAGGAAAGGATATTTTACGGAGTTGAGTTTTGGATTTCCTTCCAGGCGTTGTGCAAGTTTCAATGCATTATCTGCATGCTTGTCCATGCGTATGTAAAGTGTTTCTAAACTCTTGGTCAATACCCAGGCGTTAAACGGACTTAATGAAGGGCCTGTGTTACGCACAAACAAATACAGTTCATGCACCAGTTCTTTTCGTCCTACAACTACTCCACCCAATACTCTTCCTTGTCCATCAATGAACTTTGTGGCGGAATGCAATACCAGATCAGCACCGAATTGAATCGGTTGCTGAACAGCGGGTGTTGCAAAACAGTTGTCTACAACAAACAAGATGTTGTGCTTCTTACAAATAGCTGATACGTATTCAAGATCAATGATGTCAAGCCCGGGGTTTGATGGCGTTTCAACATACAACAACTTTGTATTTGGTTTAATCAACGCTTCAATCGTTTCCGGTACATTCATATCAAAGTAACTCGATTCAAAACCCCACTTCGGCAAATACTTTGTAAGAATGGTATGTGTTGATCCAAATACTGCCGATGCAGAAATGATATGATCGCCTTTGGTTAAAAATGTCATGAAGGTTGAAAACACAGCAGCCATGCCTGTACCTGTTGCAATACCATCTTCAGCGCCTTCCAATGCTGCTATCTTATCAATAAACTCATCAACTGTTGGGTTAGAAAAACGGGAATAAATATTTACATCCAGACTGTCATCCGAAAAAGCAGCCGCCATATCTTCTGCACTATCGTACACAAAACTGCTGGTTAAAAACAACGGAGTACTATGTTCTTTTTCGTTGGTACGGTTCATTTGTAGACGGATAGCGTCTGTTTGCGGATGATACTTGCTCATAACTTTATTGTTCGTAAGAATAAGCTGCGAAGTTACGGGGAAAGCGTTTGCAGGAAACAGAAAGCATAAGTGAATCGAATTGTTATGACCGATTCTTTACGAACGAACGGTTGCATATAATTGCAGTAAAAAGGCTTTGCGTTCTATCTATCAAATCACTTTTACAAGGATTCGTATACTCCAGATTATAACCAAAATACCTAAGAGTATAAATGCCGTTTTCTTTGGCATTTTACCAGCCAGCTTCGCAGCAATAGGTGCGGCAACAAAACCACCGATCATCAAAGCAAAAATCACCTGCCAATGACTTACTCCCAACAACGTAAAGAACGTAAACGCACTGGCCAGCGTAACGAAAAACTCCGTTAAACTCACTGAACCGATTACATATTTTGGACTGCGGCCTTTGTTGATCAGCGTTGTAGTTACTAACGGCCCCCAACCACCGCCGCCAAAGGAATCGAGAAAACCACCTGCACCGGCCAATGCACTGTACCGCTTAAATTTTTTCTGCTGCCTTTGCTCTCTGAATGCATTCAATAAAAATTTCATGCCAAGAAACAACGTATAACAGGCAAGCAATGCACGTAACCAAACTGCATTTGCATTACCCAGCCATGTAAGTAATATTGCTCCGAGGATTGCTCCGATTACTCCGGGTATCACCAATGCCTTAAATAATTTTTTGTTGACGTTCCCGAATTTATAGTGACTGTAACCGGAAGCAGCACTTGAAAATACTTCTGCAGTATGTACAGCACCACTAATCGTTGCAGGGCTTACGCCTGCAGATAATAACACCGTCGCACTGGTAACGCCGTAACCCATACCTAAAGCTCCATCAACCAACTGCGCAAGAAAACCTGCCAGTACCAGCCAATGAAAATTTTTATCCAATGTTTGATACCATGCAATTGTATCGTCTGTAATTTGACGGAACGGGATATATGAAAAAATAAAATGACCGATCAACATGAATGCAAAAGCGATCAATGAATAGGTGGCAATTTTTTCCCATTTTTTTTCTGTACCAACACGATCATTCTCTACCAATACTTTTGTGATGGAGTTGAGCTTTTTCACTTTGTACTCAAAATTTCCATTCAGTTTATTACGAACCTTGTGGAGATTTTCAATCACATCATCCAACTCATCGGGCAACGCTTCGTTTAATACTTCTTTAATTCGCTTGGCTGCTGTTGGTGATTTACCATTGGTTGAGATAGCTACTTTCAGGTTACCTTTCTGCACAATACTGCCCAGATAAAAATCGCAGAGATCAGGTGTATCAGCAACATTTACCAATAACCCTCTTGCTTTTACAAGCAGCCTTACTTCTTCATGCAGTTTTCGATCATCGGTAGCAAGTATAACAAGATCTTTATGTTCTAAATCCGTTTCTTCAAATGGCTTCTGTACAATTTCACAGGATGCATGTTTCCAAACAAGGCGACGTACTTCTTCTTTCACTACTGGTGCCACAATTGTTACAGCTGCATTAGGAGAGTTTGCCAATAAGGAATGTAGTTTCTCTAACCCAACATTACCTGCACCAACCAAAAGCACACGCAACTCTTCCAGTTTTAAAAAAACAGGATACAAATTATTCTTCGATGCAATGTGCTTCGATTTTTCAGCCAGATATTTTTCTGATTGTTGATTCATTCGTTGCTTGTGTTAATTCAATATCCATTTACGTTGTGAAAAATCACCAAATGTTTCACCACTGTTACGCTCTTTTGCATACACTTCAAACAACTCATCAAGTGTTGTGAGAATTTCTTCTTCGTTTAAGTTGTCTTTATATTTTGTATTCAAACGCTCCCCTTCTCTGTCGCCACCAATATGCAAGTTGTACTGACCATAAGCCGTACCCACAAACCCGATCTCTGCTGCAGGTGAACGACCACAACCATTGGGGCAACCGGTCATTCGCAGAATAATTTCATCATCCTGCAGACCATGTTTTGCCAATAACGGTTCGATCTTATCAATGAGCGTTGGCAAATAACGTTGTGCTTCTGCCAATGCTAATGGACAGGTATTGAAGGCCACACATGCTATTGCATTTTTACGAAGTGCACCGGCATTTGCAGTATGTTCATCCAGTTTAAATTCTTTCACTAATTTTTCAATGGCTGGTTTATCTGCTTCCATTACATCTGCAATGATCACATTCTGATTACCGGTAAACCGGAAGTTTGCTTTTCCTGTTTTTGCAATTTCCAGTAATGCCGTTTTCATTGCACCCAGTTCATCATCCAGCACACGACCATTTTCCAAAAACAGTGTGAAATACCATTTACCCTGATGATTCTTTTTCCAGCCATAATGATCTTTACGTGAAGTGAAACGGTAAGGTTTTATTTCAGCAAGCTTAAAACCGCAACGTTTTTCCAGCTCTTCTTTTAATCCTTCAACAGTCAAACGATCAATGGTATATTTCAAACGGGCCAGCTTACGATCACTCCTGTTACCATAGTCACGTTGTGTAGTAATCACTTCATACACTGCTTTCAATGTTTGCTCAACAGTAACAAAACCCAATACAGTTGCCAAACGAGCATACGTATTCGGGTTACCATGTGTTGAACTTAAACCACCACCCGCAGCAATATTAAAACCAATGAGTTTGTTATTTTCAATCACTGCAATCAATCCCACATCATTCGTTAACACATCCACATCGTTGTTCGGTGGTATTGCAATACCGATCTTGAACTTTCGTGGCAGATAACGATCCTGATACAATGGATCATCTTCCGTCTCTGTTTTCTCTGCCAGCTTTTCTTCATCAAGCCATATTTCGTAATACGATCTTGTTTTTGGCAACGCCATTACACTGATCTTATCTGCAAAAGCAAATACTTCTTCATGAATTTCTGATTCGTTGGGATGTGCACTGCAGGTAACATTGCGATTCACATCGCCACAAGCTGCTATTGAATCCAGCTTAGCTAAATTGAAATCCGAGATCGTTGGTTTGATGTGTGATTTTAAAATACCATGCAACTGCACTGTTTGTCTTGTAGTGATCTTGATGGTACCGGTTGAATGTTTGCCTGCCACTTCGTGCAACGCAACCCATTGTTCAGGTGTTAGAAAACCACCTGGCAAACGCAAACGGATCATATAAGAAAACAACCATTCTAATTTCTTTGCTGTACGTTCTTCTCTCCTGTCACGATCATCCTGCTGGTACATGCCATGAAATTTGATCAACGATTGATCATCTTCATACAATGCACCTGTGAGTTGGCTCGTTAAACTTTCTTTTAACGTGCCACGTAAACCATCACTTGCAGTTTTGATCCGCTCAACAGGTGACAGGACCTCACCCTTATTCCCTCTCCGAGGGAGAGGGAGACCCAGCTCCTCATCAATATTTTGATTCTGTTCTGACATATCATTTCGTTATCTTACTTCAACAATAGTTCACTTTTCATTTTTAGTATAAACAAGCAAGGGCTGTGCCTTGCAATTCTCCTCCTTCGGGGGAGTTAGAGGGGGCCTCTAATACACATCCTTCTCATACCTTCCTTCCTTCTTCAATAGCTCCAGATATTGCTGTGCTTCTTCCCTTGTTTTCTTTCCCTGCTCTTCAATAATCTGCAACAAGGTTTGCTCCACATCTTTACTCATCGGGTCTTTTGTTCCACTGATGTAAACAGAAGCACCGCCATCAATCCATTGAAAAAACTCAACGGCTTTTTCTTTGATGCGATGTTGCACATAGACTTTCTCCTGCTGATCTCTGGAGAAAGCAAGATCAATCTTCGTTAACACACCCGTCTCTACATAATTCTGCATTTCTGTTTGATAGAGAAAGTCAGTTGTGAAATGTTGTTCACCAAAGAAGAACCAGTTACGACCATTTGCTCCCGTTGCATCTCTTTCTGCAAGAAACGAACGAAAAGGTGCAACACCTGTACCCGGACCGATCATGATCACATCTTTATCAGCAGCAGGTAATTTGAAATTTTTATCCTTATGCACATAGAATGTAATGGACGAACCAACCGGCAAATCACCAAGGAACTCACTGCACAAACCAAAACGCTGTTCATCTTGCGTTAAAAATGCATTCTTTGCAACGGTAATATGGATTTCATTTTCGCCATGTGCTGCAGGTGAAGATGATACCGAATACAACCGAGGTGCAATTGGCATTAATATTTTTACAACATCTTCAAACTGGTCTGCATCTTTTACGGGATAAATACGCAAGAGATCAACCAGATCCATTCTTGTATCAGGAATTTCCTGCTGTGTGAGTGTTGCGTATTTTTTTATGGTTGATGTCAGCAGGTAGCAGATGTTAAGATTATGTAACAACAACTCTCTCACTGTGCCTTCTGCTTTTGCTGTTATAATTATTTTGTCAGCAGCTATACCTGTGAGTGATAAAATACGATCTACTACATCGGCTCTGTTGTTCGGAACAATACCAATGGTATCTCCCGGTTCATAAGCGATGGCTTCATTCGCTTCTATTTCAATATGATAGGTTGCTTTCTTCGATCCCCGATCGTTTAAATTAATATTGGTAAGAATAGTGCCGTGGTAATGTTTTTTATTTGTTGCTTTTTTTACAACGGGCGCAGGTTCAGCAGCAGCCGGAGTAACTGCAGTTTGATTTTCTACAACCTGTAATACTTTAGCAAACCATGCCTGTGCATCTTCTTCATAATCTACATCGCATTTTTGCAAAGGCACTACTTGTTTTGCACCAAACTTCAGCAACTGAGCATCTACATCTTCTCCTGTTTTGCAAAACAATGGATAAGAAGTATCGCCCAATGCCAATACACTGAATTTTAAATTGGGAAGCGATAGCTCGTTCTCATGAATATAATCGCAAAATTTCTTTGCTGGAATTGGTGGCTCACCTTCACCCTGTGTGCTGATCACCACAAAAAGGAAATCTTCTTTTGGAAGATCAGTAACACGGTATTGACTCAGATTAGTAAGCTTTACAACTACACCATGTTTTTTAGCCGCAGCAGCTAACTGTGTGGCGAGTTTTTTTGAGTTGCCTGTCTCCGTACCAAAAGCAAGAGTGATCTTTTTTGTTGATACGGCTTTATAATCCTGACCATTTACAGACGCATTACTATTCACTTTACCATTGCTTACAAGGCCTGACAAATAACCATTCACCCAAATCAATTCTTCTTTGGAATAGCTATCAAAAAACTCCTGTAATTTTTTTAGTCGTAAATCGCCAATCATAGAATGCTTTATTTAACCATCACTAATTCATGAAAAACAGAACCTGCCTTACCGGCTTTATACCAATTATATTGTTCATGCTGTTTCACCACATCACCAATGATGACCAATGAAGGTGAACTGAATTTCTTTGCTGCAAAATCGAAGGCACAATCGCTAATTGTTGTTATATGGACCTGTTGAAATGTTGTTGTTGCCTGCTCAATCACTGCAAGCGGCGTATTTGGTTTTTTTGAATGACGCAGCAATAACTCAGTTAAACCATTGAGGTTACGTGCAGCCATATAAAACACCAATGTGTCGGTTGATGTTGCCCATGCTTTCCATTGATCACGGCTGTAAAAACTGCATGGGTTAAATGTGATGAACTGAACAGCTTTAGCATAACCCCTCGCTGTTAACGGAATACCTGCATAAGCGGAGGCACCGGATGCGGCCGTAATGCCGGGAATAATTTCAAACGGAATATTTTCTTCCTGCAAACTTTGTAATTCATCCAGCACATTGCTGAAGAAAGCAACATCACCACCTTTTAAACGCAACACTGTTTTCCCATTCTTTGCATGACCAACCAACAGCTTATTAATGTCTTCCTGCGCAACTGATCCATCATGATAACCTTGTTTACCCGTCATCAATACCAACGCATCTGGGCGTGCATACAAATCAGTGATCTCAGGGTTTACCAAACGATCAACAATAATTACATCTGCTTCTGCCAAACGCTGTTGCAGTTTCACTGTGATGAGGTCGGCATCGCCTGGTCCGGCGCCTGCAATGATTACGGCCCCCACCTCACCCTCGTTCCCTCTCCGAGGTAGAGGGAGGCCCGACTTCGCATTAGTATTTTTCTTTTGCTCTGACATATCAGCTTATTTGCTTTATTCATCATTCTACAAAAACAGTAGAATTATATTGCATAAAAAAACCTTTCGGTTTTTTAGTTGATTAAAACAGCAGCTACTGTGCTGTTACTTGTTTCATCAATCAATACAGCACTTCCATTTTCGTTTAACCGATCGTATGAATCGAACACCAATGGCGATGCAGTTTTGATGACAGCTTTTACCACTTCATTCAATTTTACATTTCCATCCACTGATTGCTGCTGTAAACTGTTTACATCCAATTTATATTCCACCTGCTTTACAACAGAACGAACCAAACGGCTGCCATGCTGCAGGTAATACTTATTACCTGGGATCAATGGTTTCTCATCCATCCAGCAAAGGATTACATCCAGTTCATTGCTCACCTGCGGCAGGTTATCTGATTTTACAATTGAATCGCCACGGCTGATATCAATATCATCGGCCAATTGAATGGTTACACTTTGCGGAGCAAATACTTCATCAACCGATTTACCACCCACTTCTAATGTGCTGATGGTTGTTTCAATACCTGCAGGCAATACGGTTACTTTATCACCTACTTTGTAAATACCACTGCTTACCTGTCCGGCATAGCCACGGTAATCATGCAGATCTTCTGTTTGCGGACGAATCACCAACTGAACCTGGAAACGTGGATCAGTTAAGTTGATGTCGTTATCAATTTCAACAGCCTCCAGAAACTCAAGTAATGGTTTCCCTTCGTACCAGGTAATTGTTTCAGATTTATCTACAATGTTATCGCCATTCAAAGCACTGATGGGAATATAAGTAACATCTTTCAACCCTAATTGCTTCGCCACATCTGCATAATCAATCACAATATTGTTGTACACATCCTGCGAGTATTGAACCAGATCCATTTTATTGATAGCTACTACCACATGCTTGATCTTCAGTAAAGAAGCAATAATGGAATGACGTCGTGTTTGTTCAACTACGCCTTGTCTTGCATCAACCAAAATAATGATGAGGTTGGCGTTACTTGCACCGGTAATCATGTTTCGTGTGTACTGCACATGACCGGGCGCATCAGCGATAATGAATTTCCGTTTTGGTGTGGTGAAATAACGGTACGCCACATCAATGGTAATTCCCTGTTCTCTTTCTGCACGCAAGCCATCGGTTAACAACGCCAGATCAACAGAACCATCAGTACGGTTCTTGGTTGATTTTTCCAATGCTTCCAATTGATCAATCAGAATGTTTTTGCTGTCGTACAACAAACGACCGATTAATGTGCTTTTGCCATCATCTACACTACCTGCGGTTATAAAACGTAATAAGTCCATAGTAAGCCCCCATCCCCTAAAGGGGTGTTTAAATACAGTACTATTGTTTCACAGTTACTGATGCTAAAAAATATTTTTATTCTGTTATCCTGTTAATCACTTCAAATTAACTTCTGTTTAATTCGATTCATCATTGTAAGACTCGTACTCTTTATCTTTATTCATGAATTGATAATTCCTCATCTTACCTATTTCTTCCAGCTTGTTATTCAAATATCTTGCATTATGTTCCCTACTCATCAAATAGCCACCACTAAACTTTTAATTATACCCTTTTAAAAGCGAGGGCTGTGTTGTGCAGTTCCCCCTTCAGGGGGCGGAGGGGGCGTCCTGTCTTAGAAATACCCATTCTTCTTCCTGTCTTCCATTGCAGCTTCTGTTACTTTATCATCAATACGTGTTTCACCACGTTCGCTGATGCGTGTTGCAATGATCTCTTCAATTACTTCGTCTAAGTTTGTTGCAGTTGATTCCACTGCAGCTGTACATGTCATATCACCAACAGTACGGTAACGCACACGCCTGGTGATAATTTTATCATCGGCTGATGGTTGAACATATTCACTCATTGCTACCAACTGACCTTCATGTAAAATCACTTCACGGTCGTGTGCGAAATAAATAGAAGGCAGATCAATTTTTTCACTTCGGATATAATTCCAGATATCTAATTCAGTCCAGTTGCTGATCGGGAACACACGAACGTTCTCACCTTTGTGAATACGGCCGTTGTATATATTCCATAATTCAGGACGTTGCAGTTTGGGGTTCCATTGACCAAACTCATCACGCACAGAAAAGATGCGTTCTTTTGCACGTGCTTTTTCTTCATCTCTCCGTGCACCACCAATACATGCATCAAATGAAAATTCTTCAATGGTATCGAGCAATGTATAAGTCTGCAACCAGTTGCGGCTGGGGAATTTTCCTTTGGGCTCTGTCAAGCTGCGTTGTTTAATGGTATCTTCTACTTTACGAACAACAAGCGTAGCGCCAACCTGATTCGCCAACCAATCACGAAATTCCAATGCTTCAGGAAAATTATGCCCTGTATCAATATGCACTAGAGGAAACGGAATTTTACCGGGAGCAAAAGCCTTCTTTGCCAAATGAACCATCACAATAGAATCTTTTCCACCGCTGAATAAAAGGGCCGGCTTCTCAAACTGCGCAGCCACCTCACGGAAGATCTGAATACTTTCCGCTTCTAACTGCTCCAGATAATTTAAACGATACTGACTCATGTTTTATTTATTATCCTACTTATCAGGTAGGGTTTGTATGCAAATATAAGGTCAAAAAAGCCTAACAGATGTTTTTAATTACGTAAACCATTATTGTGTTCAGGAATTCTTTTCCACACCTGATTCGGTGTGTACATGCAGGCCGCATTCCTTGTTGCTTTTATCTTCCCACCACCAGCGGCCGGCACGAAAATCTTCGCCGGGACGGATGGCTCTTGTACAGGGAGCACAGCCAATACTTACAAAACCTTTGTCGTGTAAAGAATTGTATGGAACTTGATTTTCCCGGATGAACTGATTCAGTTCATCCCATGTCCAATGCAGGATGGGGTGAAACTTGATGATCTGATTGCCTTCGTCCCATTCAAGTTGAGATGTAGATTGGCGATCGGGACTTTGCTCAGCCCTTAAACCGGTGATCCAAACCTGCTTACCTTTCAATGCACGTTTTAATGGCTCTACTTTACGAATGCTACAACATTCTTTTCTGTTATCAGTGGATTCATAGAAAGAATTCGGGCCTTTCTCTGTTACAAAAGTTTGCAACTTTTCTGCATTGGGATAATAAGCATGAAGCGGTTGCTGATAAGTTTCCAATGTTGAACGCCAGGTGCTGTATGTTTCTGTAAACATACGACCGGTGTCGAGTGTAAATACATCGATTGGCAATTTCTCAGAAAAGATCAAATGGCTGATGGCCTGATCTTCCAAACCAAAGCTGGTTGAAAAAACGATGTTGCCGTTAAAACGTTCGCTTAACAACTGTAGAGCCGCTGCAAGACTTTTACCTTGCAGCAGACTTTCCAGTTCGGTTATTTGTTGTTGTAAACTCATGATCAGTTAACGTTTAAGCCTGCTAATTCAAGACTCTTTTTTTTGAGCTTGCGAATCTCCACATCTTCAATAATTGGTTCGGGAGACAGAATAAGTGATGTGCCGTTTTCTCTCCACCAATTATTTTCTTTCAGCTCAGTTGCATGCAACACACCCACTAAATACTTGCGATCACTTTCTGCATGCCACTCTTCAATCCACTCAAACTTATCTTTTGGAATAGTATTCCAATCGTCAAAGCTCAGGTATACTTTCAGAAAATAATCGCTGGTAAGTTCATTTGGCTGATGATAATATAATTTCTTGTACTCGTATTTATAATCGTAACGTAAAGCAGACAGATCACTCAACACAGCAGATGCTGTGGGGAATGAACCTGCACCTTTGCCATAAAAAAACTGCTTATCAGAAAACGAACTTTCTACCACTGCTCCGTTGTATTCGTTCTTTACAAAACTCAAATGATCATCGTGCTTTACAAATTGTGGCAATAAAAACGCAGCTACTTTACCATTCTGTAATTTCTTTGCCTGTCCTACCAAACGGATCTCGAAATTTTTCTCCCTTCCTACAGCAGCATCTGATCCCTGAATATTTTGAATTCCGGTGAACAACACATCATCCGGATGCGAAACGATGCCGTATGCATGTAATAACAGAATCACCCATTTATTTACTGCATCCCATCCATCCACATCTAATGTGGGGTCGGCTTCTGCAAAACCCAATTGCTGTGCCTGTAACAACGCCTGTTTGAAATCGAGTTTCTCTTCAAACATTTTTGTGAGAATGTAATTGGTACTGCCGTTTACAATACCACGAATGCCATGCAGCAAATCATTATCATAATACTCTTCGAGGTTACGGATCACCGGAATAGAAGCGCAAGCGGATGCTTCGTACAAAAATGAAATACCTGTTTCAGTTTGCAAGCGCAACAGTTCAGGCAAATGCTCTGCGATCATTTTCTTACTGGCACTCACCACTTCTTTTCCACTCTTTAATGCTGTTGATACGATGTAAAAAGCCGGTTCGCTTTCATTGATCACTTCTACGATTACATTTATTTCAGGATCGTTGAGCAACACATCTCTGTCTGTTGTAAATAACTCATCGGGTGCATTTCGCTTTTTATTTGGGTTTTTGATACAAACTTTTTTGATTCGTGCCCTTAACGAAGGTGTTTGCTGCAATATTTTATACAATCCTTCGCCTACTACTCCAAATCCAAAAAGCCCTATGACCAACTGTTTATCTGATGACATGATTATCCGGTTAATTGTTTTTTAAAATCTGTTTTCTGTGACTGCTGTAAAAAATGAGTAATGGCCTTGCTGATTTGATCGTACTCTAATAAAAATCCATCGTGACCATAAAACGATTCAATACTTTTAAAACTTGCTCCGCTGATAGTATTCGCCAAAAACTGTTGTTCACTGACAGGGAACAACACATCATTGCTGATACCGATCACCAGTGTTTTGGCAGTAATTTCTTTTAAAGCTCCTTCAATGGAAATACGGCTGCGGCCAACATTGTGTGAATCCATTCCTTTACTGAGGAAATAATAACTGAACGCATTGAAACGCTTCACTAATTTATCTCCCTGGTAACGCTGATACGATTCGCTTTTAAATGATTCCAGTACATCATTACTTTCTTCAATCTGGCTGATGCCATAAGCATCATAGTGACGATACGATAGCAAAGCAATACTTCTTGCAGCTTTCAAACCTTCAGTGCCTGCATCTTCAGCTTTATTTTTCCAGGTTGAATCAGCTTCAATGGCCAAACGTTGCGATGCATTGAAAGCAATACCCCAGGCTGAGTGATAGGCATTGGTTGCAATGGGAATAATATGTTCAAACAACTGCGGCTCTTCAATGGCCCATTCCAGCAATTGCTGTCCGCCCATGCTTCCACCAATTCCGATGTATATTTTTTCAATCCCTAAAAACTTGCGCAATGGATCATAAGCACGGATCATATCCCTTGTGGTAAACCAGGGAAAATCGTGATAGTATGGCTTATCTGTTAACGGATTAATATCCAACGGGCCAATGCTGCCATATGCACTGCCGGGCATGTTCACACCTACAATAAAATGTTTTGCCGGATCAAATAACTTTCCTTCACCAACTAAACCACTCCACCATTCTGATGGATCGCTGTTTGCAGTTAGTGCATGAAAAATCCAAACGGCATTATCTTTTGTTTCATTCAATTCACCAAGCGTTGTATATGCCAAATGATATTGATTGAGCAAAGCTCCCGACTCAAGTCTGAATGGTTTATTGTATGTAAAGACCTCACCCCTCGTTCCCCTCTCCGAAGAAGAGGAGAGGCCAGGCTTTTTATCACTGTTCATCTTTTGTAATTAAGCATTTATACAACCTCACCCTCATTCCCTCTCCCAAAGAGAGGGAGGCCAGACTGTTTTATAATTATTATTTGTATGAATTAAGCATTTCATCTTTTTATCTATACTCAGGTTTTGCGAATTCATCTTACTGATATATTAAGCAGGGGCTGTGCGTTGATGGCCCTCTCCTTAGGAGAGGGACGGGGTGAGGTTGTTTTCAAATACTTTTTGAAAAGCCTGTTGCAGATCTGCTTTAATATCATCAATGTGCTCAATACCTACACTTAAACGAACAAGATTTGGTGCAACACCGGCAGCAACCTGCTCTGCTTCACTCAATTGTTCGTGTGTTGTACTTGCAGGATGAATCGCTAATGTTTTTGCATCACCCACATTCGCCAAATGACTGATCAGCTTCAATGAATTGATAAACTTCGCAGCATTTTCTTTTCCCCCTTTAATGGCCACTTGCAAAACGCCACCATATCCGTTAGTGAGATATTTTTTTGCCAGTTCATGATAAGGATTGCTCTTCAAGCCGGGATACAATACATACTCAACAGATGGATGCTGTTCAAGCCATTCTGCTAAGCTCTGTGCATTATCAACATGCCTTTGTACTCTGAGCGACAATGTTTCCAAACCTTGCAATAATAAAAATGAATTGAACGGGCTTTGTGCAGAACCAAAATCACGCAGGCCTTCCACTCTTGCACGAATGATGAACGCAATGTTGGGTAACCCAAGCGGATTGCCTTCGCCAAACACATCCCAGAATTTCAATCCATGATAACCTTCACTTGGTTCTGTAAACTGTGGAAACTTACCGTTGCCCCAATTGTAATTTCCACCGTCAACAATTACACCACCAATGGTTGTACCATGTCCGCCAATCCATTTCGTTGCACTTTCAACCACAATGTTTGCACCATGTTCAAGTGGGCGGAACAAATAACCACCTGCACCAAACGTATTATCAACGATCAATGGCAGATCATATTCTTTTGCCAAGTCAGCAAACTTTTTAAAATCAGGAATATTCAACCGTGGGTTACCGATTGTTTCGAGGTAAATCGCTTTTGTATTTTTATCAATGTGCTTTACAAAACTTTCGGCATCATCACCATCTGCAAATCGTGCTTCAATACCCAAACGTTTAAACGCCACCTTAAATTGATTGTAAGTACCACCGTATAAATAAGAAGTGGTTACAAAATTATCGCCAGCCTGTAAAATATTATTGAGTGCAAGAAACTGAGATGCCTGTCCGCTGCCTACTGCCAATGCAGCTACACCTCCTTCTAAAGCTGCAATGCGTTGTTCAAACACATCGGTAGTAGGGTTCATGATACGTGTATAGATATTGCCAAACTCTCTCAGTCCGAATAAGTTTGCTGCGTGTTCGCTGTTGTCAAACCCGTAAGAAGTTGTTTGATAAATAGGTACTGCACGTGCTTTTGTTGTTGGATCAATTTGCTGACCAGCGTGTAATTGCAATGTTTCAAAATGTAACGTGTTGCTCATAAAAAATATTTAATGATGAAGATTATTTAAAAAAAAAGGAAGAAACGATGTGTATGGAACCTCCCCGTCTGGCGGGGTCGGAAAAAAGTTGGTATGCCTTACGGCATACAACAAATACAACAACACTGCATAGCTGCAGTAATAGTAATTCGGTTATCGTTGTTGTGATTGTACATGAAGTATGAATACCCGACAAAAGTAGTGGGGTTTTCTGATCTGTACAAAAAAGAATTTGTAAAAGTTTTGCCAATGCTTTTAATAACAACTGTTTGTTTCATTTGCTGCAGTTTACTCTTCATAAATCATTCACGTTTCTTTGCTTTCAAGAAAGAGTAAGACCGGCTTTCTGTTTTAGACCCTGTATGACTGAAACAAAAAAGCTCACCCGATAAATCAGATGAGCTTTGCTATTAAAATGAATTAGTTGAAGCTGTAAATCTGACTTATCTACCCTTTTCAGGATGGAATTGGCACCTTTTCTTTCAATTGAAAGAGGTTGCCAAGGCTTCATTGGGCCATTACCCTCTGCCTTTCTTGATAAGCGGACTGGTTTAGTAAACCAGTGTTAAAAGATCTGCGCAAATGTAGTTGTAAAAAAAAATACCAACCAAATTTCTTTAGCTAACAATTGTTAAAACGCCGGTTGCTTTTCACGTGTTAAGATTAATGCTGCAAGAACTGATGGAATCAATGCTCTTAAATGTGCTTTTTTCTCCACTTCATTTTCATATTGGAGAGGAATGGTTGCTGAAACTTTTTTTTGGGGTACACTTTCATTTTCAAACATCACTTCTATGCCTTCCTTTTCATTGATTGTAAAACGAAACTGATCATGTTGTTCAGTAACTGCAGATCCTTTTTTCATTTGTTCATCATCGTACTGAATGCGGCCAAGTGTATAGCCATATTCATTTCTCACAAACTGAAACAGCCGGTTAAACATCCGTTTACCAATAAAAATGCTGCGTTTGATCATTCCGCTTTCAAGTCGGAAACTCTCTGTTGCAGGACTTAATTTTAAGGTAAAGCGATATTCTTCTTTCCCGTCATGAAGAATCATTGGAACGGCATTGTAAACGGCTATGCTCATACGTGTGGGTTTTATATGAATTATTGTCTGCTCACAATCACATGTTAAGTTAACATGAACCCCGCCAAATCAAAATTCAGGAACACCCTAGTTTTCCACATAACAAAAATTTAATATTGGCCGGCGACTCTTTGTTCAGGGAATAACAGATGAACTCCTCTTCTATTTAAACAGAATCCTGTACAAACCGCAGGCGCCTTCTTTTTAAAAACCTAATAACTTTAGTAAGTGATTTCACGGTAAATTCGCTGTCCGGCCAAACAGGTTTTCCGGAAAACGAATTATGAACGAAGCAAGTAATGATCAGATCGAAGTATCGGGTGCAAGGGTGCACAACCTCAAAAATATTGATGTAAGTATACCAAAGAACAAACTGGTAGTGATTACAGGTATCAGTGGCAGCGGCAAATCATCGCTGGCATTTGATACCATTTATGCAGAAGGGCAACGTCGTTATATGGAAACATTCGGCGCATATGCACGGCAGTTTGTAGGTGATATGGAACGGCCCGATGTAGATAAAATCACCGGCCTCTCCCCTGTTATTTCAATTGAACAAAAAACAACCAATAAAAATCCCCGTTCAACAGTTGGTACTATCACGGAGGTGTACGATTTTCTTCGCTTATTGTATGCAAGGGCAAGCGAAGCTTATTCGTACAACACAGGAAAGAAAATGGTGAAGTGGAGCGAAGAAGAAATTGTGAGCAATATTCTGGATCGTTTTGCCGGACAAAAAATTTCTTTACTTGCTCCGTTGGTGAGAGGACGTAAAGGACATTACCGTGAATTGTTTGAAGACATCCGGAAAAAGGGATTTGTAAAAGTTCGGGTAGATGGAGAGATACAGGATATTACTCCTAAAATGCAGGTTGACCGTTACAAAATCCATGACATAGAAGTTGTTGTAGACAGGTTGATTGCAAGTGATGATTTTAAACTACGTATCAGTCAGAGTGTGCAGCAAACGTTGAAACTTGGAAAAGATTTGATGATGGTTGCCACTGAAGCTCAAAATCCAAAAAACAAAAAACAAAATTCAAAAAATAAAACACAATCACATCAAACAGATGCTTTTTCTCCCGAACCTTCAGGAAATGGGGGCGTCGTTCTGTTTTCCAAACAATTAATGTGTGAAGAAACGGGATTGAGTTATGAAGAACCATCACCCAATGCATTTTCATTCAACTCTCCTTACGGCGCATGCCCTACCTGCAAGGGATTGGGCAATGTATATACCATTGATATGGAGCTCGTGCTTCCTGATCAAACAAAAACAGTAAAGGAAGGAGGCATTGCACCATTAGGCGAAGAACGTGATGCCAGTGTGTTTCAGCAGGTCATTGCTTTTGCAAAAAAGTACAAGATCAAATTGGATGTGCCGGTAAAAAATATTCCGCAGGAACAACTCGATCTGCTTTTGTTCGGCGATAAAAACATCAGTCCCTCATTGGAAGTTGATGTAAATGATGAAACACTTCCGTTAGAATACACCGGCAGTTACGAAGGCATCATTCCCATGTTGAAGCGTTGGTTTGCATCGCCACAAAGCACTGAAGGATTGCGTGATTGGGTTACTCAGTTTATGACTTTGAAAACATGTGGCAGTTGTAACGGAGCCCGATTAAAAAAAGAAAGTCTTTGGTTTAAAATTGAAGACAGGAATATAGCTGAACTGAGCGAATTAAATCTGGATAACCTTGCCGCCTGGTTTGATGGATTGGAATTACGCATCAGCAGCAAACAGGCCACCATTGCAAAGGATGTGTTGAAAGAAATCAGAGAACGGTTACAGTTTTTATTAAACGTAGGGTTAACGTATCTCACATTAAACCGTTCCAGCAAGACGTTAAGCGGGGGAGAAAGTCAACGTATCCGGTTAGCCACACAGATTGGCTCACAACTGCAGGGCATCACTTATATTTTAGATGAACCGAGTATTGGTTTACATCAACGGGATAATCATCGGTTGATTGAAGCATTGAAAAATCTGCGTGATGTGGGCAATAGTGTGTTAGTAGTGGAACATGATAAAGATATTATGCTGGCAGCTGATCATTTAATTGATGTAGGACCTCAAGCCGGCAAACATGGCGGAACCATTGTGTCTGCAGGTTCACCAAAAGATGTATTGCTTTCTCACAGCGATACGGCAAAATATCTCAATGGAGAAAACAGTATACCTGTTCCTGCAGAGCGCAGAAAAGGAAACGGAAAGTTTATTGAACTGAAAGGTGCAACAGGTAATAACCTCCGTAATGTGAATACAAAATTCCCTTTAGGAAAACTGATTGTTGTTACCGGTGTAAGCGGAAGCGGCAAGAGTACTCTTATCAATGAAACGCTCTACCCAATTCTAAGCAAACATTGTTACGATTCAAAAACCAATCCCATGCCGTATAAAAGCATAAAAGGATTGGAGCATATTGATAAGGTAATTGAAATTGATCAATCACCTATTGGCCGCACACCCAGAAGCAATCCTGCAACCTATTGTGGTTTCTTTACGGAGATCAGAACATTGTTTTCTGCCGTACCTGAAGCAAAGATCAGAGGTTATAACGCAGGACGGTTTTCATTCAATGTAAAAACAGGGCGTTGTGATGTGTGTGAAGGCGGCGGTATGCGTGTAATTGAAATGAATTTTTTGCCGGATGTGTATGTGCATTGTGAAAAATGCAATGGCAAAAGGTACAACCGTGAAACATTAGAGATCCGTTATAAAGGAAAATCAATTGCTGATGTGTTAGATATGACGGTGGAAGAAGCGGTTGAGTTTTTTCAACCCGTACCTTATCTCTATCGCAAAATAAAAGTGTTGGAAGATGTAGGACTGGGCTATATCACACTTGGACAAAGTGCAGTTACATTGAGTGGTGGTGAAGCACAACGTGTAAAGCTTTCAACCGAGCTTGCGAAAAAAGATACCGGTAAAACATTTTATATTCTTGATGAGCCAACCACCGGATTGCATTTCCAGGATATTCAACATTTACTGGATGTACTGAATAAATTAACCGACAGAGGTAACACTGTTTTAGTGATTGAACACAATATGGATGTAATTAAAGTGGCTGATCACATTATTGATCTTGGACCCGAAGGTGGTGATGGGGGCGGACAAATTTTATTTGAAGGAACACCCGAAGAATTGGTTAATTGCAAAGAAAGCCACACAGCAAGATTTTTAAAAGTTGAATTATAACTTTTCAATTCATTTTATGGCAGCATCTGATGACCTTTTTCTAAACCCCGATGATTTTGAAAAAGAAGACGGTGAACCGGGTGAATCCTGGAAACCTGTTAAGCAACATGCCAAAGCATTAAAACGCAAATCAATAGAAATCCTGAATCTGGCAATAACCATCAACAGTTTGTTACCCGAAACAGAAGATGCGGAACATGCACGTCATTGGCTGATGGAAAATGCTTCTAAAATTCCCGCAAAAATAAGCGGTGCAATGGCAGTAGATGATGTTTACAGCATTGTGATGGAATCGGCCGTTGTAATAAAAGTTGCAGTATGCGAACTGAGAAATGCTGTATGGAATTGCCATATTATGCACGATATGGATGAAAAATATGTACACGTAATGCGGAACGAAATTGAAGAGTTCCGTAAACTATTTGTAGAATGGGTGAAGTGTTTTGACAAAGAAAATGACCTGCCAGATGAATGGCATCTGTTTAACGATCCCTCCACTTTTCCTGAAGACAATGAGCCATTTGATCCAAACAGTTTCTTTGATGATGAGGATGATCAGTAAACCTGCTTCTTTCCTTCAATAAAAAAAAGTAGCCCCCCGACCAAAGGGGGCTACAGGATAGAGTACGGACCAAGAGAAACAAACAAAGCATGGTGAAATAAATATCAGTCACTGGTTCTCAATTCAGATTTTCACAGGATTGGAAAACAAAAAATGGATACAGACGAACATTTACTGCATAGTTTGCAAAAATTTTTACACTAAGTTGATTGTGGAATGACAGAAAGAAAGAAAAAAAGCAAAGCATGGTGAAATAAATATCGGTCTCTGGTTCTCGGTTTGGATTTTCACAGGATTGGAAAATTTGAGAAGGGTACGGACTAACGTTTATTGCATACTTTGCTTCATGCGTTTCAACAGTCATTTATTGCTGTGAAGAAGATAAAAAGCGAAGCATGGTGAAATAAATATCGGTCTCTGGTTCTCTATTCAGATTTTCACAGGATTGGAAAATGAATGAAAGGGTACGGACTAACGTTTATTGCATACTCCGCTTAATAAGTTACAGGTATAATTTTTTCTTGTAAATGAATAATAAGACGTAAAGTGCTATCAACCCTATGCGCAGGAGCCATATTGTAAGCTCGGGGTTTGGTAATACTTTTACTTTCGATTTTGAAATCTGAGTTTTCATGAATTGGGATTTGGGTATGGATTATGATAAAAGGCAATACAGTACTAAAAATATTGCGGACATTTCATTGAATTCTTGTTCTTAAACCAATCGGCATATACATCTCCTATTTTCCAGGTTAACCTGAATGTGCTGGAGAAATATGAATCATTGCGTTCGGGGTTTCCTCTTTTCTTACCAATACGGTAAGGTGTATAACCCGGCACGCCCGGATAAAATGAACTTGGGTTCGATAAATATTTTGCTATTGCTGCCTGACTTGGCGCAAGGTATTGATCAAACAAAGCCGGATCAATGTATTTGTTACTTACATCATCAATATAATCACTTCCGGTTTTACGATGGATCAGCTCAATACCAAACGTTAAACGTTCAGTAAGATCATATTTAATACCAATGCCTAAAGGAACATTGTAAGAAACCAGACTGTACTCAGGAATACCTGTCTCAACCATTCCCTGTCCTTCGAGACGAAGCGGTTTTAAATCAACCCATGACTCTTTACCGGTTGGATCTTTATATAAACCCTGAGGGTTGAATTTAAACACACCGAAACCTCCTATCAGATAAGGTCTGAAACGTGGTAATCCGGAACCATTACTTAAACTGATCATTGCAGTTGGATAAAACTCTACTGCTGCATATGCTTCATACAAGGGAGAACGGAAAGTAAGATTTCTGAATTTGCGTGAACCTTCATAAGTATCTGCAGGTTGATTTTGCTTGATCAAACGATCATCACCTTCCATCTGGCCAATGTTACCTGCCAAACGGAATCCAATCCATTCTGCCGGATAATATGAAGCTGAGATACCACCAATAAAATTTGTTACGGGAATATTATTGTCTTTAGGGCCGTATGTGCCCTTTCCACGGTTACCACCGAGGTCGCCCAAAAAGTTCATAGGTCCAATGTTCAAACCTATTTCAAATCTTGAATTTGATGTGGTAAGTCCTATCTGTGCATTCAATGATTGAACACAGCAGGCGAAAAGGAAAAAAGCGTACAGGGAAAATTGAAGCGTACGAATTTTCATAGAATTGGATATTTGGTTTATCAGATACTGGATACTTGAAGGCAATATTAGAAAAGAAATTTTGAACTTCAAAATTTTTTCTTTCATGTTATCGGTGGAAACCCTTACTGACATAGGCTTTTAGGGGTATTTACTTGTGCACTGCAGTAAAAATACTCATTCATTTTTATAAAAACGAATCATTTCCACATGTTCTATTCCATCTTCCAGATAAATCTCACTTGTTTGCTCAAAGCCCAGTGCCTTGTAAAACTTCAGTAAGTAAAACTGTGCTCCGATTTTGATGGGTGCACGACCAAACAATGCTTCACATTGACTGATCGCTACCTGCATCAATTCTTTTCCAGCGCCGCTGCCCCTTGCTGAAGGGTTTGTAATAACACGGCCAATGGAAGGTTCTTCAGCATACGAAACACCTGCCGGTAACAACCTGACATAGGCCATCAGTTTACCCTCTTCATCAACGCCCATCAGGTGCCATCCTTTCTGATCTTTATAATCCGCATCCTGGTACACGCAGTTTTGTTCTACAACAAACACTTCGTTCCGCAGCCACATAATATCGTACAACTCGTAGGGAGTTAAGGCTTCAAATTTTTTCAGGTTCCAATTCAGTTTCATCATCTTCCGGGTGTTGGTACAACAGGCAAACTTTCATTACCGCTTTCGTTAACGGATTGCACTGCAAAAAAATAATTGTCTTTTGAATAAGGGAGTTTCACATTCGTTTCAGTGGTGAAAATTTTCTTTTCCCATACAGCACTTGTTGTTTCACGCACCAGCACATAATAACCTTTTACTTTTCCGGCAGCAGGTTGTTTCCAGTTGATGAGTGAATAATTTGTGAGGCTTCTTGTTTCAATCTTTACGTCCAAAGGCATAGATGGAGCCTTTGCAAGATTCGCTAAGGTTGCCAGATTGATTCCGGTATTCTTTGCCAGATACACAAAGTCCATAAACTCAGGCAAATCGCCATACACAATTCCTTTGTCTGTTTTCAGATCCTGATGCTGATGATTGAAGTTTTCATTCATCTCTGTAATACGTACCGCCGCAAATCCTTTTTGAATAAAGGATGTGTGATCGCCTCCACGCAAAAAACGATCGTTGCGGTACACCATCACCACTTCCAGATTATCAATATAGCGCTCACCGATTTCTTTTACGTAACGTGCCAACTGTCTCGACTTGCCATCATTCTCTAATCCAAGATTGCGGATGTTTGCAGCATTCTTATCTAATTCATAAGCAGGTAATCCTTCACTGAACACACGCACTTTTGTATTGTTGATGATATTTGTTTCACTGCTGTTATTTGAACCCATAATGTCATTGTTCAACACTGCTTCAATGATCCAGTTTTGATCTTTTGCTTTTCCTGCCATAAAGTTGGCCCCAAGCAATCCTTGCTCTTCACCACTTACAGCAACAAAAATGATGGTTGCAGAAAATTCATACTTGCTCATAATACGAGCACATTCCAGTACTGCTGCTACTCCACTTGCATCATCATTTGCACCGGGCGCATCGCTGGTTGCATTCATCACATCAGTAACACGACTATCTAAATGACCACTGATGACGAAGATGCGCTGATCAGCAGGATTGGTTCCTTTCAATATTGCCATGGCGTTACCGAGATTCACCGGTTTGCTGATGCGTCTTCCATCAGGTTGCAATGTTGTTGTATCAACAAAGGCCGTCATTCTGCCGTTCGATTGTTTGGCAAACTCTTTAAACTTGGCAACCACCCATTCACGTGCTGCACCAATACCTTGCTTTGGATCAGAAACTGTACTCATGGTATGGCGGGTTCCGAAACTTACCATTTTCAGAATGTAGGCTTTGAGCGAATCGGAAGAAATAGCATTTACCATTTTTTCAATTTCAGGATCACGCTGAATGGTGGTTTGCGCATTCAGTCCTGTTAACAGAAACAGACAAACAAAAACGAACAATGAAACTTGCTTCATACAGTTGATTAATTAGTAATTATATTTTTCTTTCCAAAGTTGTTTCAAAAATTTTCTCATCTCCTCTTCTCTGCTATTTTTACCCGGCTCATAAAATGTTGTTCCAACAATTTTCTCCGGCAAATATTCCTGCAAAGAAAAATTATTTTCATAGTTGTGCGAATATTGGTAGCCTTTGCCATAATCCATATTCTTCATCAACTTGGTTGGCGCATTGCGGATATGCAAGGGAACAGACAGATCGCCGAATTGTTTTACAGCAGCCATGGCATTGCCGATAGCAACTGTTGCAGTATTACTTTTTGCACTGGAGGCGAGATAAATGACACACTGTGATAAAATAAGTTGCGACTCAGGATATCCTATTTTATTTACTGCATCAAATGCAGCATTGGCGAGTAACAATGCATTGGGGTTTGCATTGCCAATATCTTCGCTTGCAAGAATCAGCAAACGACGGGCAATAAATTTTACATCTTCTCCACCTTCAATCATTCTTGCCAACCAATACACTGCTGCATTGGGATCGCTGCCACGAATGGATTTGATGAAGGCAGAAATAATATCGTAATGCTGCTCACCGCTTTTATCATACAAGGCCATTTTTTGCTGAATGGTTTGCAACACCAGCTCATCTGTGATAAAAACCTCTCCTCCTGCCCCCTCTCCAAAAGAGAGGGGAAATGCATCCACAACCAGTTCGATAATATTTAAGAGCTTACGTGCATCACCGCCACTTAATCTGATAAGGGCTTCTGTTTCTTTTAAGATGATCCCTTTTTCTTTCAATACAACATCACTTGTAATTGCTTTATGTAACAATTGAATCAGATCTTTTTCATCCAATGCTTTCAACACAAACACCTGGCAGCGGCTGAGCAAGGCGCTGTTTACTTCAAACGAGGGATTTTCTGTTGTAGCACCAATGAGTGTGATGATTCCTTTTTCAACAGCACCTAACAATGCATCCTGTTGACCTTTATTGAACCGATGAATCTCATCAATAAATAAAATAGCTTTTGTTTCCTGCTTTGCCTGTTCAATCACTTCACGTACATCTTTTACACCACTGCTGATGGCACTGAGTTGATAATACGTAGCATGTACATTGTGTGCAATAATATTGGCGATAGTTGTCTTCCCAACACCGGGAGGCCCCCACAAAATCATACTGGGAATATTGCCGCTGGCAATCGCTTTTTGCAGAATGCCGCCCTGCCCCGTGAGGTGTTGCTGACCAAAAAGGTCGTGCAATTGTTGTGGACGTAACCGTTCTGCTAAAGGAGGCTGCATGCAGGCAAGTTATACCATTTCTCCATAAAAAATTCTTGCTGACTTACTATAATGACAGAAGGAAAAATGAGCACTGTAAAATCCATTTTCCGTTTTCAGCAACTATGGATTATGCAATTTCAGAAACGCTTCTGTTTTATTAAATGCATCAAAATAAGTTGAGGCATCCCAATCTCCATGACCTCCGTTTGGGTAAAAAACAAATTGATTAGGTACTAAAACGGTATTTAATTTATCCCGCAGGAAAGTTGATTGTGATGCCGGAATCAACGGATCAAGTCCGCCATGTATTAACAATGTAGGCGGGCTTGTTGAAACCGCAAAAGTTGAAGGCGATGATTGCTGATAGATGGCTGGATTTACGGTTGGATTTGTTCCTGTTACTGTAAACAGCAAAAGAGGTATCAACGCATTGGGAGGATTATTGTACAACTGTGTTAATTCAGTTGGACCAAAGAACGACACCACTGCTTTTACTTTTATTGGTGAAGTATATTTATACGATTGTAATAATGCCAAATGACCACCTGCACTGGCACCAATCAATACGTACTTTGTTGAAATGCTGTATTCGTTTCGTTTGCTGTTGATGTATTCTATGCATTGTTTTACATCCTGTTCCTGTGAAGGAAACAGGTTTTGACCATTTGCAGAAAGGCGATAGGTGATGTTGAAAATAGCATAGGATGGCAATCTTCTTTTCATGGTATCAACAAAGGCAGCAAAATCTGCTTTGTCGCCCTGCGTCCATCCGCCACCGTGAATCATGATCATGACCGGTGTGGTTTCTTTCGATCTGTTGGCAGGCAGATAGACATCCATTTTATTTCTGGCATCCGAACCGTAACTCACATTCAACAATGTTTGAACTGTAAGTGGAAGTACCAGGTCCGGTGGAGCAGGGTTTGGGTTTTTCTTTTTGCAGGACATCATGCCTGCAATAAAAAAAAGCAAAAGACAACCGGCTGAACGCATAGAAAGAGATTTATTCTAAAGAAACGAAGAATTCAGAAACGGATTGTGTTAAACAATTCAATGCTGCTAAACTTGATCATTACCGCCCTGCTCTTTGTTGAACAGTGCGGCATATTGCTTCAGCAACCTGAACGTTACTGATACATGTACACCCAGCACCAATGAATAAAACAACATGAACCATACAATTGCTTTCACCATTTTTAACATAAAGGCGGGTGAAAGCGGCGACTTAGTATTTTGCATTGCCGGGAACTGGTTCATTGCTGAACTAAGTGCAGCAGGGTTTTGAAGGATGCTGACAGACTGAAAAATATTCATGCCTACAAAAAGAACTGCCACATAAGCATTTACTTTGATGAGATCCTGCATGCCTGATTTCATGCGCTGCTGCTGATCAATTCCCTTTACAAGAAAAACAAAACTGCTGAAGCTGTAGATCACTACCGCAACAATCACAAACACATTCAGCAATAAAGCAGGATTGCTTAATGCAATCAGCAATGCAAACAAAGACATGAACCCAAAGAGTGCTGCAATGATGATGAGGAAGTAAGAAGATATGCGGTAAAATGTGAATTTTTTAATCATCTGAATTATTTGTTTCTGTTCCAATGGAATCAATCAGCCAATCAATTGAATGGTCTTTTGCTGCAAGCAGTTGTTTCCTGAGTTGCAATTGCAGTAAAAAAACAAAAGGTCCAACTACAGCATAAATAACAATAGCAATCATCGCTAACAGATCGCCTAAGTTCTCACTCTCGGGCAATGGCTCACCTTCATTAACAGAGGTTATAATTGCAAAGCATATCAGGAATAAAGTGATTACAGAAAAAACAAAACAAAGAATGCAGGTTATAAGAAAAAAAATAAACCCTGATTTTATTTGACTAATCTGCTTTTCACTGATCATTCTGTTGCAATACCGTATTGTAACTATGTATCCTGCTACCGGGATACAAAAGAAGATAAACATTGCTGTAAAAGCCCAGTCGTTACGGCTCTTATTTGTAAAAATTTCATCCCCCAGAGAAATTAACAAAGTAACTAATGACAGAATTAAAATGATGCATAGCCATTTTAATATCCGGGGATTAAAGATTTTCATCTTATTTCAAATTCAATTTTATCTGCAACTCATCAAACTGTTTGGCATCAATTGCACTTGGTGCATCGAGCATCACATCTCTTCCTGAATTGTTTTTTGGGAAAGCAATGAAATCACGGATGCTTTCGCTGCCGCCAAGGATTGCACACAAACGATCGAAACCAAAGGCAATTCCACCATGCGGTGGTGCACCATATTCAAACGCACCGAGTAAGAAACCAAACTTATGTAGCTGCTCTTCAGCATTCATACCCAATGCAGCAAACATTTTCTCCTGCAGTTCACGTTGGTAAATGCGGATAGAACCTCCGCCAATTTCATTTCCATTCAATACCATATCGTATGCATTGGCTTTGATGTTTGCATATGGATGTTCCAGATATTTATCAAGATCTTCAACTTTTGGATTGTTGTTGATCATCATTTCAATGTGTGCAGGCTTTGGACTTGTAAACGGATGATGCCTTGCTACCCAACGGCCGGCACCGCCTCCATCCTGATCTTCCAATGCAAATTCAAACAACGGAAAGTCGAGCACCCACAATAATTTAAAATCATCAGCTTTACGTAAGCCTAACTTATCGGCCATGTACATCCTCAGATCACTGATGGCTTTACGTGTACGTTCTTCTGCACCTGCCAGGATCAGAATCAAATCACCAGCTTTTGCATTGCTTGCTTCCGCAATGGCTCTTAATTTTTCTTCGCTGTAAAATTTATCTACGCTGCTTTTGTATGTTACAGCATTGCCCGTCTCTGGTGATCCGGGCAGGCACTTGATGAACACCAACCCTTTCATACCAATCTGCGGACGTTTTACCCACTCCGTTAATTCATCGGTTTGCTTGCGTGTATATTCACTGCAACCCGGAGCAGCAATAGCAACAACTGTTTCTGCTTCATCAAACACTTTAAAATCTGCAGCATCAATCAAACCTGATTGATTTTCCTTTGTTGGGAATGTATGTGCAGGAAATTTGAGATTGCAGATCTTCATTTCAAAACGAATATCAGGCTTATCATTTCCATATTGCCACATCGCTTCTTCCCAGGTCATACGTTCAACCGCTTCTGTATAATCAATATTCTTTACGTCTTTGAAAATGGCTTTCACCATTCCTTCAAACATATTGAGAATATCTTCCTGTTCAACAAAAGCCATTTCACAATCAATCTGTGTAAACTCCGGTTGACGATCGGCACGCAGATCTTCATCACGAAAACATTTCACCACCTGGTAGTAACGGTCGTATCCACTCACCATCAGCAATTGCTTAAATGTTTGCGGACTTTGCGGCAATGCATAAAACTGTCCCGGGTTCATTCTGCTTGGCACTACAAAATCTCTTGCACCTTCAGGAGTTGATTTAATTAAGAAGGGCGTTTCAATATCCATAAAGCCATTATTGTGCAGATAATTTCTTGCAGCACGGTTTACAGC